>NZ_JACHKA010000001.1:1500000-1800000 GCF_014203955.1 Sphingobium lignivorans
GCTGCCGAACGCGCTGGCGACGCCGAGCGTGCGGAGCATCATCGCCGGAAGTGTTTCGGTGGCCGCCGAGAGTTTCAGCCAGCCCACGGTTTCGCCTGCCACCTTGATCGGGGTCACCACCTGCAGGCCGTTTTCGTCCCAGCCTGATCGGGGTGGGGCGGTCCGGGTGCCGCCCGGGCCGCTCGGGGAGGCAGGGCCGAGGAAGCCGAGACGATGATGCTCGTTATCATAGACTTCGATCGAGCGGATTGTCTTGATCCGGGCGATCGAGGCGATCGTTTCCTGGATGGCCTTCGCATCATTGAAGACCAGTGGTGCGCCCAGGGTGGCGGCCACGACTTCTCCCAGCTCCTGCTGGCGCTCGACATTCGCCGCGCGCTGGGTGTGATATTGCCAGGCGGCCAGCCCGGCGCAGCTCAGCAACAGTGCTACCATGCAACTGCTGAGCACCGTCGCGATCAGGCCGCGACGGAAGCTCCAGGGTGCGAATAGGGCCATGGCTCAATCCTTGACCGCGCGTGCCAGGCGCAACAGCCGTGAGCTGAAGACCGCGCCGGCGCGGGCACCGGCGGTAAGGTTCACCTCGAAGCCGATCTGCCGGCCGAAGCTCACGATCGCGACGCTTCCCTGGCGGTCAAGAAAGTCCGATCCTTCGCCGATGAGCAGCGTCGCCGGGGGCGGGGCGTTGCCGGCGGGGCCAGCGGAGCCAGGCGCGACATAGGCAATCCGGCAATCGACGCTCCAGGCCGTCCGCTTGACGACCCTGACCTCCAGCCGCCCGCCTGCGACATTGCGGCCGTCATAGACCTGCAAGGCATCGGCAAGAGGTTCGTTGCCGGGGACGCACAGGACGACACGGCCGCTCGGCGGACGGAGGTCGACGAACCGGATGATGTTGTAGATGATCGCTGCCTTGAGATGCGGCGGTTCCGTGGCGGCGTGCGCGGACGAGGGGATCGCCGTCAGCGCGAGAGCCGCAATGCCCAGACCAAAGGGCTGCAAGGGGGGTAGGAAGCGCTTCATCTCAGAAATCCAGCGAGACGCGCAGCGCGACCGAGCGCGACACATAGCTGCGGGGTGAGGGATAAAGCTGTTGCGCGAATTCGATCCGGCGCTCGGTGAGCAGGTTCTGACCGATCAGGGACAGGTTCAGGCGCGGAAGGACCGCATAATTGATCCGCAGGTCGAGATCATCATAGGCCGGGATATCGCTGCTCGAAAGCGCGCCGACATGGCGCAGCCATGCATCGACTTCCAGATCGGGTCCGATGTCATAGCTTGCGCGCAGGCCCGACTGGAATTTCGGCGACAGGCCAGCGACCGCGTGGCTGATCGAGGTGTCATCCTTCGTCTTGAACGAGAGATCCTGCAGCGATCCGGTGCCCTGCAGCCTGAGCCCGGGCAAGGGACTGAAGGTCAGCGAGGCTTCCAGGCCCAAGGTCCGGCCCCAGCCGATATTGGCGCTCCGATAGTCGAGGATCATGACGGGCGCGGGCGAATAGCTCATCGACTGCCCGGTCGCCTCATAGCCGATGAGGTTGTGATAGCGGTTGTAGTAGGCGGCGATGTCATAAGTGAGCGCGCTGCCCAGACTGCCGCGCGCGCCGATCTCGAAAGCGTCGAGCCGCTCCGCGGACAGGGACGGCTGGCCCTGGACGCGCGCGAGCATATTGATGGGCAGGGGATTCATTGATGATCCTGCCGGCATTCCCAGATCCACATTGACGGATTGCTCGAAGCGGGCGGGCGTGCGGACGGCCCGGGACGCAGCGGCCCACAAGGTGATGGCGTCGCTCGGCCTGGCGAGCAGGCGAATGCTCGGCTGAAGCGCGAAACCGCTGATCGTGTTGTATTCCGCCTTGGTGCCGATCGAGAGCCGCAGGCGCTCGGGCATCAGCCAGACGTCCTCCTGGACGAAACCGCTGATCCACTGGGTGGTCTGCCGGGGGAGGGAGAAGGAGACAAAGCTGTCCGAGGATTCGAAGGAGTCGGTGGTGCGGCGATAATTCAGGCCCAGGACGAGTTCCTGCCGGTCGCTGCCCAGTCGGAGACTGGCATCGACATCCTGCAGCGCCCGGGTGACGTCCACGCCGAGCTCACGCCGCCGGACCAGATCATAATAGGCCTGAAGGCTGAACTCGCGCTGGTCGCTCCACTGGCGCGACCAGCGCGCAAGGACGTTCGCGCCGGTGAAGTTGCCATTGAACGGATAATAATCCGGCTGCTGCACGCGCGGCGGCGTCTGCAGCAGGTCCGCCACGAAATTTCCATGCTGGACGTCGCCTTGCAGCGTGACCGTGTCGCGGTCATTGGGCACGGCATCGAGCCGGAAACCGGCCTGGATGGCGCTCGAGCCGCTGCTCCATGGCTGGCCATCCGCCTTCGTCAGTCCGTCGAGATCGCGAGCGGTCACATAAGCGCGGTAGCTGAGCCGTTCCCCGCTGCCGCCATAACGCAGCGTGGCATTGCGGGCGTCGCCGGAGATGAAGGCATTGGCCTGCCAGCCCTGCGTCTGGATACTGTCTTTCGTGATGATGTTGATGACGCCGTTGACGGCATTCGATCCCCACAGAGTCGCGCCGGGACCGCGGACAACCTCGATCCGCTCGATGTCGGACAGGGGAACAAGCTGCTGGTCCCACAGCACACCCGAAAGACCCGAGACATAGAGCGAGCGGCCATCGATCATCACGAGCAGATTGTTCGCGAAGCGCGTGCTGAAGCCGCGCACCGAGACGGCCGTCGACGCGCTGTCGATCTGCCCCACCTCCACGCCCGGCACGAGACGCAGCAGATCGGGGATGCTCTGTGCGCCCGAGCGCAGGATATCTTCCTGAGTGATGATGGTGACGGCCGCGGGACTGTCATTCACGCGCTGCCGACGCTTGGCGACCGAGGTGGATTCGGCCGTCAGCAGGTCCTCAAGGGAGTAATCGCTCAGGTCCTGCGCGTGGGCGCTTGCCGCCCCGAGCAGACATGCGCCGGCGAGGGCCGTGACGACGAATAGCCGCCAGTTCGAGGATGGCCTGTTCATGATCATCGGGCCCGGGGGAGATAAGCGTTGGCCATGTAGGGCTCTTCAAGCCACGCCAGGAAATCGACTTCATGCAGGGGCGGCGCAATCGCGAAACCCTGCAGGGCGTGGCAGCCCATGCCCCGCAACAGGGCTGCCTGGGCGGTCGTCTCAACGCCTTCCGCGATCACGTCGAACCCCAGCCCCTCGGCGAGGTTGACGAAGGTCCGGACCACCGTCTGGTAATCGCTGCGGCCCACGATGTCGGTCACCAGCGTGCGGTCGATCTTGATGCAGTCGATCGGCAGATGCAGCAGGCGGGCGAGATTGGAGTAGCCCGTGCCGAAATCATCGATGGCAATGCGGATGCCGAGGGACCGGATCTCGAGAAGGCGCTCGGCGAGAAGAGGGGAATCCTCCATCACCATCGATTCGGTGATTTCGAATTCGAGCAGCTCGGCCGGCGCATTGGTCTGGGCGAGGGACGCGCGAATGAAGTCGACGAAATCCGGCTGCCGGATGTCCTGCGCCGTGATGTTCAGCGAGAGGAGGCATGCGTTGCCCTGCTCTGCCCATTTGCGTGCAATCCGCATGCCTTCCAGCAGGGTCCAGCGGCCGATCTCGACGATCAGCCGCGATTCTACCGCCAGCGGCAGGAAAGCGCCCGGTAGCAGGAGTCCCTGCTCCGGATGACGCCAGCGGATCAGCGCTTCGGCGGAGGGGCGCGTGTGCGGCGCCGTGGGCAGTTTGGGCTGAAAGGCGAATTCCAGTTCGCCCCGCTGTAGACCCACGCGCAGCTCGGCTTCGAGGCGTGCCCGGGCCCGCGCCAGCTCGATGATCTGGGGATGGCAGACGCAGACCCGATTGCCGCCGCTTGCCTTGGCCTCGTGCATAGCAAGGCTGGCCTTGGCCATCAGCCGCTCAAAATCCTGCGCGTCCTCGGGCATGCGCGCGATGCCGGCGCTGGCGCTGATAGCCGCTGGCAGGCCCAGGCCGCCGAGATCGAACGGCTCCTCGATGAGCTGGAGGCAACGCACGGCAAGGTCCTGAAGATCGGAGGCGGGGACTTCACCGGCGATGAAGATGGCGAACTCGTCGCCCCCAAGGCGAGCGATGACAGGCCGGCTGTGCTGGGGATGGAGTTCGCTGAACAGGTCGGCCATCAGCCGGAGCCGGTCGGCCGCCAGCTGGAGCAGCCGATCTCCCTCCGCATAACCGAGGCGATCGCTGATCTTCTTGAACGAATCCAGGCTCAGTTGGATGAGGGATGCCACCGTAGCCCCGGCGGCACCATCATGGATCGCCGCTTCGACGAGACGGCGAAAGCCGACCCGGTTGGGCAGGGCCGTGGCGGGATCGGTAAGGGCGGCATGTTCGCTCGCCCGCAACAGCGTCGAGACCCGCTCCATGAGCTTGGCAAGGGCGTGTCTCAGCGGCTCAGGCTCGACGTCCAGGTCTTTCCGGGGGTCGAAAGCCCATTCGCCCAGCGCGGTGTGCTCGATCATCTCGCAGGCGCGCGCCAGCCAGGTCTCGTTTGCTGGCCCCGGCGCGGGCAAGTCCATCCCGGCCGGTCGGACGGCGCTGCCGTCCCGGGGTATCTGGACCTGCTTCATCAGGCGTCGGCGCTGGAAGGGGCGGGCAGCACAGCCCATGCGGCAGCCGCCTCGCAGCGACCTGACGATCGGGAACATGCTTTCGCGCAAGGGCGCTCGGCCGCAGGCACGACAACGAGCTGCGCGCCACGACAATGGTCGATACGCATCGGTACGGTCTTCCAATCTTGAACGGTCAGAATGACCTTGCTCGACAATCGGGCAGGCGGGAGGCGGGCTGCCCGAGGGGCGCGGCGTCGCGAACTCACTCCCTGCATATTGTCGGAAGAGAACGGAAACTATCCGTCTCTATCAGATGGCATCTCTAGTGAAAAACCCAAGATTTTAAAGTTTCTTATTGTAACATTTTGCAAAATGCCAGAAACGAATAAGTATTAATTTCTGTTAACCATATCAATCACGCTTGATATTTCTTCGATGAGTTCGTGTAACGACTCAATATTTCGTTTAAACCTGGCGATATCCTCTTTTTCCTGATCGTCTGACGCTGATTCCAGGGGGTGCATAAGTTCAAATGTGCCATCGAGAATGCCGAGCTTGTTGCGCATGCTATGTTGCAGATCGTAAAGCTGCGCCTCCAACTGTGAACGTGAAGCTGAAGAATCGTCAGGCCGTTCCATCTTATCACCTCATTTCCGTTTCTATTACCTCTGCAGTCCAATATGAGCGGCGGTAAGGGCTCGATTCCTGAACCATCAGGCGCGACGAGCCGGCAGCCGGTGCATTCATGACGGCTTCCCCGGATAGGATAAAGACATGGCGCAACCCCAAAGCGGGCGAAGACCGATTCAGATACTCTACGTGGACGACGAGGACGATCTTCGGCTCGTGGTGCAGCGGGTGCTTTCGAGAGAGCCTGACTTCGTCGTCAAAGAACTGAACAGTGGAATAGCGCTGCTGGAGCTTCTGGCCGATCCGGAGTGCAAGCCCGACCTGATCCTGCTGGACGTCATCATGCCAGGCATGGACGGTCTGGAAACGGCACGGCGGGTTCGCGTAATCGATAGCAAGCTCCCGATCATTTTCTTCACGGCCAATGGCGAACTGACGGACAAATGGCCCGCTGATGACGGGGCCATACTGGGGACGCTGAACAAGCCGTTCCACTTTCGCACGCTCGCCCAAGATATTCGCCGGATGTTCGACGGGGAAAGTCTCGAAAGCGAATGACCTATAATGTTGGTTCCGCCCGTGGGAACGAAATCTCTCTTCGCGACTTCTGTCGTCAGGGACAAACGGATCACAATAAGTCGGAGACAATAACGCTCTGCCTTTGATGGTCGCCAGATCCCGCCATGTGGGGAGGGCGCTGAGCGGTGGAGCGCACGGCACAACAGGCAGAACGTTTGATCGCTGGGCGCAACTGGTGGCGCTATGCAATCCATATCTTTTTCGGCAGCGTGATCCTTGCGGCCATTGCCCTGATCGGCTTCGCATTCGTCCGGACATCGACCGGCATCAGCCGGATTGCCGAGGAACTGACCCGGGCCGGCCGAACATTGACCCTGGTCCACGATATAGACCGGCTTGTGCCTCGCCCCGATCTTGCTCCACCCGAAGACGGGACATGCGACGCCGGCAATGGCCGGCCTCCGCAAGAGAACCGGAGGATAGCGAATCTCCTTCAGCAACTGCGTGCCCTTCAGGCGCAGGAAGCCAGCCGTGAGGCCAGCGCGCCGATCGAGCGCCTCACGCAATTCGCGCCCCAGGCGAATTGCAGCGCAGACGCCGCCCGGCGGGCGGAAGCGGCCATCGGAGAGCTGATTGCGCTGGAACGCGCTCGCACCAAAGAGCTGGGGCAGGACCTGCTGGCATTCGACCGAGAGCGCTGGAGCCGCTCCTTCGCTCTGCTCGGCCTGCTCACGCTCGCGCTCGTGACTTATGTCACGGCGACCCGGGCCTATCGACGCCACGAACGAAAGCTCATCGAGCGATGGGAATCTGCGTCCCAGCGGCATAATCTCGTGTTCAAGGGGGCCGCCAGTCCGCTCATGGTGGTGGATGCCGAGAGTCGGATCGAGGCGGTTAATCCGGCGGCCGAGCGATTGCTGGGCATCAGGAGTTCGGAGCTTCTCGGGCGTCCAAGCAGCAGCGTCCTGCAGCCCTGGAGCGGCGAGCGATCTGCCGCCTCAGAGGAATTTCCGCCCGGGTCCGTCCTGCCGCTTGGCGTTCACAGGATGATGGTGGGGCAGCCGTCCGGCAAAGGCTTTCCGGTCGAGGTCGCGAAAACATCGCTGGTGCTCCCGGAAGGCGACCGGGCGCTGCTCGTCGTCACCGATATTTCGGAGCGGCTCGAGGCCGAAAGGCGGCGCAACGAGTTCATCTCCACGGCCAGCCATGAGCTGCGATCGCCGCTCAGCGCGATTTCCGGTTCCCTCGGCCTGGTGCTGGAGGGGGACACGGGCGAACTCTCGGAGGATACGCGCGAGATGGTGGGCATCGCCAACAGTAATGCCAACCGGCTGATCCTGCTGATCAACGATCTGCTGGACATCGAGCGGATCTCCAGCGGGGGTGTATCGTTCCGGCTGTCCGTCTGCGATCTCAACCCCTTAGCCAAAAGGGCCGTCACGGATATGCGTCCGCTCGCGCGGGAGAAGAATGTCACGATTCGCTTGCAGTTGCCCGCTGAGCCAAGCGAGGCATGCGTCGACGACCAGCGGCTCCTGCAGGTTCTGGTCAATCTCCTGTCCAATGCGATCAAATTCTCGCCTCCCGACGGGGAAATCATTGTCGATGTGAGCGCTCATCCCGGCATCCACCGCGTCAGCGTGACCGACAACGGACCGGGCGTGCCGGACGAACTCCACCCGCGCATCTTCTCGCGTTTCGCCCAGGCGCTTGGCTCGCGAGTGGGAACAGGCCTTGGCCTCGCGATCAGCAAGGAGATCGTGGAGCGGCTCGGGGGCTCGATCCATTGCCGGTCTCGTTCGGGCGATGGCGCCAACTTCTATTTCGACCTGCCGCGGGCCATTCAGGCAAGTTAGATCGCGCGGATCAGCCGGTCGTCTCCTGCCACTGCCTGCCACCCTCTCCCTGCAGCCTCAGCGGCGGGGCGACGATTCCTGGGTGGAGATCCTGGGTGATTGTTGCCCCGGCAAGCCGATGCCTTCTCACCGCGGGAACCCCACAAATGCCTCACTAAACAACTGCGTGAAATGAGATCAGTATCTGCAAATGTAATATAATGTTACATTGATACTATTCTTATCAGTAAAGCGCATAATGTAACTAATACTCTCAATTAGGATTTTGTTTACGATGATGAACTAGCCGGTGCTCATAGATTTTATTTGGCGATCTACGAATAGGACCAAAATCCTATTCATCAAGATCTCCAGAACGCCAAGGAAGCACCTATGCCTGCTCGTTCGTCTGTTCGTTCCGCTACGCTGAAGTCCCTGCCGATTTTTGGCCTGTCCCTCGCCGGTCTGCTCCCCATGACGGCGCCTGCATTCGCGCAGACGCTCCCCACGGGCGGCCAGATCGTGATGGGTCAGGCAGCGATCGAGACCCACGGGCAGACAACAACCGTGCAGCAATCGTCGTCCAAGGCGATCATCGACTGGAACGGCTTCTCCGTCGCCAAAGGTGCGACGGTGGACTTCCGCAATGGCAAGAACGGCGCGACCCTCAACCGGGTCAAGGGCAACGAGGCGAGCCTCATCAATGGTCTGATGAAGAGCGAGGGCTCGGTCTACCTCATTAACAAGAACGGCATTGTCGTCGGCAAGACGGGCGAGATCAATGTCGGTGGGCGTTTCGTCGGTTCGACCCAGGACATGTCCAACGAGAGCTTCCTGGCAGGCGGTGATCTCACGCTCTCGGGTGCGAGCGAAGCGACGATCGTCAACTACGGCAAGATCGGCAGCGTCGGCGGCGACGTCGCGCTCGTCGCGGCGAAGGTCATCAATGAAGGCGAGATCCGCGCCGCGAACGGCGACGTGGGCTTGCTGGCAGGCTATCAGGTGCTGCTGCGCGACCAGGCGCTTTCGGACGGCAAGTTCTCCGTGGTGATCGGCGGCGTCGGTACATCGGTGACCAACGCGGGATCGATCGAGGCCGTGAATGCCGAACTGCGCGCGCAGGGCGGTAACGTCTACGCGCTCGCCGGTAACACCAGCGGCGTGATCAACGCCACGGGTGTGTCCACCCGGGACGGCCGCATCTTCCTCACCGCCGGCGAAGGCGGCGAGGCGCACATTTCCGGCACGCTCGCGGCGCGCAAGGCGGACGGCGCCGGCGGCACGATCGAAGTGACCGGCACCAACATCCTGCTCGATCAGGGCGCCAAGCTCGACGCATCCGGCACCACGGGCGGCACGGTGCTGGTCGGCGGCGACTGGCAGGGCGGGGCGGACGCCTCGCTCCGCGTTGCCGATCATGATCTGCAGACGGCCAACGCCGTTGTGATGGCGCCGAATGCGACGATCGACGTTTCCGGCACCGAAGGCGCGGGTGGCACGGCGGTGCTGTGGTCCGACGCCTATACCAACTTCACCGGCCGGATCGATGCGCACGGCGCGACCAACGGCGGCATGGTCGAGACCTCCTCGAAGGGCAATCTTCAGGCCGTGGGCCAGGTCGACGCGTCGGGCGTCGCCGGCAAGGCCGGCCAGTGGCTGCTCGATCCTGCCGACATCACCATTTCGTCGGCCGCCACCAACAACGGCAACTTCGCGGGCAGCGACCCGTTCACTTTCACGCCCACGAGCTCGACTTCGGTCGCCAACGTTTCCCAGATCAACAGCGCCCTCAGTGCCGGCACCAGCGTCCGCATCGCAACCGGCACGACCTCGCCGACCGGCGGTTTCGGAGACATCACGCTCGACGCGGGCGCCACCATTGCCAAGACGGGATCGGCCGATGCGACGCTGAGCCTGCTGGCCTATCGCCACATCAAGCTGAACGGCTCCATCACTGCGTCAGGTGCCGGGACCGGCAAGCTCAACGTCGTGCTGAACAGCCGCTACGATGATGCCGCGAACGGAACGCGCGTGGGTAGCGTCGCGGTTGCCGGCAGCATCAATACCAATGGCGGCAACCTCATCATCGGCGGCGGCGTGGATGCTGCCGGCGCGGCGCAGGATGCCGCGACGAGCGGCGTCGACATCACTGGCGTGATCAACGCGAGCGGCGGCAACGTCGCCATCAAGGGTGCCAATACCGGCTCTGCCAGCAACGGCATCCGCTTCGGCAGCGGCGGCTCGATCATCACCTCGGGAACGGGGAGCATCTCGATCGAGGGCTCGGCGACCGGGAGCAATCATGCCATCTCGATCCTGAGCGGGGCCGGGGCGATCACCGCGGGTAGCGGCGGCATCCTCCTGAAGGGCACCGCGCAGACCGGCTCGGCGATTTCAAGCGCATCCACGGCGGACATCACCAGCGCCGGGGGCATCACGCTCACCGGCAACAGGAACGTGACGATCACCAACAGGCTGGTCGCCTCCGGGGCGTCCGGCGCGATCAACGTTGGCACGACCGCCGGCAACATCAGCCTGGGCGCCCTCAGCGGCCCGGGCGACATCACCGTCGTGAGCCCGGGAACACTGGCATTCGGCGCCGTCACCCAGACCGGTGCCGGCAACATGCTGTTCTCCAGCGGCGGCGCGCTCTCCACCACCGCCACGATCAGCAAGACCGGCGGCGACCTCTCGACGCTTACGCTCAAGGCGGCCACCGATCTTTCGGTCGGCGGCGCGATCACTGCGTCGACCGGTGGCAAGATCAACGTCTATCTCAACAGCCGGGCCAATGACGGCGCATCGGGCACGATCACGATCAGCAAGAGCATCGGGACCGCGGGCGGTGACCTGGTGGCATGGGGCGGATCGGCCCTGCCCAATCTCGCGGATCTCGCAGCCACCGGCTCGGCGAAATCCACCGCCATCGATGCCCATGGCATCCTGGTCACGGGCACCGGCACCACGCTGGATGCGGCGGGCGGCAATATCGGCCTGGCGGGTGAAGCCCATAGCGTGAAGGGCAATTCCGGCAATGCGGCTGTGCGCTTCGAGGCCGGCACCGTCATCAAGACCAGCGGAACGGGCTCGATCGGAATCAAGGCCACCGGCAATGCCAATTACGGCCTTGTCAGTCTCGCGACCATGTCCACCACCTCCGGTGCCATCAACCTCCTGGGGACAAGCGCCGGTGCTGCCTTCGCAGGCGTCGGCGTGCTCCTGTCGAATGGCGCGGTGGTGTCGACCGGGTCCGGCAACATCACGATGCAGGGTCAGGCGACGGGTGCCGACACCGGGCTAATGATCAACTCCAATACAGGGGCGGGGATCACCTCGACGAGCGGCAAGATTAGCCTGACCGGCACGGCGAGCGGCGCGAATGCCGTCGAAGGCATCGCCTTCATCGGTGCGGGCGTCCAGACGATCAGCACCGGCGGTGCGATCAGCATGACCGCCAGCGGCGGCACGACCTCCTTCAACAATGGTGTGCGGCCCAAGACGGCGTTGCTGCTCGGTGTCGGCGGCACCCCCCTTACGATCAGCGCTGGCGGCGATCTCACGATCAATGCGAGTGCGACGAGCGCGGCTGACACGGCGATCACGGCACAGGCGGGCGGGGCCTCTTCGCAACTGCCAAGCGGCTCCTTCATCAGCAGCGGCGGTACGCTGTCGATCAATGCCGGCGCGCCCAGCAAGGGCATCGTCATGGGTGACATGGCGATTACGGCGGGCAGCAACGCATCCATCGAATCCAGCAGCGGCGACATCACCTTCGGCCAGTTCACGTCGAACGGCGGAACGGTTTCGGTGAAGGCTGCGGGCAAGCTGACGACGGGCGCCGTGAATCTGGCGACCACAGGCAATACCTTGCTGCAGGGCGACGGGCTGTCGCTCGGCGCGATCACCAAGAAGGGCTCGGCAGCGGGCGCTTCGAACCTGACCATCAAGTCTACCACGAACATTGTCCTGGACAATGACATCACCACGGAAAGTGGTGCCGGCAAGATGAACGTCACCCTGAACAGCCGATCGAATGACGGCGCGACGGGGTCCATCACGGTCAACAAGAAGATCGCGTCGGGTGGGGGCGACATCAACTTCTATGGTGGCTCGGCGGCCGACATGAGTGGTGCCGCCATTGGCTCCACCACCGGTATTTCCGTCTCGCTCCTCGCCGGATCGACGGTCGACGCGAACGGAGGCAACATCTTCATGCGTGGCGGCGACCTGAATTCGGTCGCCTCGAACGGCATCTTTCTGGGCGGTACCGTTACCACGAACGGCACCGGCGGTATCACTGGCTACGGTAACACCGGCTCCAACTATACGGGCGTGTACATCGCCGGCGCAACCATGGCCGCCGGGGATGGTGGCATCAAGCTCGTCGGCGCCACCAGCAACATCGGTTCGCCTGCAAATGGCTCGGGAGTTCGGATCGCAGGCAGCGTCGCGGCAAACATCACGACGACGGGCGACCTGACGCTCACCGGAACCTCCACTGGATATCTCGGGATCCGTGTCGATACGAGTGCGGCAGGGACCGTCCTCAAGGGCACCAATGTTGCGCTGAACGGCTACTCGCTGGGGGGCGCGACCAGCACCAACGGCATCTTGTTCTCCAACACCCAGGACATCAAGATCACCGGTACCAACAAGGTTACGATCACCGGAACCGGCGGTGCCACGAATGCGGGCGGCACCAGCAAATCCGCAATCTCCTTCGGCACGGCCACCAGCAACCCGGCCATGGCGACGATCGAGGCCGGAAGCGGCGGTGTGCTGATCGACGGGACCGGCGCGGACAGCAACGCCACCTTCAGTTTCGACACCTGGATGGGGACGGCCGACGAGACGGCGCCGAACATCAAAATCGTCTCGGCCGGCGCCGTTGAAATGCTCGGCAACAGGGGCGTTGTCTACCGCGGAACCATCACTCAAACGGGCGGCGGCGCAAGCAAGCTCAGCGCGCAAGCGGGCGTGGTCTTGCTCAACAAATATACCGGCACGAATGCCGACTCGCTGACGCTCAGCAACCTGTCGGGCAATATTCGCGTGCTCGGAACAATTGCCACGACCAAGGATCTCAAGATCGAGGCAGCCGGGGTCGGGGGGTCGGTGCTCGTATCCGGGAGTCCGGTGGCCACAGATGCGGCGCTCACTTCGGGTGGCGCGCTCATCATCACGGCGCTTGAAGGTGTTACCACCCAGGCGCTCAGCCAGACAGGCACGACCGGCGTGGTCGAGATCCGTTCGGATACCGGTGCCGTCTCGACCGGCGCGATCGACATCCGGACCGCCGCTCGCACCGACATCAAGGCGGCAACGACGCTGACGACCGGCGCCATCACCCTGAACGGCGCCAGCGCCGTCACGCTCGATGCGGGCGCGGCACTGACCCCCGCCGTCATCACCAAGAAGGCCATCGCAACCGGTGCGTCCTCCCTGACGCTCAAGTCGGCGAGTGACATCACCATCGGCAACGCGATCACGACCGAAGCCAATGCCGGGAAACTGGACGTCACGATCAACGCCCGCTCCGGCGGTGCGGCGATCGGCACTGTCCGGGTGAACGCGGATGTCATCACGCAGGGCGGCGCGATTGCGATCGGGGGCGGCGCCACCGGCGCCGAGGGCGCGATGGGCTCCACCAATAGCGGCATTCTGCTCGCGAGCGGCATCAAGCTCGACGCGCGGCGCGCGGGCACCGATGGCGGAAACATCTCGCTGATTTCCAAGGCCACCTCCGCCGACGCGATCTGGCTCAACTCGACCAGCTCTATTCTCAGCAGCGGTTCGGGCTCCATCACGCTCGACGGCGACGCCTCGGCGAGCACCGGCGGCCGCGGCATCACCATCAGCGGCAGCACGATCCAGACGGGAACCGGCGCGATCTCGTTGACCGGCAAGTCGAACACCTGGGCCGCGATCGGCATCAACAACCCCACGGACACGCTGATCTCCACGGCCGGCGACGTCACACTGACCGGCTCTTCGCCCACAAACACTGGCATCTGGAAGTCGAACACCGGTCTTTTGACGGTCACCGGCCGGAACGTGACGCTGGATGGCAAGTCCACCGGCGGCGCGAACAGCATTCAGGGCATCTTCCTCAACCATAACGGCGCGGTGGATATCACTGGCACCAACTCGGTGACGCTGAAAGGGACGGGCGGCGCGCTCGCCGGTACCTCCAGCGCATCCGCGATCACATTCGGCAGCAGCAGCTACAACACCGCTGTCACGATCAACGCCGGCTCCGGCGGCCTCTCCATCGACGCCAATGCCGAAAGCACCGCCGCCTGGGGCTTCGACAATTACTCGCCTTCGGGTGCCTCGGCCGTCAAATATAATGTGGCTGGCGCGATCAACGTGACGTCCAACAAGGGCGTGCTCATGTATGGCAAGATCACCCAGACCGGGTCGGCTGCCAGCACGATCACCTCGACCGGCGGGACTGTCGTGCTCGGTCGTACCGGCTTTGTGGACACCAGCTTCGAGGGCGCGCTCACCGCTTCCGGCCTCGACGTCAACTCGGGTGCTCTGAGCGTCGGCGGCGCGCTTTCCGCCACCGCGACGGGCACGGCCATCAACCTGGGAACTGTCACCGCCAAATCGTCGATGATGCTGGATGCCGTTACGTCGATCACCACCGGCACGATCACGCAGCCTTCCAACACCAATACCGGCGATCTCACCCTGAAGGCCGGCACGACGATCTCGACCGGCGCGATCAACTGGGCCACCGGCAACATGACGCTCAGCGCCGGCTCGGACCTGACCCCGGCGGCGATCACGAAGATCGCCGGATCCCTGGGAACCTCGACGCTCACGGTGAAGTCCAATGGCAACGTCACGGTCGCGAATGCGATCCAGGCGGCTGCCGGCGCCGGACCGCTCAACGTCACCCTCAACAGCCGTGCCGCCGATGCGGCGAACGGCACGGTGACCGTGTCCACCGCCATCACCACGCGTGGCGGCAACATCCTGCTGCGCGGCGGATCGTCTGCGCTTGCGACGATCAGCGACCCGTCCGCATCCGCAGCGGCCTTCACCGCTTTCGCAACGGAAATGGGCAAGACCGGGACGGCCATCAACCTGTCCAATGCAGGCCTGCTGAACGCGGGCGGCGGCGACATCCAGCTTCGCGGCACGTCCGCGACGGCCGGGCTCAGCCTCACCGCCGGAACGCTGGCCACCACCGGCACCGGCGCGATCAAGCTCTACGGCTACAGCTCGTCGGCAACGGCGAGCGGGGCGGGGAGCGCGGTCAATATCACTGGCGCGAACGTATCGACCGTCGATGGCGACCTGACCGTCGTCGGCGCGACGAACCAGCTCGCCAATTCGGACGCCGTGCATCTTGAAAATGCATCGGTCACCTCGTCCAAGGGCAATGTCCTGATCGCCGGCGCATCCAGGCGCGGCGCGGCCGGCACCGGGAACCTGACCGGCGTGGTCATGAAGAATGCCATCGTCGGCGTGAATGGCGCCGGCGCGGCGGGCAACCTCACCATCATCGGCCAGGGCGGCGGCGGTGCCACCGGCGGCGTCGGCGTCTATGTGGCGGGCGGCTCCGTGGTCTCCACCTCCTCGGGCACGACCTCGATCCTCGGCGGAAGCGGCGGCGGTTCCGGGACGACCAACTACGGCATCTATCTCGACCAGAACGGCAGCGCTTCTCCGCTCGTGAACACCACGGGTAGCGGCGCGGTGACGCTGGAAGGCCGCATCGGAGGGCTCGACAACCAGACCATCGGCGGCACGGACATCGGCATCTATCAGGGACCGAACGGTTCGGCTGTGATCGGAAACGGTGGCAGCGGCGGCCTCACGCTGATCGCCAACAAGATGGCGCTCAACAATGGCGGCGGCAGCCCCGCGCTGCTGAACACCACCGGCGCCCTGGTGCTTCGCCCGCAGGCGGGCGGCAACTTCATCGTCGACAGCAACATCCTGCCGGCGCTGATCGCGAACAACAGCTATCGGGCGAATTATTCGTCGGTCACCTTCGGCTCGACGGATGCCGCCTCGCTGATCTTCAACACCACGGCGACAGCGAACACTTACGCCGCAACGGCGCCTCTCAACCTCGCATCGGGCGGGACCATCGCGATCGGTGGCACCGGTCCGCTGACGGCTGCGGGCGGTCTCGCCCTGCAAGCCGGCGGTGCCGTGACGCAGTCGGTGGCGATCACGACCAACTCGCTGCGTGGCAAGGCTGGCTCGCTGACCCTCACCAACGCCCTCAACGAGATCGCCGGGCTGGGGCCGATGGCTGTGACGAGCGATCTGTCGCTCGCGACGCGGAACGGGCTGACGATCAACGGAGCAGTCACCACCGGGACCGGTCTCGTCCGCGCCGGGGGTGATCTCACCTTCGCCGCAGGGAGCTCGCTGGCCGCCTCAGGCGCGGGCACGGCCCTCAACCTGACCACCGGCACGAAGGTCATCAATCAGGCGGGTGCCTCGGCGCTCTCCACGCCCGGCGGCCGCTGGCTGCTCTGGTCCCAGGCGCCGACGAGCGACTCGCTGGACGCGCTGGCTTATGGCTTCCGCCAGTATGGCGCCGTCTATGGCGCCACGGCGCCGGCCCTCGCGACGGGCAATGGCGTGCTCTACACCGACACGCCCTCTGTCTCGGTGGCGCTGACCGGCACCTATAGCCGGGATTATGACGGCACGACCGATGCCGCCCTGGCGCAGTCCAACTTCGTCGCCACGGGTCTCACCGGCACGGAGCGCGCAACGGTCTACTCCACCGCCTCCTTCGATACGAAGAACGTGGGAACCGGCAAGACCATCCTCGCCGACGACCTGGCGGTCGTGGTCCGCGACGGCAGCGTGAAGGTGTTCGGCTACACGCTGTCCAACTTCTCCGCGACGGGTGCGATCGGCGTCATCACGCCCAAGCTCCTGACAGCCGGCCTCACCGGCAATGTCAGCAAGGTCTATGACGCCGGCTTGTCCGCTGTCATGCAGGCTTCCAACTACACGCTGACAGGCGTGATCGATGGGGAAACGGTTGACCTCGTCAAGCCCGCGAACGGCCTCTTTGCCGACAAGAATGCCGGCAATAACAAGCTGGTAACGGTCGGTGGCCTGGCGCTCAGCGGCGCTGATGCCTCGAACTACACGGTTGCTTCCAGCGTCTCGGGCAACATCGGCACGATCACGCCGAAGGAACTGACCGCGAGCCTCACGGGCGTGGTGAGCAAGACCTATGACGGTTCGACCGTTGCGGCGGTCATGGCCTCGAACGTGGCGTTCGATGGTGTCCTCGGGCTGGATGCGGTTACTGCCGCCAGCGGTCTGACCGGCACTTATGCGGACAGGAATGCGGGAACGGGCAAGATCATCGACGCCCAGGGCCTGAGGCTGACCGGCGTCGACGCCGCGAACTACACCGTCTCCTCGAGCGTTTCCGGCGCGATCGGCACGATCCTCGCCAAGGCGCTCACCCTGACGGCCGTGGCCGACAGCAAGACCTATGACGGCACGACGCTCTCCGGCGGAACGGTCCGGGTAACCGGTCTCGTGCTCGGCGACGACGTCAGCGCAACGCAGTCGTTCAACAGCCGTGATGCAGGGGCTCGCACGCTGCAGGTCGACGATGTCTACGTGATTTCCGACGGATTTGGCGGCGCCAACTATGTCGTCACGAAGGGCGCCGAAGTCAGCGGAACGATCGCAAAGCGCCTCGTGACCACCACGGTCAATGCCCAGGACAAGATCTATGACGGCCAGACCGGGGCAACGGGGAGCTTCTCCTCTCTCGCCAACCGCCTGCTGAGCGACGATGTCTCGCTCGACACCAGCAATGGCCATCTGGCCTTCCTGGACCGCAATGCCGGAACCGGCAAGGCGGTGGTCGCCAGCGGCTATGGCCTGACCGGGGCGGACGCCGCCAACTATACGCTCGGTGCCATTGGTGCGGGCGTGGCCAATATCGACAAGGCGACGCTGACCCTCACCGCGGTGGCGGATAGCAAGACCTATGACGGCAACACGCTCTCGGCGGCAACGGTCCTGTCCTCCGGTCTGAT
This sequence comes from Sphingobium lignivorans, assembly GCF_014203955.1. Taxonomy (NCBI): domain Bacteria; kingdom Pseudomonadati; phylum Pseudomonadota; class Alphaproteobacteria; order Sphingomonadales; family Sphingobiaceae; genus Sphingobium; species Sphingobium lignivorans. Next base: position 1,517,636 of record NZ_JACHKA010000001.1, read on the forward strand.
TTCCGGTGACATGGTCGTGGCGACGCAGGCGTTCGACAGCAAGAATGCGGGCAGCCGCAATCTCTCGGTCAACGGCTGGACGATCAGCGACGGCAACGGTGGCGGCAACTATGTCGTCGCCAAGGTCGATGCGCTCGGGACCATCGGAAAGAAGACGATCTCGGGACAGCTCAGCGGCATCATCAGCAAGGTCTATGACGGCACCACCAACGCGGTGCTTTCCGGAACCAGCCTCGATGGCGTTCTCTCCGGAGACACAGTCGTGGTCTCGGCCGGGCTCGCTACCTATGCCGACAAGAATGCCGGTGCGAACAAGCTGGTGACCGTCACGGGCATGGCCCTGGGTGGTGCTGACGGGGGCAACTATGTCCTCGCTCAGGATCATGCGTCGGCTCATGTCGGAACGATCACGGCTCGCCAGGTCGTCGCTGCCAGCACGGGTGCCGGCGCCAAGACCTATGACGGCTCGAACCTGCTCGCCAATGGCCAGCTCGGGACGATCTCGTTCGTCGCGGCGGACGCCGACACGCTCGCCATGATGGCGTCCGACGGCGTGACTTTCGACAGCAGCGGCGTCAGCGGCACGCTCGTCGATCGCAATGCCGGCACGGGCAAGGTGGTGACCCTCACGGGCTATGCGCTCGCCAATAACGGCCATGGAAACTATGTTCTGGCGGGTTCGACCGCACAGGGCATGGCGGACGTCGCTCGCAAGGCGTTGGTGCTCACCGCGGTGACCGACCACAAGGTCTATGACGGCGCAGTGACCTCGCTGGGCGTGGTGCAGTCTTCCGGCCTGATCGCGGGCGACACGGTCTCCGCGACGCAGATCTTCGACAGCAAGGATGCCGGCGCCCGGATGCTGGTCGTCGACGACTATGCCGTTGCGGACGGCAATGGCGGCGGCAACTACGCCGTCACCAGGAACGCCGCGGCGGGCCTGATCGACAAGCGGGCGGTCAGCACGAGCCTCATCGCCAACGACAAGGTCTATGACGGCACGACGGCTGCGACCGGCAGCTTCGGCACGATCAACAATGTCGTGTCGGGCGAGGCGCTGAACGTTGTCGGCACATTGACCTTCGACAGCCGCAATGCCGGTGCCAACCGGGCGGTCTCCGTCTCGGACGCTACCCTCACCGGGGCGGACGCGCGAAACTATGTGCTTGATCCGATTGCCGATGGCAGCGCTTCGATCAGCAAAGCGAACCTGATCCTCACCGCCGGTGTCGACACGAAGGTCTATGACGGGAAGACCGACTCCGCGGGGACTGTCGTCGCGACCGGCCTCGGCGCGGGCGACAGCTTCACGGCGACGCAGAGCTTCGACGGCAAGGACGCCGGCATTCGTACGCTGAACGTGAATGGCGGCTATCAGGTGCTGGATGGCAATGGCGGCGACAACTACATCGTCACCCTCGCTACCAACGCCGGCACCATCACCAAGCGCGTGGTGACGACGGGCGTCATCGTCGACAGCAAGGTCTACGACGGCACGACCGACGCCACCGGCAGCTTCAGCGTTCTGGACAATGTCCTGACCGGCGAAACCGTCCTGATGGACGGCGGTATCCTCACCTTCGCCGACAGGAACGCCGGCGTGGGCAAGGCGGTCACCGTGACTGGGGCGACGCTCACTGGTGCCGATGCCGGCAACTACGTGCTCAGCACCGTCGCGAACGGCACCGGCACCATCACCGCCAGGGAGCTGACGCTCACGGCGGTCGCCGATACCAAGATCTATGATGGTGGCGTCGGCTCTTCCGGCTTCGTCCACATCGATGGGCTGGTGACTGGCGACAATGTGATCGCGACGCAGGTCTTCGACGGCAAGACGGCAGGCGACCACCTGCTGCAGGTCAAGGACTGGACGGTCAGTGACGGCAATCGTGGCGACAACTACACCGTCCGCATCGGCGACGCGGTGGCCGGCACGATCGAAAAGCGCGTCATCAACGCGGCGGTCATCGTCAATGACAAGGTCTATGACGGCACCACTGCGGCGGTCGGCACCTTCGCCGGTCTGACCGGCTACGTCTCGGGCGACGACATCGGAATGGACAGCAGCAGCGGCACGCTGGCATTCCTCGATCGCAACGCCGGAAACGGCAAGGCGGTCACGGTCACCGGCGCAAATCTGAGCGGTGCTGACGCGGGCAACTACGTGCTCGGCAACGTGGCGAGCGGCACGGCCAACATCGCGAAGGCGACACTGACGCTGACGGCGTCCGACGACGCCAAGGTGTATGACGGCACGGTTCTCTCCAACGGGATCGTCGGAGTGACGGGTCTCGTCAACGGCGACCTGATTGACGGCGTGACGCAGGCGTTCGACAGCAAGGCTGCGGGCAACCGCGCCCTGAAGGTGAACGGCTGGACGATCACGGACGGCAACGAGGGCGGCAACTACACGGTGGTGAAGGTCGATGCGGCCGGCACGATCGACCGCAAGACGATCAGCGGCGCGCTCGCCGGCGTGGTCAGCAAGGTCTATGACGGCACGGACGCCGCGACGATCCTGCCGACCAACCTCGACGGCGTGATCGCAGGCGACTCCGTTACGGTCACGGCGGCCAACGCCAGCTATGCCGACAAGAATGCCGGCACGAACAAGCTGGTCACGGTGAGCGGCATGGTGCTGAACGGCATGGATGCGGCGAACTATGTGCTCGACCAGGATCATGCTTCGGCTCATGTCGGCACGATCACGGCGCGCCAGGTCACCCTGAGCACCACCGGACATGGCGCCAAGGTCTATGACGGCACCACGCACCTCGGCGCGGCGCAGCTCGGTACGCTCAGCTTCGTGCTGGCGGACGGCGACGCCACGACCTCGGCCCTGCTCCTTGCGGACGGGGTGACGGCGGATGCCTCCATGGTCTTCGGCACCTTCGACGATCGCAACGCCGGCACCGGCAAGGGCGTCACGCTCAGCGGCTATGCTCTCGCGAACAACGCGCTCGGCAACTATGTGCTGGCGAACGACACGGTCCATGGCCTGGCCAACATCGCGAAGGCGACACTGACGCTGACGGCGTCCGGCGACGCCAAGGTGTATGACGGCACGGTTCTCTCCAACGGCATCGTCGGAGTGACGGGTCTGGTCAACGGCGACCTGATCGACGGCGTGACGCAGGCGTTCGACAGCAAGGCTGCGGGCAACCGCGCCCTGAAGGTGAACGGCTGGACGATCACGGACGGCAACGAGGGCGGCAACTACACGGTGGTGAAGGTCGATGCGGCCGGCACGATCGACCGCAAGACGATCAGCGGCGCGCTCGCCGGCGTGGTCAGCAAGGTCTATGACGGCACGGACGCCGCAACGATCCTGCCGACCAACCTCGACGGCGTGATCGCAGGCGACTCCGTTACGGTCACGGCAGCCAACGCCAGCTATGCCGACAAGAATGCCGGCACGAACAAGCTGGTCACGGTGAGCGGCATGGTGCTGAACGGCACGGATGCGGCGAACTATGTGCTCGACCAGGATCATGCTTCGGCTCATGTCGGCACGATCACGGCGCGCCAGGTAAGCCTGAGCACCACCGGACGCGGCACCAAGGTCTATGACGGCACCACGCACCTCGGGCTGGCGCAGATGGGCGACATCAGCTTCGTTGCCGCGCAAGGTGATGCGGATACCTGGGCTCTGTTGCAGGCGGACGGCGTGTGGCTGGATGACAGCGGCGTCACCGGTGTGCTGGCCGACCGCAATGCCGGCACTGGCAAGAGCGCTGTCCTTTCCGGCTTCGCCCTCGCCAACAATGGCGCCGGCAACTACGTCCTGGCGTCGCCAGCGGCCCAGGCCGTGGTGGACGTGGCCCGCAAGACACTGACGCTGACCGCCTCGAGCGACAGCAAGGTGTATGACGGCTCGGTCCTCTCGGCAGGGAGCGTCATGGTCGACGGTCTGGTCGGCGGCGACACGCTGGTCGCAACGCAGTCCTTCGACAGCAGGAATGCCGGCAACCGCGCCCTGAAGGTCTCCAGCTCGGAGATCAGCGACGGCAACGGAGGCAACAACTATCTGGTGGTGAAGGTCGATGCCGCGGGCACGATCGCCAAGCGGACGGTATCCAGCGCGGTCAGCGCCAATGACAAGGTCTATGACGGCACCGTCACGGCAACCGGCACTTTCGCTGAGATCGTGAACAAGGTGTCCGGAGACCAGCTGACGGTGAATGCCGATCTCAGCTTCGCGGACAGGAATGCCGCTCTGGGCAAGATGGTGACGGTGACGAATGCGCGCCTCGAGGGTGCGGACGCTGCCAACTATCAGCTTGATCCCATTGCGGTGACCAGCAACGTCGCGACGATCCACAAGGCGGTGCTGACCCTGACGGCAAGCGCGGACCACAAGGTGTATAACGGCGACAACCTCTCCTCGGGGATGGTTCAGCAGAGCGGCCTGGTCTCGGGCGACAGCTTCACGGCCACGCAGATCTTCGACAGCAAGAATGCGGGCAGCCGCACCCTTCAGGTCGATGGCTGGACGGTCGATGACGGCGTGGGCGGCAACAACTATGTCGTCGTTCGGGGCGCGGCTGCGGCCGGCGTCATCGATCGTCGCACGCTGACGACGTCGGTCCTGGTGGACAGCCGGGAATATGACGGGACGACGTCTGCGACTGGTGTGTTCGGTCAGCTCGATAATCTGGTGGCTGGCGAGGATGTGACGCTGCAGGGCGGCATCCTGTCCTTTGCGAACCGCAATGCGGGCACGGGCAAGACCGTGAACGTGAGCGGCGCGATGCTGGCCGGCGCGGATGCGGCGAACTACGTGCTGAGCACCGTGGCGAGCGGCACGGGCACGATCACGGCGAAGAACCTGATCCTGAACGCAGTGTCGGATACCAAGGTGTATGATGGCCTGACGCACTCGAACGGTCTGGTCGAAGCGGTCGGTCTGGTGGGCGGCGACATCGTCAATGCCACCCAGAAGTTCGACGGCAAGAATGCCGGCGATCGCCTGCTGCAGGTCGATGGCTGGACGGTTGCGGACGGCAATGGCGGCAACAACTATGTTGTCATCGTTGGCGGCAGCGCGACCGGCCGGATCACGCCGAAGGAACTGCAGGTCACCTCGCAGGTCGACAACAAGACCTATGACGGCACGACGGCGGCGACTGGCACGATGACGGGCCTGTTCGGGATCGTGGGTCATGACGACGTCACGGTTCAGGGCAGCGGCCAGTTCACCTTCGTGGATCGCAATGCCGGCAACGGCAAGGCGGTGACGGTGAGCGGGGTGAGCCTGTCGGGTGCGGATGCGGGCAACTATGTGCTTGGTTCGCTGGCGAACGGGACGGCCAACATCGCCAAGGCGGTGCTGACGCTGACGGCTTCGGACGATGCCCGGATCTATGACGGCACGGCGCTTTCGGGCGGTCTGGTCGGCGTGACGGGCCTCATCCAGGGCGACACGATCAGCGGCGTGACGCAGGCGTTCGACAGCAAGGCCGCGGGCAACCGGGTCGTGAAGGTGAACGGCTGGACGCTGGACGACGGCAACGAGGGTGGCAACTACACGGTGGTGAAGGTCGATGCGGCCGGCACGATCGGGCGGAAGCTGCTCACCGGTGCCCTGGTCGGCACGGTCGGCAAGGTCTACGACGGCACGGCCGCCGCGACCCTGCTGGGCGCCAACCTGGACGGCGTGATCGCCGGCGACGCGGTGACGGTCTCGACAGCCAGCGCGAACTATGCCGACAAGAATGCCGGCACGCACAAGCTGGTCACGGTGAGCGGCATGGTGCTGAACGGCACGGATGCAGACAACTACATCCTGCTCCACGACAGTGCCTCGGCCCATGTCGGCAAGATCGACGCACGCACCGTCAACGTCACCACCTTCGGACGCGGCGCCAAGACCTACGACGGAACCACCATGCTCACGGCGGCGCAGCTTGCGGCTCTGGAACTTGGTGTGGCGGATGCCGATACGGCGGCGCTGATGTTTGCGGACGGCGTCAACTTTGACGGCAGCGTGCTCACCGGCACGCTGGCGGACCGCAACGCCGGCACCGGCAAGGTTGTGATCCTGAGCGGCTATGCCCTGAGCAACAACGCGCTGGGCAACTATGTCCTCGCCGCCGCTCCGGCTCATGGCGTGGCAGATGTGGCCCGCAAGGCCCTGGTGCTGACCGCCGCAACCGACAGCAAGGTCTATGACGGCAACAACGCTTCGTCGGGCACGGTCATCCAGAACGGGCTCGTCAGCGGAGACACGGTGACCGCGACGCAGAAGTTCGACGGCAAGGATGCGGGCAACCGCGCTCTGGTGGTCGGCAACTGGTCGATTGAAGACGGCGCCGGTGGCGGCAACTATATTGTCAGCACCGTCGACGTCGCCGGCACCATCGCCAAGCGCACCGTCACGACCTCGATCACGGCCAACGACAGGATCTATGACGGAACGAATGTTGCCACCGGTACCTTCGCACCGCTGCAGAACATCGTGGACGGCGAAAGCCTGGGCATCACCGGCATGCTTACCTTCGATGACAAGCATGTCGGGTCCGGCAAGGCAGTGACGGTCAGCAATGCCACGCTGACGGGCATGGACGCACGCAACTATGTGCTGGCTCCGATCGCCCAGGGCACTGCCTCGATCGGCAAGGCCCATCTGGTCCTCGCCACCGTGAATGACATCAAGGTGTATGATGGCTTGAGAGGGTCGTCTGCGGCGGTCCAGGCACATGGCCTGGTCTCGGGCGACAGCTTCACGGCCACCCAGTCCTTCGACACGAAGAATGCGGGCGCTCGTGCACTGACGATCAATGACGGCTGGACGGTCGACGATGGCAATGGCGGCAACAACTATGTCGTGACCCTCGACAACAACGCGGCAGGTGCGATCACGCAGCGCACGCTGGCGACGTCGGTCCTGGTGGACAGCCGGGAATATGACGGGACGACGTCTGCGACTGGTGTGTTCGGTCAGCTCGATAATCTGGTGGCTGGCGAGGATGTGACGCTGCAGGGCGGCATCCTGTCCTTTGCGAACCGCAATGCGGGCACGGGCAAGACCGTGAACGTGAGCGGCGCGATGCTGGCCGGCGCGGATGCGGCGAACTACGTGCTGAGCACCGTGGCGAGCGGCACGGGCACGATCACGGCGAAGAACCTGATCCTGAACGCAGTGTCGGATACCAAGGTGTATGATGGCCTGACGCACTCGAACGGTCTGGTCGAAGCGGTCGGTCTGGTGGGCGGCGACATCGTCAATGCCACCCAGAAGTTCGACGGCAAGAATGCCGGCGATCGCCTGCTGCAGGTCGATGGCTGGACGGTTGCGGACGGCAATGGCGGCAACAACTATGTTGTCATCGTTGGCGGCAGCGCGACCGGCCGGATCACGCCGAAGGAACTGCAGGTCACCTCGCAGGTCGACAACAAGACCTATGACGGCACGACGGCGGCGACTGGCACGATGACGGGCCTGTTCGGGATCGTGGGTCATGACGACGTCACGGTTCAGGGCAGCGGCCAGTTCACCTTCGTGGATCGCAATGCCGGCAACGGCAAGGCGGTGACGGTGAGCGGGGTGAGCCTGTCGGGTGCGGATGCGGGCAACTATGTGCTTGGTTCGCTGGCGAACGGGACGGCCAACATCGCCAAGGCGGTGCTGACGCTGACGGCTTCGGACGATGCCCGGATCTATGACGGCACGGCGCTTTCGGGCGGTCTGGTCGGCGTGACGGGCCTCATCCAGGGCGACACGATCAGCGGCGTGACGCAGGCGTTCGACAGCAAGGCCGCGGGCAACCGGGTCGTGAAGGTGAACGGCTGGACGCTGGACGACGGCAACGAGGGTGGCAACTACACGGTGGTGAAGGTCGATGCGGCCGGCACGATCGGGCGGAAGCTGCTCACCGGTGCCCTGGTCGGCACGGTCGGCAAGGTCTACGACGGCACGGCCGCCGCGACCCTGCTGGGCGCCAACCTGGACGGCGTGATCGCCGGCGACGCGGTGACGGTCTCGACAGCCAGCGCGAACTATGCCGACAAGAATGCCGGCACGCACAAGCTGGTCACGGTGAGCGGCATGGTGCTGAACGGCACGGATGCAGACAACTACATCCTGCTCCACGACAGTGCCTCGGCCCATGTCGGCAAGATCGACGCACGCACCGTCAACGTCACCACCTTCGGACGCGGCGCCAAGACCTACGACGGAACCACCATGCTCGGATCCGGGCAGCTCGGTTCGCTTCTCTTCCTCGCGGCCGATGGCGACATCGACACGCAGGACCTGATGGCGGCCGACGGGGTCTGGCTGGACACCAGCCATGCAACCGGCATGCTCGCCGATCGCAATGCCGGAACCGGCAAGAGTGTCCTCCTCGGAGGCTATGCTCTGGGTGGAAACGAGGCGGGCAACTATGTCCTCGCATCCGGCACCGTGCATGGACTTGCCGACGTCGCTCGCGCCCAGCTCCTGCTGAACGCGGTCGCAGACAGCAAGGTCTATGACGGCACCAGCACTTCCCTGAAGCAGGTCCAGATCAACGGCCTCGTCCAGGGCGACAGCGTGACGGCAAGCCAGTCGTTCGACGGCAAGGATGCAGGCGCTCGACTGCTCCGGGTGGGCGATGTCATGCTGGATGACGGCAATGATGGTGCGAACTATGCGATCGTGCTGGGCACGGCGGATGGGACCATCGCTCGCCGGACCCTGGTGGTGACGCTGGACAACGCCACCAAGGTGGAAGGCATGGTGGACCCGGCGCTCAGCTTCACGGTTGGCGGCGACGGTCTGGTCAGCGGCGACACGCTGGGCGGAACGGCGCAGCGCGAGGCAGGCGAATCCGTCGGCAACTACGCCATCAACGGGGGCAGCCTCGCGGCCGGCGCCAACTACAACATCGAGTTCGCACCGGGCACTTTCACCATCACGGCGGGAACGAATAATCCCGACAATGGCGGCACCCCCGGCGGCGACAATGGCGGCACCCCCGGCGGCGACAATGGCGGCACCCCCGGCGGCGACAATGGCGGCACCCCCGGCGGCGAAAACGGTGGCACCCCCGGCGGCGACAACGGCGGCACCCCCGGTGGCGACAATGGTGGCACCCCCGGCGGCGACAACGGCGGCACCCCCGGCGGCGACAACGGTGGCACCCCCGGCGGCGACAACGGCGGCACCCCCGGTGGCGACAATGGCGGCACCCCCGGTGGCGACAACGGTGGCACCCCTGGCGGCGACAACGGTGGCACCCCTGGCGGCGACAATGGCGGGACCCCCGGCGGCGACAATGGCGGGACCCCCGGCGGCGACAACGGTGGCACCCCCGGCGGCGACAATGGCGGCACCCCCGGCGGCGACAACGGTGGCACCCCCGGCGGCGACAATGGCGGGACACCCGGCGGCGACAACGGTGGCACCCCTGGCGGCGACAACGGCGGCACCCCTGGCGGCGACAATGGCGGCACCCCTGGCGGCGACAACGGTGGCACCCCCGGCGGCGACAATGGTGGGACCCCCGGCGGCGACAATGGCGGCACCCCCGGCGGCACCCCCGGTGGCGACAACGGTGGCACCCCCGGTGGCGACAACGGTGGCACCCCCGGCGGCGACAATGGCGGCACCCCCGGCGGCGACAATGGCGGCACCCCCGGCGGCGACAATGGCGGTACCCCCGGCGGCGACAATGGCGGCACCCCCGGCGGCGACAATGGTGGCACCCCCGGCGGCGACAATGGCGGCACCCCTGGCGGCGACAATGGTGGCACCCCCGGCGGCGACAATGGCGGTACCCCCGGCACCATCACGCCCGAGATCGTGAAGGAGGCCGAGCAGCTCGGCGACCTGGCGACGCGTCCGCTTTCGAAAACGATGCTCCAGTGGGGAACGCTCCCCGCCGGCGCCACCGGGTTCAATCCGTACGCGGCCTCCGGCTCGGGCGGTGCGGCCTTCCTTCCCGGGGTGGTGGCAGATACGGTCCAGGTGACCTTCGATGGTGCCACCGGAACCTTCGTGGTGGGCGACACCTCTGCCGAGGGTCAGGCTTCGGGCCAGGAAGATGATCTCGATCTGGTCTGCCGTGTGGGCGGCCGCGAGAGCCAGGATGAATGTTCGGCGATCGGGGGACGTGGTCTTCCCCACTCGACGAACAGGGTGATTGCGCCAAATCTGCGCTTCACCTCCAAGTGACCGGGTAGGCGCGGCGGGGTGTCGCGCTCCCGGTGACGGATGGGCACGGCCTGCAAGCTGCAGGCCGTGCCTTTTTGTTTGCGACTAACTTTAAATATAGTCCGGCGTTTTCGGGGTGAATAAAGAAGTATTACATTGTAACGCATTGTATCATCTAGTGATATATTAATAATAACTCCAAAATTATACATTTGTTAACCTAGATGTTGCAGAAGCATCCTCATGAAGACAACGCGATCCCCCAAGTGGATCGAAACTGACTGGATGCATTACATGACGTCGAGGGCAATCTTCCTTTCCTGCGTTGGCGCTGTTGCGCTTGGAACGTCAGCGGCAAATGCGCAGACGGCAGTCGAGCGCAACCTGCCCCCCGCACCGCCGCCGTCGCAGGCGACCGTTGATGCCGGAACGGACGTGCCGGTGTCGCAGGATGACGCCCCGTTCGGCGCAAGCCTGAAAGCGATCGTTCTCCTCGACGACGATGATGCGGTCATGGATGCAGCCGCGGTTTCCCCTGGCGTGCATGCCGCACAACTTCCCCAGCTCGGTGAGAAGCGCCTGAATCGCGCTTTGGCGCGCTTCCTTGGGCAGCCGCTCAGCCGCAAGCTGGTTTCCGAGATCCAGGCCGAGATCGCAAAGTCCGGCCGCGCTTCGGGTCGCCCCTTCATTTCGCTTTCCACGCCGGAGCAGGAGATCACGACGGGCGTGCTGCAGATCCGCGTTCTGGAATTCCGGACCGGGCAGATCGCCGTGCGCGGCGCCGAGGGCCGCAAAGCCAAGGCGATCGAGGCGCAAGTGCGCACCGTCCCCGGTGAGCCGATCGATGCGACTCAGCTGGCTGAAGATCTCGACTGGCTCGGGCGCAATCCGTTCCTGACCGTCGGTGCACAGTTCGCGCCGGCCCAGGAGGAGGGCTTGACCGATCTGACCCTGGCGGCGGACGTGACACGGCCATTCCGTCTCTACGGCGGCTGGTCGAACACCGGCTCGCAGTCCACCGGTACCGACCGCTTCTATGTCGGCGGCATGGTCGAACTGCCGGTTCTCTCCGGGGGCTACGCCTCCTACCAGCTGACCGGCAGCCGCGATTTCTGGGCGAAGGGCGGGCGAATCCTGCGCAGTGAGCCGCGTTATCTGGCCCATGGCGGTCGCCTCTACATTCCCACCGGCGCGCGCCAGAATCTGGAGATTCTCGTCAGCGACGCGCTGACCAACCAGGTGATCGACGCCAATTTTTCGGTTCGCCAGCGGACCACTGAAGGAACGCTCGGTTATCGCATGGCGCTCTCCAACCTGGGGCTGTCGGCGGGATCGGGTGATCTGCTGATCGGGATCGAAGGCAAGCATCAGCATCGCACCGTCCTGTTCGGCGACGAGGTGGCCCTGGAGACATCGGCCGATCTCTGGCAGGGGCTGGTGGGCTGGTCGAAGAGCTGGCTTGGAAATGGCCGCCGCGTCTCCGCCGCGCTCAATCTTCATGGCAGCCCGGGCGGGGTGACAAGCCGCAATACCGCCGAGCGCCTCGCGGAGATCAGCAACGGACGGATCACGTCGGCCCGCTACGCTTATGCGACGCTGGACCTTTCCGGCCAGACGCGGCTGCCCAACAACTTCGCGCTGACCAGTCAGCTCTCGGCCCAGTTTGCCGGCAAGGCGCTGCCCCTTGCGACGCAGGTCGGCCTGGGCGGAGACGGTCTGGTTCGCGGCTATACGCCGGACGACGGCAGCTTCGATAGCGGCGTGGTGATGCGCAATGAGCTGCACATCCCGCCCTTCAACCTGGCGCCCGGCAAGCGGGACCTCATGTCTCCCTATCTGTTCGTCGATGCCGCTTACGGCCGCGATCACGCGCTTCGCAGCAATGAAGCCGTCGCATCCGTGGGTGTCGGTACCGACTATCGCATCGGCCGCCACTTTTCGGCCGGCGTGAATTCCGCCTGGGCTCTGACCGATGGTCAGCGCACCCAATCCGGCGACTGGCGCATCCAGGCACGCGTCACCGTCTCGTTCTGAACACCCCGAATATCCAACACCCCGAAGTAACACCCCACGCACGACAAGGACCACAACCATGACCAAGACCACCAAGACGCCCAAGAACAGCATCGAGCTCAGCGGTTCGCAGTTCCTTTACGGCCAGCCCGAGGCGCTGCATTCGGAAGATCATCGCGACCTGAAGTTCGTTGCTCAGGAGGCACCCTTCGCCAAGGCCGAGACCGTGCACATCGTGCCGCTGCTCGTCGGCGAGTTCGCCCAGGCGATGATGCATTACCCGATCGTGTTCGGTGGTCCCGAGAAGACGCCGATGGCGATCATGGGCCTCAAGGAAGGCCAGAACATGTTCGTGAAGAACGGCCGCTTCGAGAATGGCGCTTATGTCCCCGCCTATCTGCGCCGCTATCCCTTCACCCTTGCCGGTGCGGGCGAAGAGCAGTTCGTGGTCTGCATCGACCGCGACGCGCCGGGCTTTGGCGAGGGCGAGGAAGGCCAGGCCCTGTTCGAGGCCGGCGAACCGACCGACTTCACCAAGAACGCGATCGCGTTTCTCAACGAGTTCGAGGTCGAGCGCAAGCGCACCCAGGCGTTCGTCGAGGTGCTGATCGAAGCCGATCTGTTCGAGGTCAAGCACACGCTTTCCGTCGCCCCCAGCGGCGAGCAGGAGCTGGTCGCGGACTATTACGGCATTGCCGAAGAGAAGCTGCATGCTCTTGACAATGAGCAGCTCGGCGACCTGCTCAAGCGTGGCGCCGTCGCCATGATCGACGCGCACCTTCTTTCCCTTCAGCGCTGGAACGACCTCGTCGCTCGTCGCACTGTAGAGGCTTCGGACATCGTACTGGAACTGAACAAGGAGGATGAGCTGGTCGCAGCCTGATGAATTAGGCGATCGTCCCTAGTCCCCCAAGCCGATCGCCGATGGCGACCAGATGACGATCTGGTCGCCATCATATTTACGGGAGCAAAACGACCACTTGCAGCGTTTCAGATTTCTGTTTCGGCAGTATCGGAGACTAGGGCTATTGCTGGTCATCTAGATATTAACATGGACTAGGAATTCTGGATAACCCAGGATGCTTTTCCTCGCGATGGAATCGCGTTAAGATTATTTCACTCAATGTCTTCTCGCGAGTGTCCAGCCGGAATGGCAGCCTCGCGAACAAGGGGGCGCGCGGCGGCCGAAGCGGCCGCGCCCCGATGGGAGGTCGGAAAAATGGACAGGCCGCTTGTCGTCAGCATCGTTGAGGATGATGCCGATATGAGAATATTGCTCGAGCGCTTCCTGAAGAGCGTCGGCATGGAGGTCACGAGTTTCAGCGACACGAGCGGCCTTGACGAGGCCTGGCTGGCTACGCCGCCTGATGTCATCCTGCTCGATGTCAATCTTCCGGGCGAAAGCGGCTTCATGGCGGCGGCCCGGCTTCGGGCCCGCTCGATGGTCGGGCTCGTCATCCTCACCGGCCGCACCGCCGAGGAGGACAGGCTGCTCGGGCTGTCCATGGGCGTCGATCATTATCTCGGCAAGCCCGTCAATCTACGTGAGCTCGAAAGCGTGATTCGCAATCTCGGCCGTCGGGTCGGCGCGAAGCCTGTGCCCAGCGAAGTGCCGGTCGCCGCCAGCGAAAAGCCGGGCTGGAACCTCGATTCCAGCGCCTGGCTGCTGACCGCGCCCAATGGTCGCTCGGTCGATCTCTCCTCGGCGGAATATCAGGTGTTGCAGTCCCTCCTGGAGGAGCCGGGCCAACCGCAGTCCCGCGAAGCGCTCAACGAGATCCTGGGCAAGCCGCGTCTGGGCCCGGACAATCGCAGCCTCGACGTGCTGGTCTCGCGGCTTCGTCGCAAGGCGGAAGAACTGACGAGCCTGTCCTTTCCCCTGAGAGCGGCGCGCGGGACGGGTTATGTCTTTGCGGGCGATGCGCGTATCAACCGGAAAGTCGAAAGCGGCTCCTGACGGGCTGTCTGCACTGCGGCCGGCGCTCCTGAACGTGCGCGAGGGCAAGCGGATCGCGAAAATACCGTGCGGGGTCCCCCGGCGCAAGCATTGACCCTGTCACGCAGGACGTCCACTGGAGGCTGGTTTTTCCGGTCCGGCTCATGTCTGACCGCGATCAGCATAGACTTTCCTTCAGTCGTACAGGGTGGCCATGCAACTTGCTGGGTTCGATATTGGCCGGTTTCTGGCCGAGCACTGGCAGAAGCGCCCGGTGCTGATCCGCAATCCCTGGGAGAACTGGCACAATCCTCTCGATCCCGATGACCTGGCGGGCCTTGCCTGCGAGGAGGGTGTCGAAGCGCGCCTCATCGTCCGGGATGGGGCAGGGCTGTCGGTCGAGCAGGGGCCCTTGCCGGAAGCGCGCTTCGGCAAGCTGACGGATGATCCCTGGACCCTGCTGGTGCAGGCGGTGGATCATTATGTCGATGAGGTCGCGGCGCTGGTCGAACCGTTTCGGTTCGTGCCGAACTGGCGGATCGATGACGTCATGGTGAGCTATGCCACCGACGGCGGCGGGGTCGGCCCGCATTTCGACCAGTATGACGTGTTTCTGATCCAGGGTCTGGGGCGGCGGCGCTGGCGCGTCGGACCGCGATGCACCTCGGCGACACCTTTGTTGCCGCATGAGGACCTGCGCCTGCTCGCGGATTTCGACGCCACCGAGGAATGGATATTGGAACCCGGCGATATCCTCTATGTGCCGCCGCTCTTTGCTCATGACGGCGTTGCGCTCGGCAAGGATTGCATGACCTATTCGATCGGCTTCCGGGCGCCGTCACGCGCCGAACTGATCGACGGCTGGAGCGGGCATCAGGCGGATCTTCTGCCGGAGGAAGACCGTTATGCCGACCCCGATCTCGACCTTCAGGCCAATCCGGGTGAAATCACGGCCTCGGCGCTCGATCGCCTGCATGCCATGACGATCGAGGCCTTGTCGGATCGCGATGCGTTTGTCCGCTGGTTCGGGCAGTATAATAGCCTGCCCAAATATGCCGAGGCGGACTGGCGACCGGAGCAGCCGATCGAGCCAGCTGAACTGCGCGGACTGCTGGCCGAAGCAGCGCCGCTGTATCGCAATCCCGCCAGCCGTTTCTCCTTCATCCGGCGGACCGGGGACATCCTGCTGTTCGTGGATGGCCAATGTTTCGAGTGTGCGGGCGAGGTCGCCACGCTGGCCGAGCATATGTGCGAAGCGCCGGTGGTCGCGGTCGATCCGGCGCTTGCCGCGTCGCAGCCGGTCCTGACGCTGGTCGCCGCGCTGATCGATCAGGGCAGCCTGACATTCGACGGCGAGGCGTGAGCGGCGATGGCCCTCATCCTCTTCAACAAGCCTTATGGCGTTCTGTGCCAGTTCACGGACGAGAGCACAGGCCCGCCGCGCCGGACGCTGGCCGATTTCATCGATATACCGGGCGTCTATCCCGCCGGGCGGCTGGATCTCGACAGCGAGGGCCTGCTGCTGCTGACCGATGACGGCCGCCTGCAGGCGCGGATCGCGGACCCCCGGTTCAAGACGCCGAAAACCTATCTGGTACAGGTGGAGGGTGACGTGGACAGCGCCGCGCTGGAGGCGTTGCGGCGCGGCGTGCGCCTGAAGGATGGGCCGACCCTGCCCGCCGAGGTGGAGCGTATCGACGATCCCGGGCTATGGCCGCGCGATCCGCCGGTGCGCTTCCGCAAGAGCGTGCCGGATTGCTGGCTGCGCCTGACGATCCGCGAAGGCCGCAATCGCCAGGTCCGGCGCATGACGGCGGCGGTGGGGCATCCGACGCTGCGGCTGGTGCGATGGCGCATCGGCGAGTGGACTCTCGATGGCCTGCAACCGGGGCAATGGCGCGTGATATGAAGGCGGACGCCGGCATCGCCATCACTATCAATCGGTAGGCCGGAAGCCAGCGAATGGGCGAGGGCCCCCATGCGATTTCGCACCGGTCCCCGGGCGATCAGGCGCTGATCGCCTCCAGAGCCTCACTCGCTTCCATCCACGCGATCTCGGCCGTCTCGATCATCGTGGAAAGCCGGCCCCGCTCCTTCATCAGCTCGGCGGGGGACAGGCTGGAGAACACCGTATCGGCCTTCAGCGGATCGGCCAGGGCTTCGTCGATCTTGCTACGTTCGGCAAGGAGGCGAGCGAGGGCGGCTTCCGACTTGTCGGCGGCCTTGCGCAATGTCTGCTGCTTCTCCCGGGCATCGGCTGCGAGGCGCTTGGCTTCCTTCCGGTCGGCGCCGGACGCCTTGGAATCCGTGCCCGGCTTGCTCAGCACGAAGGCGATATAATCGTCCAGCGATCCATCGAACTCCTTCGCCGTCCCGCTATCGACCAGTACAAGGCGATCGGCCGTCATCTCGAGCATATGGCGGTCGTGGCTGACGACGATCACCGCGCCGGAATAAGCATTAAGCGCCTGGATCAGCGCCTCGCGCGCATCGACGTCCAGATGGTTGGTCGGCTCGTCGAGGATCAGCAGATGGGGCGCATCGCGCGTGATGAGCGCCAGCGCCAGCCGCGCGCGTTCGCCGCCGGAGAGCTTGCCGACGAGGGTCGTCGCCTTCTGGGCGGGAAAGCCGAAGCGGCCGAGCTGCGCGCGCACCGCCGACTGGCTGGCGCCCTTCATCAGGGCGGTCATGTGCTGAAGCGGCGTTTCGTCCCGGTCCAGTTCCTCGACCTGATATTGGGTGAAATAGCCCACGCGCATCTTGCCGCTGCTGTTCATCGCGCCTTCCATCGGCGCAAGCTGCGCGGCAAGCAGGCGCGCGAGAGTCGTCTTGCCGTTGCCGTTGCGCCCCAGCAGCGCGACGCGATCATCCGGGTCAAGCCGCAGATTGAGCCGCCGCAGGATCGGCGTCTCGTCATAGCCGACCGCCGCCATGTCCAGCGTGATCAGCGGCGGACGCAGCTCATCGGGATTGGGGAAGTCGAAGGTCAGCGTCGGATCATCGACCAGTTCCGCGATCGGCTGCATCCGGGCGAGGGCCTTGGCGCGCGATTGCGCCTGCTTGGCCGTGGAAGCGCGCGCCGAATTGCGCGCGACATAGTCGCGCAGCTTCTCCCGCTCCGCCTGTTGCTTGGCCTGCGCCGAGGCGAGCTGCGCCTGTCGTTCGGCCCGCTGCCGCTCAAAGGCATCGTAGCCGCCGGGATAAAGCGTCAGCTTGCCGCTGCCCAGATGCAGGATATGGTCGACGACATTGTTCAGGAAATCGCGCTCATGGCTGACCAGCAGGATCGTCGCGGGATAGGCGCGCAGGAAATCCTCCAGCCACATCACAGCTTCCAGATCGAGGTGGTTCGACGGCTCGTCGAGCAGCAGCAGGTCGGGTTGCGAGAAGAGCAGGCTGGCGAGCGCCACGCGCATCCGCCAGCCGCCGGAAAAGCTGGAAAGCGGGCGCTGTTGCGCCTCCTCGTCGAAGCCCAGTCCGTTCAGGATCTGCGCTGCGCGGGACGGGGCAGTGTAGGCATCGATCGCCATCAGCCGATCGTAGATTTCGCCCAAGCGATCGGGGTCTTCGGTCGTTTCGCTCTCGATAAGCAGGGCGGCGCGCTCGGTATCGGCATTGAGGACGGTGTCCAGCGGCGTTTCCTCGCCGCCGGGCGCTTCCTGCGCGATATAGCCCAGCCGGGCGCCGCGCGGCATCTCGACCGAGCCGATGTCCGGCTCCAGCATGCCCGCGATGACCCGCACCAGGGTCGTCTTGCCCGCGCCATTGCGGCCGACCAGCCCGACGCGTCCGCGCGGGGGCAGCTTGGCCGTGGCAGCATCCAGGATGGTCCGCCCGCCGAGGCGAACCGTGATATCGTTGAGATTGAGCATGCGCGGCCCATTAGCAGAGCGACGCGCTGCCCCCAAGTGGGGATGTCAGCTTGTGAATGCGTGCGTTGCCCGGCCCTTGCGCGATCGCCCAAGGCTCGCTGCGGTCCCTGAAAAAAGAGACCTTCCCATTGGGTTGATTGATGATATGATACAGCATATCAAAAAATGGAGACTCGTCATGCGGACCTTTCATGCCGGTCTGGCTCTGTGCCTGTTCATTGTTCCGCCTGGCGCTTCGGCTTGCGAACTGGAGGCTATGGGTTTTGGCCGTTTCTCGCCGTTTCACGATTATATGCCGCAAACCACGCCGGCTGCGGCATCCGGGGCACCCGCGTCTACGGAGGATGAGAGCCGCCCTGAGCCACTGCCTCCCTCCGGCGCGACTTATGTGGCCATTTCGGCCCAATCCCCGGACGACGCCCGCCCGGTTCGGAAGGGCCCGTCGGCCAACTAGAATGACTGTTTGCGTGGTTATGCAATGATCCTTTCCATCAGCGGCCTGTCGCATGGCTTTGCCGGTCGTCCCGTCCTGCGCGGTTTCGCGCTCGACCTCGCGCGAGGCGAGCATATGCTCCTCCTGGGACCCTCCGGCTCGGGCAAGACGACGCTCATCAATGCGGTCGCCGGCCTGCTGACACCGGACGAGGGTGTGGTCGCCATCGAAGGCGAGGTCATCAATCAGCTTGGCGCTGCCGAGCGTGATCGACTGCGTCGGCGCAGGATTGGCATCATCTTTCAGTCCCTGCGTCTGGTCTCGGCGCTCTCCGTGCGGGACAATCTGCGCCTCGCCCAGCGCCTCTCTGGCGGGGGCGTCGACGAAGCGGCCATCGCGGCCTTGCTCGATCAGGTCGGTATCGGGCATCGGGCTGATGCCAAGCCGCGAGCACTCAGTCAGGGGGAGGCGCAGCGTGCCGCCATCGCCCGCGCGCTGGTCGGCAAGCCTGCCCTCCTGATTGCCGACGAGCCCACCTCCGCGCTCGACGACGCCAATGCGGAGCGGGTCGCGCGTCTCCTGCTGGAGACCGCCGACCAGAATGGCTCGACCCTGCTTGTCGCGACCCATGATGCGCGCCTCAAGGCATTCATTCCGCGCAGCCGCACGCTGGCCCCCGCGTTGTCGGAGGCCGCATGATCCGCCTTGCATTTGCCTATCTGCGCGATCGGCCGCTGATGACGGCGCTCAACGTGCTTCTTCTCGCCTTCGCCGTCGCGACCCTGGTGATCCTGCTCTCGGTATCGACACAGCTCGGCTCGCGCTTCGAGCGGGATGCGCGCGGCATCGATCTAGTGGTGGGTGCGAAAGGCTCGCCGCTGCAGCTGATCCTTTCCAGCATCTACCATGTCGACGCGCCGACGGGAAACATCCCGCTGGACAGCGTCGATCTGCTGCGCGCCGATCCATCGGTCCGGCAAGTCATTCCCCTGGCGCTCGGCGACAATTTTCGCGGCTATCGCATTGTCGGCACCGAGCCAGCCTATGCGGATCACTTTGGGGCGAAGCTGGCGGAAGGGCGGGTGTTCGCCGGTCCACACGAGGTGGTCATCGGGGCCGGCGTCGCCGAGGCGCTGGGCATGAAGCTCGGCCAGCGCTTCGTCGGCTCGCACGGGCTGGAGGCTGACGAAGGCGCCGGCGAGCATGAGCATTCGCCTTTCACCGCGGTCGGCATTCTGGCGCCAACGGGCAGCGTCGTCGACCGCCTCATCCTGACCTCGGTCCAGAGCGTCTGGGACGTTCACGGCATCGCGCATCATCATGAAGCGGAAGAGCATCATGATGATGAAGCCGGGGAGCACCATGACCATGAGGCCGAGGCGCATCACGAGCATGAGCCCAATCTCACCGGCCGCGAGGACCTGAAACCCGAGGTGACCGCGCTGCTCGTCTCCTACAAGTCGGCCTTCGGTGCCGTGCGCCTTCCGATCATGATCAACCGCCAGACCAACATGCAGGCCGCCGTTCCGGCGATCGAGACCGCTCGCCTGCTTTCCCTGCTGGGCGTTGGCATCGATGGCGCGCGCGCATTCGCCTGGCTACTCGCCGCGACCGGCGGCCTGTCGATCTTCGTGGCCC
The DNA here is from genome assembly GCF_014203955.1 of Sphingobium lignivorans. Taxonomy (NCBI): domain Bacteria; kingdom Pseudomonadati; phylum Pseudomonadota; class Alphaproteobacteria; order Sphingomonadales; family Sphingobiaceae; genus Sphingobium; species Sphingobium lignivorans. The sequence goes on from NZ_JACHKA010000001.1 coordinate 1,537,663, forward strand.
TGCTGGCCGCTGCCACTGCGCGGGAAGGTGATCTCGCCCTGCTCAGGATCATGGGCGCCAGCCCCTGGCAAGTCTTCGGCACGATCCTGGCTGAGGGCCTGATCATCGCTATGGCCGGCGCAGGGGCGGGCGTCGTGCTGGGCCATGCCGCGCTGGCGCTCGCGACACGCATGTTCGCACAGCTGGGCGACTTCGGCTTTGATCCCTTCGCGCTTCCGCCGGGCGAAGGCAGCATCGTCCTCGCCGTTCTCGCCATCGGCCTTGTTGCCGCGCTCATTCCGGGCCTGCGCGTGTTCCGCACCGATCTGGTGCGCACGCTCGCCCGGACAAGCTAGGAGTTATGTCCATGCGCCCCGCCTGCCTCGCAGCCCTTGCCGCCATCACCCTCCTTGCCGCTCCGCTTTCCGGCGCGATGCAGGAGACCGGCCGCGTCCCCGATCCCAAGGTCAAGGATATCTGGCAGCCCGCCAAGACGCCGGCGGGCGGGATCGCCTGGTCCATGCTGGAGACGACCAAGCTCAACGACCGGACCGACCCCAAAACCAACATCATCTACACCAAGCCGATTTTCCCGCCCGCGATCAAGGCGCTGGCGGGCAAGCCGATCAAGGTCGCCGGCTGGATGATGCCGCTCGACAATGCGGCGCGGCAGAAGCACTGGGTGCTCTTGGGCTATCCGCCCGGATGCCCCTTCCACATGCATGCGCTGCCAAACCAGTTCATCGAAGTGATGGCTGCTGAACCCTTTCCGGTCAACGAGAGCAAGGTCCATGTGATCACCGGCACGCTTCAGCTGGTCGGTCAGGACGAAAGCGGCATCTTCTATCGCCTCGTCAACGCACGGCCTGCGTAAGGAAGGGAAGCCGCTAGGCGCTTCCTCGCTGGCGTAGATCGGGAATTGCCCAGGCCTGATGTGACGGCGTTGGCCGCGCTCCATAGCCTCAGGCTATTGCGCGGCGCAGCTTTTTTGGGGGACGAGGCGTTCAATCGCTCTAGAATGAAGGCAATCGCGCTTCTCTATGGGCCGCGCCGGACCGGCGCTGCCTTGGGGTCCTGGTGGAACGGAGAGTCTGCAGACCAGATCCTGTCGAGAAGCCCGGTCTTTCCGGTCGCAGTGCAGCGTCCATCCACCTTTTGCGGAGAAACCGTCGCATGGCACCGCGCCTTACGCGTTATATCATCATGGGCATGGTGCTCGGCGTGGCGGCCGGGACGGGGGCGCATTTTGCGCTTGGGGAGAATGCGGAGCTGTCGGGTCGGGTAGCGGGCTATCTTCATCTGCCGGCGGATGTGTTCCTGCATCTCATCAAGATGATCATTGCGCCGCTGGTGTTCTCGACGCTGGTGGCGGGGATCGCGCATATGGGCGACAGCGCGGCACTGGGGCGGATCGGGGGACGGGCGATCGGCTGGTTCCTGGTCGCCAGCCTGATCTCGATCGGCCTGGGCCTTGTGATGGTGAACCTGCTGGCGCCGGGGGAGGGGCTCAACCTCACGCGCACGGCGGCGGAGGCAGGCGCGGCCGGCGGCGCGGCGGGCATCGAGACCGGCGGGCTCAACCTGCGCGATTTCATCCTGCACATCTTCCCCACGTCGATGGTGCAGGCCATGGCGGACAACCAGATCCTCCAGATCGTGGTCTTCTCGCTGTTCGTCGGGGTGGCGCTCACCGCGATCGGGGAGAAGGGCAAGCCGATCGTCACGCTGGTGGAATCGCTGGTCGAGCTGATGCTGCAGGTGACCGGCTATGTGATGCGGGTCTCGCCGATCGCGGTGTTCGGTGCGCTGGCCGCCTCGATCACGCGGGAAGGGCCCGGCGTGCTGCTGACCTATGGCGAGCTGGTCGGCGAGTTCTACATCGCGCTGTTCCTCCTGTGGGGACTGCTGATCCTGGCCGGCGCGTTCTTCCTGGGGCGGCGCATCCTCACGCTGCTGCGCTATGTACGCGAGCCGGTGCTGCTGGCCTTCTCCACCGCGTCCTCGGAAGCGGCCTATCCCAAGATGCTGGAGCAGCTCGACCGGTTCGGCGTGCCGCGCCGCATCTACAGCTTCGTGCTGCCGCTGGGCTACAGCTTCAATCTCGACGGCTCGATGATGTATGCGAGCTTTGCGACGATCTTCATCGCGCAGGCCTATGGCATCGATCTCCCCATCCTCACGCAGATCACCATCCTGCTGGTGCTGATGGTGACGAGCAAGGGGATCGCCGCGGTGCCGCGGGCGAGCCTGGTGGTGGTCGCCGCGACACTGGGGCAGTTCAACCTGCCGGTCGAAGGCATCGCGTTCATCCTCGCGGTCGATCACTTCATGGACATGGGCCGCACCGCGACCAATGTGCTGGGCAATGCCATCGCGACATCGGTGGTGACGAAATGGGAAGGCATGCTCGAGGTGGAGGAGCCCGAGTACGTCGCCCACCCCAAAGCCCCCGCCCACACCGCTGCCGATGGCCGCGCCGGCCTCGAACTCGCCGACGACATGGTCACCACAAGCGACAGCCACAAAGGCGCTTAGGGCAGGCGCGGCGCCTGACGAAGTTGATGCAGGGGCGGGGGCCATCCCCCCTTTTGAAGGACGCCGGGAAGCTGGTATCGCGGAGGAATGGAGCGCGGAGTTGACATTCGCCTGCCCTGTGGCGTTTCAGCAGGGCTTCTCCTTTCCATGATCGGTCCCTGCCCGTGATCAGTTTGCGCCATATCGAGGTTTTCCACGCCGTTTACAGCAACGGCTCGGTCAGCGGCGCTGCGCGTTCGCTCAACGTTTCGCAGCCGTCGGTCACCAAGGTGCTCAAACATGCCGAGATGCTGCTCGGCTTCCCGCTGTTCGAACGGGCGAAGGGCGGGCTCGTCCCGACCGAGGACGCGCACACGCTCTTCGCCGACGTCGCGGAGATCCAGGATCGCGTCTATGCCTTGCGTCAGGCGAGCAAGAATCTGCGACAGGGCCGGACAGGGATGCTGCGCATCTCGGCGCTGCCCTCGCTCAGCCTCAATGTGCTGCCCGCGACAGCCGCGCGGTTCCTCGCCACGCATCAGGGCGTGGGGTTCGACCTGCAAACGGTCCACCATGAGGATATGGTGCGCAAGCTCTACGAGCGCGAGACCGATGTCGTGATCGGGTATGAAGTGCCGCCAGACGCGCCGGTTTCCCATCGCTGGCTGGGCGAGGCGGAGCTGGTCGTCCTGTTCCGTGACGAGGACATGCCGGACCCACCCGCGCGCATCGCTTTCGAGGAGCTCAAGGGGCGACCTTTCATCAGCCCGATCCGCAGCGGACCTGTGGGACGACTTCTCCTGGGGGAGCTTCAGCGCCTCGACGTGCATCTCGACGAAGTCGTCTCGGCGCGCACCTTCTACATCGCCTCGGCGCTGGTCCAGGCGGGCGTCGGCATGGCGATCGTCGATAATTTCACGGCGCATGCAGCGCTTGCGCCGGGCCTGAGCTATCGCCCGCTGCAGCCTTCGCTGGTGTTCGACGTCCATGCGATTCATCTGCAGAATAGGCCGCCATCCGGGCTTGCGACTGCCTTTCTGAAACTCATGGGAGACGCCATCGAGAGCCTATAGCCTCGCGTTATAGGGTGGCGGGAGCTTGCTATGCGACGCCATGCGCGCCGAGGCTCTATCGCGTTTGCGAAATAACCCGCAAACAATGAGAGCGTTCGATGATCCCACATCCCTATTTCCTGTATCTCGGCCATTCTGTCGATGAAATCGGGATCAAGACCTCTCGTGGTCTCGCCGTGTTCCGGGGCGAGGACTGTGTCGGCGAGTTTCGCCATGACGATTGCCCGCTCACCCTGGGCCTGAAGCGCATGAGCTTCGAGGAAGCGGTGGCGGCCGGCGCCCGGACCCTGGTGCTTGGCATTGCCAATGCCGGCGGGCGGCTGGGCAGGGATCTGGTCGACGATGCCGAGGCGGCGCTCGCTGCGGGCCTCAACGTCGCGTCCGGCCTGCACCAGCGGTTGCGCGACGAGCCGCGCTTGGTCGCCGCGGCCGCGAAATATGGCAAGACCCTCTATGATGTGCGCGATCCGGCGGATGACCTGGAGGTCGGCAACGGCAAGGCGCGCGCCGGCTTGCGTCTGCTCACGGTCGGTACCGATTGCTCGGTCGGCAAGATGTACACCACGCTCCAGCTCGCGCGTGCCCTGCAGGCGCGCAAGATTGCGGCGGACTTCCGCGCCACCGGGCAGACGGGAATTCTCATCGCCGGGAGCGGCGTGCCGCTGGATGCCGTGATCGCGGATTTCATCTCGGGCGCGATCGAGCAGGTGTCTCCTGCCCGCACCGATGGCGGCTGGGATCTGATTGAGGGGCAGGGGTCGCTCTTCCACCCCTCCTTCGCCGGCGTATCCACCGGTCTGCTTCATGGTGCGCAGCCCGATGCGCTGGTGCTGTGCCACGAGCCGGGCCGTCCGCACATGCGCGGCCTGCCGCACTATCAGCTCCCTGATCTGGCCGAATGCCTCGAGGCCAATCTGCGTGTTGCGCGCCTGACCAATCCGAACGTGATTCCGGTGGGCATCGCCTTCAACACGTCCAAGATGGACCCGCAGGCCGCCCGGGCGCTGTGCGCCGAGACGGCCGCCGCTTTCGATCTCCCCTGTGTCGACCCCGTTGCGATGGGTGTCGAGCCAATCATTGACCGGATTCTCGCATGCTTCGCACCCTCGACGTCCGCAACGACAGCTTCCCGCTGATCGCACCCTTCCGTATCTCGCGCGGCGTGAAGAGCGCCGCCGAGGTCGTCACGGTCTCCCTGACGCTCGGTGACCATGTCGGGCGGGGAGAGGCGGTGCCTTATCCCCGCTACGGTGAATCGATCGAGGGTACGATCGACGCCATAGAGGCCGTGCGTGCCGCGCTCGAAGCGGGCGCGAACCGTGAGGAGATCGGGCGCCTCATGTCTCCCGGCGCCGCGCGCAATGCCGTGGACTGTGCGCTGTGGGATCTGGAGGCGCGGCTCGCCGACAAAAGCGTTCCGGAGCTGCTCGGGCGTCCGGCTCTCACGCCCGTGCCGACGGCGCTCACGGTGGGTCTCGACACGCCGGACGCCATGGCGGCGGCGGCGGCGAAGCTCGCTTATGTTCCCCTCATCAAGGTGAAGGTCGACCGGAACGACCCCGCCGCGCAGATCCGCGCGGTCCGTGCCGCTGCGCCGCGTCCGCGGATCATCGTCGATCCGAACGAGAGCTGGACGATGGCCGAGGTGCGCGATCTCCAGTCGCTTCTGGCCGAAGCGCGGGTGGATCTGCTGGAGCAGCCGCTGCCGTCCGAGGAGGATGGCGAACTGGCCGGGTTCCGATCGGTGGTGCCGATCGCAGCGGATGAATCCGCGCATGTCGCTGGCGACGTTGCGGTGCTTCGCGAGAAATATCAGGTCGTCAACATCAAGCTCGACAAGACGGGCGGATTGACGGCTGCACTGGACCTGGCGGCTTCCGTGCAGGCGCATGGCATGGGGCTGATGGTCGGGTGCATGGTGAGCTCCTCGCTCTCGATCGCGCCCGCTCTGGTGGTTGCGGCACGGGCGGCCTTCATCGATCTCGATGGGCCGGTCTGGCTCAAACATGATCGCGAAGGCGGGGTTTCGTGTACGGATGGCGTCATGTCCCCGCCGCGACCGGGCTTCTGGGGCAATCCATAGACTGAGGTTATGGGATCGGAAACCCTTGCAATTGGCCGCTGCACTTCACTTTTCCATGCTGCGTCTGCACAATCCGATCCAGCAGAAGCAGGCAAGTTTTTGAAAGGGCGTCGATGACAGGCCGATCTTCACGGCAATTCCAGGGCCTCCGGCGCATTCTTGCAATGGCGATATTGTCCTGTTCGGCCATCTCGGCGGGCGCGCTGGCGCAGGACTATGATGTGCTCCTGCGGGGCGGCACCATCTATACCGGATCGGATGCGCCCTTCGTCGGGGATGTGGCGATCGCCGGCGACAAGCTGGTCTATGTCGGTCCTCGCGCGTCCGGCAAGGCCAAGCGCGTCATCGATGCCAAGGGCATGATCGTTTCACCCGGTTTCATCGATCCTCATACGCATGTGGGCGATATGCTCGCCGGTGACGATGCGGCCGAGCGACTGGTGCTGCCGTTCCTGATGCAGGGCGTGACGACGGCGTTCATCGGCAATGACGGCGCGGGTGATCCCGATGTCGCGAGCGTGCTCGGGCGGCCGCGCAGCCATCCCGTGGGCATCAACTATGCGACATTCGTGGGCCTTGGGGCGGTCCGTAACAAGGTGATCGGGCCAGTCGACCGCGCGCCCTCGGCGGACGAGCTTGCGCGCATGAAGACACTGGTCGCCACGGCCATGTGCCAGGGTGCGCTCGGCCTTTCGACCGGATTGTTCTACGCGCCGCAAAGCTTCGCCAAGCAGGATGAAGTGGTTGCCCTTGCGCGCGAGGCCGCCGTGCGGGGTGGCATCTACGACAGCCATATCCGCGACGAGTCGAGCTACACGATCGGCCTCTCCGGCGCGATCGAGGAGGCGCTCACGATCGGCAGGGAAGCCGGGTTGCCGGTCCATATCGCCCATATCAAGGCACTGGGCGTCGACGTGCATGGTCAGGCCGGCGCGATCATCGCGAAGATCGAGGCTGCGCAGGCGGCGGGGCAGGTCGTCCATGCCGATCAATATCCCTGGTCCGCTTCGGGCACCGGCCTGTCGGCGTCGCTGCTTCCGCGCTGGGCGGAGGATGGCGGGCGCAAGGCTATGCTGGCCCGCTTCGACGATGCGGACACCCTTGAGCGCATCAAGGTCGAGATGCGCGAGAATATGCGTCGCCGGGGCGGCGCGGACTCGCTGCTGATCACGTCCGGCGGGCCGGATATCTCCGGCAAGACGCTGGCGCAGGTCGGCACGGACATGGGTCTCGATCCTGTCGACGCCGCCGTCGCCATCCTGCGCAAGCAGAGCGCTTCGGTTGCCTCCTTCAATCAAAGCGAGGCGGATATCGCCGCCTTCATGAAGCGTCCCTGGGTCATGACCAGTTCGGACGCCTCGACCGGCCATCCCCGCGTCTATGGCTCTTTCGCACGTAAATATGACAAATATGTGAGACAGGAGCAGGTTGTTCCGCTGCGCGATTTTATCGAACGCAGCAGCCGTTTGACGGCCGAGGCCTTCAGCCTCCAGGGGCGCGGTCGCCTCGCGGCGGGCAGCTTTGCGGACGTGCTGGTGTTCGATCCCGAGCGCTATTCCGCGCGGGCCGATTATGTTCAGCCCACGCTGTTCGCCAAGGGCGTGCGGTTCGTGTTCGTGAACGGCGGCCTGGCGGTCGAAGATGGGGCGCCGACGGGCGTGTCGGCCGGCAGAGCGCTTCCCCGCACCGCGACGAGCCATTGCCCGTGACGCTGATCCGGTCCTGGTTCGCGATACCGCTCTGGAAAAGGGTAATCGCCGGCCTCGTTCTGGGCGTTGCATTCGCAGTCTTCTTTCCCGGCCTCACACCCGCGGTCGCGGTGGTCGGAGATATTTTCATCCGGCTGATCCGCATGCTCGTGGTGCCGGTGGTGTTCATCACCATTGCCTCGGGGGTCACCGCGCTCGGCGATCCCAAGCGGCTCGGTTCGGTCGGTGGCCGCACCCTGGGTTTGTTCGCGGTCACGACCGCCATTGCGGTCTCGGTCGGCATGATCGTCGCCCTGATCATCGGGCCAGGCATCGGGGCCAATCTCGGCAGTGCGCTGCCTCACGCGATCGGGACGCCCAAATCCACTTACGACCAGCTCGTCGGCATCATTCCCATCAATATCATCGAGGCGCTGGCCGCCGGCGACATGCTGGCGATCATCTTCTTCTCGCTGCTGCTAGGCGTCGGCACGATCCTGGCGGGGGAGGGCGGACGACCGCTCGCGAACCTGCTCCAGTCCGGATCGAACGTGCTGTTCCACATCATCCGCCTCGTGATGGAGGTGACACCCTTCGGCGTCTTTGCGCTGACCGCCGGGGCCATCGCCACCAATGGCTTTGCGGTCTTCGCCAATATCGGCCTCCTCGCACTGTGCGTGGTGATCGGATCGCTCATCCAGGTGGTGTTTGTTCACAGCCTGCTGGTGCGCGGCATCGCGCGGATGCGGCTTTCCTTCTTCTTCCGCGGGATCATGGATGCGCTGGCCGTGGCCTTCTCCACGGCGTCATCTTCGGCGACCCTGCCGGTGGCGCTGCGCGTGGCGCGTGACAATCTGCGCATTGCCCCCGCCGTCGCATCGACGGTGCTGCCCATCGGCGCCAGCATCGGCAAGGACGGCACCGCCATGTATGTCGGGCTGCTGAGCATCTTCAGCCTTCAGGCGCTCGGCATCCAGCCGGACGCCGGCATGCTCGCGGTCATTCTGTTCACCGGCGCGCTGGCTGCCTTCGGCACGGCGCCCATCCCGTCCGCTTCGTTGTTCATGCTGGCAGCCGTTCTCTCGGCGGTCGGCGTCTCAACCGAACAGGCAGCCCTGATCGTCGGCTTCGTCCTGCCGTTCGATCGGCTGCTCGACATGACGCGCACGGTGCCCAGCGCCTGCGCCAATCTGGCCGTCACGACGGCCATTGCTCACTGGGAAGGCGACCTTGCCAGAAGCGACGGCTGACCAGCGCGCAGATGCTGGCGGTCGGGAGGAACTTCCAACCAAGAACCTAAAGGGGAAGCATAATGTACAGATTATTGATCTGCGCGTCGGCAAGCGCGCTCATGGCGACAATCCCGTTTCAGACGGCGGGCGCACAGGGCATCAATGCCGAAGACGGTGCCAGCGACGCAATCGTCATCACCGGCTCGCGTATCGCGCGCGACGGCTATAATGCGCCGACCCCGCTGACGGTGCTCAACGAGGCGGACGTTCAGGTCGCGGCGCCGGCCAACGTCGCCGACTTCGTCAACCAGATTCCCTCGCTGGTCGGCAGTGCCACGCCTGCCAACTCGAACCTCTCCATCAGCGCCGGCACGGCAGGCGTGAACGCGCTCAACCTGCGCGCGCTCGGTTCCAGTCGGACGCTCGTGCTGCTGGACGGCCAGCGCTCGGTCGGCGCCACGCTGGGCGGTATCGTCGATGTCAACAACATCCCCCAGGGCCTCGTGAAGAGCGTCGAAGTCGTCACTGGCGGTGCATCGGCGGCCTACGGGTCGGACGCTGTCTCCGGCGTGGTCAACTTCATCCTCGACAAGGAGTTCACGGGGATCAAGGGCGCCATCGAAGGCGGCGAAACCACCTATGGTGACGGGCAGAATTATCGCATCTCGCTTTCCGGTGGCATGAGCTTTGCCGGTGGCCGGGGGCACCTGCTGCTGAACGGCGAATATGCCAAGAAGGAAGGCATTCACGGCGTCCCGCGCGACTGGAACCAGCAGGGCTGGTACATGATCAACAACCCCGCTTATGCTGCCGGCAATGGCGCGCCTGAGCGGCTGATCGTCCGCAATGCCGGTCTCAGCAATGCCTATCCGGGCGGCATGATCACCAACACGGCGCTGCGCGGCACGACCTTCGGGGTCAACGGCGCGCTCGGCCAGTTTGCTTATGGCGAGACGCGCGATCCCTGGATGATCGGCGGTGACTGGCAGGCCGTGCAGGTCAACAGCAACCAGTCGCTCGACCCGGAAGAAGAGCGCAAGGGCCTGTTCGGGCCGGTTGAGCTATGAGGTGACCGACAATATCGAGCTGTTCGGACAGGTTTCCTGGAACCAGACGAAGAATCTCGGCTGGCTCGGCGTTCAGATGAACCAGGGCAATGTCACCATCCAGCGGGACAATGCCTTCATTCCGGAGGAACTGCGCGAGCGGATGGTCGCCGAGGGGATTCAGTCCTTCGCACTCGGCACGACCAATGCGGACCTGCCCATCCGCAAGAATGACGGCGTGCGCGAAACCGAGCGTTATGTCGTCGGCGCGAATGGTCATTTCGAACTGCTCGGCACGACCATGCGCTGGGACGCTTATTATCAGAAAGGCATCACCCGCACGCGCGAGATGGCGCGTGATATCACCAACAATGCCCGCCTCGCAGCGGCGACCGACGCTGTCTTCCATCCCGACACCGGCGAGATCGTCTGCCGTTCCAGCATCGCCAATCCGGGCAATGGCTGCGTTCCGCTCAACCGCCTCGGCATCGGCGTGGCCGATCCGGCGGCGCTCGACTATGTTCTGGGCAATCCCTTCCGTCGCCAGAAGTTCGAGCAGGATGTCTTCGCGGCAAACCTCTCGTTCAATGCATTCGACCTTCCCGCCGGCGCGGTGGCCATCGCGGTGGGCGCCGAGCATCGCAAGGAAAAGGTCAGCGGCGAAGTCGATCCGGACTTCCAGAGCGGCTGGTTCGTGGGCAATTTCCGGGCGACGAACGGCCAGTATGACGTGACGGAGGCCTATGTCGAACTGCTGGTGCCGATCGTCGAAGGTCTTGAATTCAATGGTGCCGTTCGCGGCACGGATTACAGCACGTCGGGTTATGTGACGACCTGGAAGGCTGGCCTCACCTATGAGCCGATCCCGGACATCCGCCTGCGCGCCACGCGCTCGCGCGATATCCGCGCGCCCAATCTCGGTGAATTGTTCACGGCCGGCTCGACGCGCACGAACGTGCTGATCGATCCGTTCAACGGCAACACCACCGTGCAGTTCAGCGGCACGACGCAGGGCAATCTCGGCCTGGATCCGGAAAAGGCGGACCAGTGGGGCATCGGTGCGGTGTTCGAGCCGACATTCCTGCGCGGCTTTGCGATGTCCGTCGATTTCTATGACATCAAGCTCAATGGCGGGATCAGCTCGGCGACGGCGCAGACGATCGTCGATCGCTGCTTTGAAGGCGTGCAGCAATATTGCGCGGCGATCGTGCGGGGCCCCAACGCTTTCGGCACCAATCTCCAGGTGTTCGAGAGCCCCTTCAACTTCGCGACGCAGCATGCCCAGGGCCTCGACTTCGAGGCATCCTACCGCACGCCCCTCGATCGCCTGGCGAGCTCGCTCGGCGGTGATCTGCTGGTGCGCGCGATGGCCACCCGCTACATCAAGAACTATGTCGACGATGGCTTGACCACGCCGACGGACAGTGTCGGCGAGAATGCCGGCAGCGGTCCGCCCAAGTGGCTCTATCGTGTGCAGGCGACTTATACGAACGACCCGGTCTCCATCACGCTCATCGGGCGTGGCGTCAGCGCGGGCGTGTATGACAACAGCTTCATCACATGCACGAGCGGCTGTCCGGCCTCGACTGCCGACAACCGCACCATCAACAGCAACCGGATCGATGGCGCGTTCTATGTTGATGCGAACATCACGTACGACTTCAGCGTGCTTGGCGAGGAATCCCAGCTGTTCTTCAATGTAAGGAACCTCTTCAACAAGGATCCTGCGATCGTGGCCGGTGGCGGGCAGGGGGCTGCGGGCAGTGCCTATGCCACGCCGTCGACCAACCAGTCGCTCTATGATCTGCTGGGCCGCACCTTCCGCGTGGGGCTGCGCTTCAAGTTCTGAATCGACGACGGCGGAGCGGCTTCGTGTCGCTCCGCCGCATCCAAAGTCGGGAGTGGTGGTATGAAGAAGGCATCGGGATTGATGCGCCGGACGGTCAGGGTCGCCGCTATGGCGGCGCTGTTCGCGGGCACGAGCGCGTTTGCGCAGGATTATGACGTCCTCATTCGGGGCGGGACCGTTTACGACGGGACCGGCAGCGAAGGGCAGAAAGTCGATGTCGCGATCAGGGGCGAGCGCATTGTCGAGGTTGGGCGCATCGCGGCCACGGCGACCGCCGGCACTGTGGTGGATGCGACCGGCAAGATCGTCTCGCCCGGCTTCATCGACCCGCATTCTCATGCCGGGGAAGGCCTTGTCGATCCGGAGGTCGCCGGCGCTGCGGCGATCCTCTATCAGGGCATCACGACGCTGGCGATCAATCCTGATGGCGGCGGACCGGGGGACATTGCGCCCCAGCTCGCGACGATCGAGGGGCATGGGACCGGCATCAATGTCGTTCCCCTGATCGGCCATAACGGCGTGCGGCGCGATGTCATGGGTGTCGCGAACCGCAAGGCCAGCTCAAAAGAGCTGGCGGCGATGGAAGCGCTGGTGAAGAAGGGCATGGAGGATGGCGCTTACGGCTTCTCTTCCGGCCCCTTCTATGTGCCGGGCAAATATTCGGACACGGCCGAGCTGGTCCAGCTGGCCCGCGTTGCCGCTCAATATCCCCATTCGTTCCACATCAGCCACATTCGCGATGAATCCAATTACGATGTCGGCGTGCTGGACGCGATCGGCGAAGTGATCGAAGTCTCGCGCCAGGCCCGGATTCCCGGGGTGGTCACGCACATGAAGGTGCTCGGCCCGCAATTGTGGGGCAAGTCCAGGGAGGCCGTGGCGCTGATCGAGAGCGCCCGGACGGAAGGCCTGAGCATCTGGGCCGATCAATATCCCTATGCGGCCTCCGGCTCCGGATTGCAGCCCGCCCTGCTGCCCGGATGGGCGCAGGAAGGCGGGCCCGAAGCGATCGCCAAGCGGTTGCAGGACCCCAAGCAGCGCGCGGTCATCCGCGAGGCGATGGTCGAGAATCTTGCCCGCCGCGGCGGGGCGAACGCGATCATGATCCGCAATTTCCCGCCCGATCCCTCGCTTCAGGGCCAGCGTCTCGACGAGATCGCCGCCGCGCGCGGCATGCATCCTCTCGATGTCGCCATCGACATGCTCATCCAGGGCGGTTCGAGCATCGTCTCGTTCAATATGAGCGAGGATGATATTGAATATATCATGCGGCAGCCCTGGACGATGACGTCGACGGACGGCGGCCTGCAGGCTTTTGGCGTGGGTGGCACGCATCCGCGCAGCTATGGCGCCTTCCCGCGCAAAATCCGCAATTATGTCCTGGACAAGCCTGTCATTCCGATGGCGCAAGCCATTCATTCCTCGACCGGGCTGACCGCACAGGTGCTCCATATCGAGGACCGGGGCGTCCTCCGGGCGGGCGCCTATGCCGATGTGATCGTGTTCGATCCCAAGGCGATCCGTGACACCGCGACTTATGACAAGCCGCACGCCTTCTCCGAAGGATTGAGCTTCATCCTGGTGAACGGCAAGCCTGCGCTGGTCGACGGCAAGGTCACGGATGAGCGACATGGCAAGGTGCTTCGTCGCGCGAAGGACTGACGAGATCGGCTCCGTTCCGTTTCCACGCTCTCTCCCGGGGAGCGGAGCCGAACCTGAAATGGGGCGCTAAGCCCCGCATGATCTTGCCTCCGGTCCGGCCTGATCGTCTGCGACGACAGGCGTTGCTGCGCCACGCGGGCGCAAGGTCATCGGCGAGGCAATGAACGGAAAGGACGAAGGATGATGACCAAACAGCGCTGGCTGACCGGCCTTGCTTCTGTGCTCGCGCTCGCGATGGGCAGTGCCGCGCCCGCACAGACCGACTCATCGCTGCATGATGTCGTTATCCTCGGCGGTACGGTGGTCGATGGCACGGGCGCTCCCGGCTACCGCGCTGATGTCGCGATCAAGGGGGATCGCATCGTGGCCATTTCCCGCGATGGTCTCGCGCCGGAGAGCGGCCGCTATGCCCTGAATGCCGAAGGGCTGGTGGTCGCACCGGGCTTCATCGACAATCACGCGCACATCTCGACCAATATCGATCAGTATCCGCTGGCCGAGAACTTCCTGCGGCAGGGCATCACCAGCATCGTTGCCAGCCTTCACAGCGGCGCGCAGCCCTATCCACTCAAGGCCTATGCTGAATCGCTTCGCGTCGCGCCCAACGTCGCATTCTTCACCGGCCATTCCTATGCCCGCATGCAGGTTCTCGGCATGGAGAACCGCGCGCCAAACGCGGACGAGCTGCGGCGGATGCAGACGATCATTGCCGATGGGATGAAGGATGGTGCGCTCGGCCTGTCGACCGGCCTGATCTATGTGCCAGCCAATTACGCCCGGACAGAGGAAGTGATCGCCCTTGCCAGGGTGGCTGCCTGCCATGGCGGCATCTACGTCTCCCACATACGCGATGAGGGGAACGGGGTTCTCGATTCGATAAAGGAAGCCATCCGCATCGCGCGCGAGGCTGGGCTGCCCGGCCAGATCAATCACCACAAGGTGATGGGGGCGGGGCAATGGGGCTGGAGCCGCCAGACCATCGCGCTGATCGACGAGGCGCGCGCAAGCGGGCTCGACATCACGCACGACGTCTATCCCTATGCGGCGTCCGCTTCCTATTCCACCGTGATGTTTCCGAGCTGGGCACTGGCCGGTGGCCCGGACGCGTTCCGCAAGCGTGTCGAGGACAAGGGCACGCGCGCGCGTCTCGAACAGGAGATGATGCGCATCCTGATGGTCCAGCGCACCGGCGCGGATCTCAAGCGGCTGCAGTTTCGCTCCGTCGAGGCCTTTCCCCAGTATGACGGGCGGACACTGGCGGATCTGGCTGTGGACCGGGGTCTCGCAGGCACGCCCGAAGACGCCATCCAGCTCCTGATCGAGCTGCAGCTCAAGGGTGGCTTCACGGCCATCTATCATGCGATGGACGAAGCGGACATCATCCGCATTCTCCAGCATCCGCTGGCGATGATCGAGACGGACGGGGATCCGGTCGGGCTCGGCGAGGGCTTTCCGCATCCGCGCAGCTATGGCGCATTTCCGCGCGTGCTCGGGCGCTATGTGCGCGAGCAGGGCGTCATCACGCTGGAAGACGCGGTGCGGCGCATGACCTCGCTCGCCGCCGACCAGATCGGCCAGACCGAGCGCGGCCGTGTGCGCGAGGGGGCCTATGCGGACATCACCGTGTTCGATCCCCGGCAGATTGCCGACAAGGCGACCTATATCGAGCCGCATCAATATCCGGTCGGGATCGTCCATGTGCTGGTGAACGGTGTTCCCGTCATCCGGGGTGGGGCGCTGACCGGCGAGAAGCCCGGCCGCCCGCTGCTCGGGCCGGCGCGTCCGGGCGCCGTGCGCGCCGACAAGGCTGTTCCGGGCTGCGAGGGCAGTTGACGCGGGTGGAAGGCTGATCTGCCGCCGGATCGCCATCCCATTACTGCTCCCTTCTACCTGATCTTCATCTCCTATCCTCGCTGACTCTCGCAAGTTGTCGGCTGCCTGAAACAGCCGTCACGCCTCATTTCGTGGCGGAACGGCGCCTTGTCCCGCAGCAAGAGGACAGACTTGCAGCGCGACACGAGAGAAGGCTTCCGGACTGACGGATTGCGGAGAGGATTGCATGCTCGCTGGGAATAAAATCATCATCACTGTCGCCATCAATGGCGGCATGCAGCAGGATCGCGAAGGCGCGGTCATTCCCAAGCAGCCTGTCGAGATTGGCGAAGCGGCGGCGCGCTGCTACGAGGCGGGGGCTGCGATGGTGCATGTCCATGCGCGTGATCCCGAGGGCAAGAATAGCGGCGATCCCGCAATCTACGCCCAGATCATCAGGGAAATTCGCGCCCGTTCGCCGATTCTCGTCCAGACCACCAACGGCATCGGCGTGCGGCGCGACCCGAAAACGGGCCAGCTATACTGGCCATCCGATGAGGAGCGCCTGGGTCTGCTGGGGATCGAGCCGCAGCAGGACCTGTTCGGTATCGCGGCGGGTTCGGCGGATTTCTATAATCCCGAAGGCGGTTATCCGGGCGAGACGCCCTATGTGAACTCGCCCGAACTGCTGCGCAGTACGATCAAGGCCGTCTACGAGAAGGGGTCGGCGCTCGAATATGAGATTGTCGAGGCAAGCTCGCTTCATCGCCTCATGCGCTATGCCGAGGAGGGACTGTTCGATCGTCACCGCGAAAATATGTGGCTTCTGCATGGCGGCGGATTTGGAGCGACGCCCGCCATTGCGCGCAACGTGATCTTCTCCATCGATGAAGGCCTGCGCATGTTCCCCAAGGCGATCTGGGGCATTACAGGGACCGGGCGCGACATGTTCAAGATGGCGACACTGGGCGTCGCGATGGGTTGCGATCTTGTCCGGGTCGGATTTGAAGACGGCATTCACCTGCCGGATGGCACGGTGGGCCGCGACAATAGCGAGATGGTCCGGGCCGCGGTGGACATCGCCGCTTTCTATGGCGCCCAGCCAGCCACGGTTGAGGAAGCGCGGGCACGTTTCGGGCTCAAGGCGGCCTGACCGTGGAGCCACCCGTCGTGCTCGTCACCAGTCCGATGCTTGCCGCACGGCAAGCTGACTGGAATCTCGGCTATCGCCTGGTCACGGGCGACGTGACGCCGGAGGTTGCCGAGCGCGTGGAAGTGGTCGTGAGCGGCGACAGTCTTTCGAACGCCCTGATCGACAGTTTGCCGCGGCTCAAGCTCGTCGCCTGCTTCTCGACCGGCTATACCGGAATCGATCTCGCCCATCTGCGCAGGCGCGCCATCGCGCTCACCACTGCGGCGGGCGTCAATGCCCATGATGTCGCCGATCATGCGATGGCGCTGCTCCTCGGCTGGTGGCATGGCATTCCCAGCGCCGACCGGCAGGTGCGCAGTGGCGGCTGGCGTGACACGCTGCCTCCGCGCTCTTCACTGCGGGGTCGACGAGCCGGCGTCGTTGGTCTGGGACGTATCGGGCACGCCATCGCACAGCGGCTGCATAGCCATGAGATGCCGGTCCGCTGGTGGGGGCCGCGGGACAAGCCCGACGTGGAATGGAAGCGTGCCGAGAGCCTGCTCGCGCTTGCTGAGTGGAGCGATATATTGATCGTCGCGAGCCGCGCCGATCCGCAGAACGCCGGCCAGATCGACGCTGCCGTGCTGCGGGCTCTGGGAGCCGGCGGTGTGCTGGTGAATGTCTCGCGCGGCTTTCTCGTCGATGAGGGTGCGCTGATCGGTGCGCTCCGCGACGGCTTGCTGGGCGGCGCCGCGCTCGATGTCTTTGCGGCCGAGCCGACCGATGCGACGCTTTGGAGCGATGTTCCCAACACCCTGCTGAGCCCCCATATTGCCGGGTTCACGCGCGAGGCGGGCGCCGACATGATTGCCCAGCTTCGTGAGAATGTGCGTCGCTACTTCGCGGGCGAGCCATTGCTGACGCCGGTGGAGGACGCGGCATGACGGTCTTTCATCCTGCGACCGGGCTCGCGGTGGGGAGCTTCGGCGTCGGCACTTATCGTCTCCCCGGCGGCAGGCCCTTTCCAGCTATCGTTCTTGCCGATGGCACGGTGATCGATGTGTCTGGAGACTATGTCGATACTCATGCCATTTTCGACGACTGGGATCGTGCGCTGGACCGGTTCGCCGACCTTGCCGCGAAAGGGCAGGGAAGTGACCTGCGCTTCGAGGCCATTGAGTGCCTGCCTCCGCTTGCCCATCCCAATCTGCTCGGCGCCGGTTCGAATTATCGCCAGCATGTCGCGGAGATGATGACACACAACAAGTTCAACCAGGACCAGCGTCTTGCAGGGGAAAGCGACGAAGCCTTCTTTCAGCGCAACCTGGCGGAGGTTGATCGGCGCGCAAGCGAAGGCATGCCGTTCATCTGGACGGGACTTCATTCATCGCTCGCCGGTGCCAATGACGATATCGTTCTGCCGCTGATCGGCGAGAATCCCGATTGGGAGCTGGAACTGGGCGTCGTCGTGGCGGGAAGCGGTCGCTATCTCAGGCCGGACGAGACCGAGTCTCTCATTGCGGGCTATGTGATCGTCAACGATCTCGGCACGGTGGACGAGTTCCGCCGCGTAGACATCAAGTTCGGCTATGACTGGATGAGCAAGCATCAGCCGAGCTTCAAGCCGTTCGGGCCGTTCATCGTGCCGAAGCAATTCGTGAAGCGCGACGAAATCCGCATCAATCTCAAGGTTAATGGCGAGACGATGCAGGACTGGCCGGTGACGGACATGATCTTCTCGCCCGAGCAGATGCTTTCCTATGCCACCGAGCGGCTGCGGCTTCTGCCGGGCGATCTTCTGATCACCGGATCGCCGCCGGGCAATGCCGGATCGCATGGCGGCCGGTGGCTGCGTCCGGGCGATGTCGTGGAAAGTTCGCTCGACTATCTGGGCCGCCAGCGCAACCGCGTCGTGGCGGAAGACGCTGGGGGGCGGAGCCCAACCTTTGGCGCATTCAAGACGAGCTGGTAGCGAGCCGTGGCAGGAGCAGGAAGAGCGTGGCGGGGATCAGCAGCAGCCCGGCCGCTGCGAGGAGGGCGGATGTATAGCCGCCCGTCATGTCCGCCAATTTCCCCATCCATAGGGGGCTGAGGCCGGCGGCGACCATGAAGCCGCCATATTGCGCGGCATAGGCGCGGCTATAGCCGGCGAGGGGAAAATAGCGCGCGGTGAGGATGCCGATCAGATCGGCTTCGGCGCCCATGGCGGCGCCCAGCGCGATCGCGCCCAGCGGTGCCATCGCGGAGCCGCCGAGCGCCAGAACGGCGCAGCCCGTCCCGCACATGAGGCAACTTGCGCAGCCGAGCCAGGCCGGCTCGATCCGATCCGCCAGCCATCCGACGAGGATACGCGTGACGATCACCGACAGGCCGATAAGCCCGGCAAGGGCGCCCGCCTGCTGCACCGGCATGCCGGCCTCGCGCAACATCGGGACGAAATGCGGGAGCATGCCCGCAAAGGCGAAGGCCATTGCGCAAAAGGCGAGATATTGCAGGCGGTAGAGCCGCGACGAGCGCACCGCGCCATAGTGTTCGCCCGCGGCCCGAGCGGCAAGGAGCGCCCGGCCCGGCAAGCCGAAAAGCGCGGGAAAGATCCCGAGCGCCGCGAGTGCGGAAAGCGCCAGGAAGCCCTCGCGCCAGCCATAGCGTGTGATGATGATGGCAATGAGAGGCGGCACGATCGCCGCTGCGAGACCGATCCCGACCTGGGTGAGGCCAAGCGCCAGGCCACGCGAACGGTTGAAGGCGGCCGAGACCGCGCGTGTGTAGGGCACGGGTGTTGACGTGGCCGTCAGCAAGCCGATCAGGACCAGGATCAGCACATAGGCCCCTGCCGACCAGACCTGCGACAATGCGAGGAACCCCAGCGAAAGCATGAGCGCGCCCAGCGCTGCCATGGCGCGTGGTCCGAACCGGTCGATGAGCCGTCCGACCAGCGGCATCGCAGCTGCCATGGCGAGGGTGGAGCCGAAAAAGGCCGCACCGAATGCCGTCCGGCTGAGTGCGATGTCGCCTGCGAGATCGCGCGCAAACAGGCCGACATTATAGGTGAGCAACCCGGAGACGCCGAGACCCACGCCCAGTGCCGAGGTCAGGACGATGCGCCAGCCCCGTCCGAACTCCGAAGGCGCTATAGCGCCGGCGGCTCCCGGCTCATTCTCCCCTGTCGTCACTCTTGTCCTTGCCGAGAGCTAGTGCGCATAATCCGCGCCAGCATCGTCCAGCATCCGGGTGAGCGCAACCCATTCGCGGTCGATCACCGCATCGCCATTCTCGAAGGCTCGCGCCATGAATCGGCAATCCTCCTCGGTCGGCCAGACGAGATCGGCCTTCGGATCGCGGGATTGTGAGAGCGTCGCCACCTGCATGCGGCAGGCGCGCTCCAGATAATAGATACGCGAGAAGCACTCCCGCACCGACTTGCCGATGACGAGGGGGCCGTGGTTGCGCAGCATCAGAACGTCGCCATCGGCCAGTGCCGCCGGCAGTCGTGCGCGCTTCTCGGCGCTGTCGAACGGGCCACAATAGTCGAGATAGAAGATCTTGCCGAAGAAACGCAGCGCATGCTGGCTCAACGGCAGCAGGCCCTCGCGATAATTGGCAACCGCGATCGTCGCTTCGGTATGCGCGTGCATGACGCAGGCCGCGCGGGGCTGGCCCATATGGATGGCGCTGTGGATGCAGAAGCCGCCGCGGCTGATGCCGAGCCCGGTCGGATCGCTGATGACATTGCCGTCGACATCGCATTTGACCATGTCCGAGGCGCGCGCCTCGTGGAAAAGATGGCCATAGGGCAGCTGGAGGAAATGTTCGTCCTCGCCCGGTACGCGGATCGAGATATGCGTATGGATGAGGTCGGTGATGCCGAGCCAATGGAACAGCCGGTAGGCGATCGCCAGTTCGACCCGCGCTTCCTGCTCCGCCGGTGAGATATGGTCCGCGACCAGTTTGACGGACGCCATGATATTGCCGGTCGTCATATCAGTTCCTCTCTGTCAAAGCTCCAGCTCGGCACCGCCCTGGATGCGCCGGAACAGCGCCATCGCGCTGAGCGCCCGGGGCAGGCCGGCATAAGGGATGGTCTGGAGGATGATCTCCTTGATCTCCTCGTCCGTGAAGCCGAGCTTGTGCGCATGCTTGAAGTGGATCGCGACGCCATGCGCGCCGATCGCGATCAGGATCGACATGCAGATCAGCTCGCGGTCTCGCAGCGACAGGCCGGGGCGTGCCCAGATTGTCCCGAAATTGGCTTCCGAGATGATCTTCCACAGATCCTCGTCAAGCTCGCGGACGCCTTCATTCTGCCCCCAGCCAAGCTGCGCGATGATGTCGAGCCCCGCCTGCTCCCGCCCGTCGTTAAAATCGCTCATCCTGTTATCCTTCAAAACCTCACCTGACCCCGGACACCGAAGGTGCGCGGCGCGTAGAGGACGATGCCGACCGCCTGATTGTTGGGATAAGCGTTGCTCATCGTGGCGCTGGCGATCGTGACGACATCGGTCACATTGTTGACATAGCCCTGGATCGACCAGCGATTGTCCGGCGCCTGATAGGAAAGGCTGAGGTCGATCCGCGCAGTCGGCTTTCCTTGTGTTTCTGGCACATAGGAAACGTCGTTCTGGAACTCCGTCTCGTAGCGGCCCCGCGCCTCTGCGGCGAACCTGCCGCCATTGGCGAGCGGAAAGCTCTGCTCGATGCTGCCGTTGATCGTCCATTCCGGCGCGCGCAGCGGCGGCTGCCCGTCGCAATTCACCGTCGCCTGCGGGACGCCCGCCGTCACCTTGCACGCGGACGTGGCGGGTGGTGCAGCAAGGGTCAGATAGGAGAAGCTGTCATATTTGGCCTTGAGATACTGGATCTGCGTGCCGAGCCGCGTGGTCGGCGTTGCCAGAAACTCGCTTTCCAGTTCGAAGCCATAAGCGTGGGATTTGCCGGCATTCTCCGTCACCAGTGTGGATGAGACGCCGATCAGCTTCACGAAGGAAAGCTGCTGGTCCTTATAGTCGGAGTAGAAGGCTTCGATGTTGAGCTGCAGCTTGTTGTCGAGGAACCGGTTCTTCGATCCCACCGTATAGGATGTCACCTTTTCGGGCTCGTAGGTCTGCGAGCCGACCGGACCATAGAAGAAGCCGCCTGCCTTGAAACCGGTTCCGACGCTGGCATAGAGGAAGTTGCGCGGCCCTGCGTCGAACTCGACGCCGGCTTTCCAGGTCACCTTGTTCCAGTCGCGTGAACCCCGGACGATGTTGGCCGGCGCGCCGACCGGCAGATCGGGAATGACCGGGTCCGGACCGACGGTGTTGTTGAGCGTGTAGCGGGCGCTGTCGCTATTCTTCTTCTCGTAGGTGTAGCGCAGACCACCGGTCACGCGAAATGCATCGGTGAAGCCATAGGTGAGCTGCGAGAAGAGTGCCCCGGTCCAGCCCCAGAGATTGGTGTGTTGGTCGCTATAGTTGCGGCGTGGCGCATTCTCGCCATTGGCACGCGCTTTCATGTCCGTGTCGAGATAATAGGCGCCGAAGACATATTGGAAGGGTTGCGCGCTGGGTGAGGCGAGGCGCAGCTCAACGGATTTTTGCCAGGGCTCCTGCTGCTCGCGCAACTGCCAGCTCGTCGCTGTCGTCACGTAGCGGACATTGGCGGCGCGATAGCCACCAACCAGCGACACCGTACCGAGTGTGGTCGTCCAGTCCATATTGAGGCCGACGCCGTAATAATTCCCGTCGGTGAAGGGATTGCGGGTCTGCGCGGCGAGGCCAACGGACGTGTAGAAGCTCGCAAGATCGCCGACGCCGGTGTAGGGATCGGCGACGAAGCAGCTTACGCCTGTCCGTCCGAGCGCAGCGCATGGTTTGCGCAGCGTGGCCCCGGGCCCTTTTCCACCCTGATGGGCCCAGTCGAACGAGATGAGCACCGAGAAATTGTCGGTCGGCTCGGCGAGGAACGAGGCGCGCACAGCCTCGCCTTTGTCGTCGCCCGTGCCGTCGCTCATGAAGCCGTCACGGCGCACGCGCTGTCCGGCGATCCGCACGGCGACATTGTCCGAGATCGGGATGTTCAGTACGCCGGTCGCGTTGAAGCGGTCATAGTTGCCGACGTCGGCGGCAAGGCTTCCTTCAAACTCGAACCTGGGCCGCACCGGAATGACGTTGATGGCGCCGGCCCGTCGCGTTGCGGCCGTAGAGGGTTCCTTGCGGGCCTTTAAGGATTTCGACGCGATCGAGATCGAGATAGAGTCCGTGGATGACCGTGGGCGTCGCGAGGTAGACGCCGCCGAGGTTCACTGCGACGGTGGGATCGGCAAAGGCATTGCCGCCGAGCTGGCTGACACCACGGACAGCGAAGGTCGTGTATGGACCGCCTGAGGGCTGCACTTGCAGGCCCGCAGTCAGGCGGCTGAGATCCTCGGTTTGGCTCACACCGCGCGATGTCATGGTTTCGCCGGTGACGGCGGTGACAGACAAGGCTGTCCGCTGCACATTCTCCGAGCGGCGCTGGGCGGTTACGACGATATCCTGAAGCCCCTGTTCGCCGGTCTCGATTTCGGCCGATGCGCTGCCCTGCGCCAGTGCCGGCGACGTGAGCGCGACGCTCAATGCCAGAAACGATGTTCCAAGTTTGGCCGCCACCCCCATGAAATCCCTCCCGATGATTTGCTGTTTGAGGGAGAAGTAGATGGACGGGGGGCGGGGGTCTGTCCGTCCGGCAAAGGACAGAGGCGCTCGCTAGCGCAGGACCAGCCGGGCAAGTTCATAGGCGCTGCTTATGCCGAGGCGCTGATAGGCGCGTTTCCTGTACGTCAGGACGGACGACGCGGCGATTCCGAGATCGAGCGCGCATCCCTCGACGGAGATGCCCATGGCCGCGCGCGCGCAAACCTCGCGCTCACGGGGCGTCAAGGCAGGGTAACGCTGGCCGAACCGTTCCTCCAGTTCGGCGATGCGATCGGCCCGGTTCTCGACGACTTCGCCGATCAGGCTGCGGTGCCGGTCGACCAGTGGAGTCAGCAGGCGGTAGGCGCTGCCAAGCAGGGATAATTCCCGTTCCGTGAACCGGCCTGACGTTTTGCGTCGCACGACGGTCATGCAGCGCCAACCGTTTCGCCCCAACTTGCGAATGAAGGAGACGCGCTCGACGACGCTCGCCCGTTCCAGCATGGATCGATAGGCCGGCACGACGATATCGCAAGGCGCCACCTTCAGGCACAGGATCGTGTCGTCATCCTTGACGCTGTCGATGGCCAGCTGCAGCGGATCATTGGGCAGGAACAGCTTTACATAAGTGCTCCCGTTGACGACCGGCTTGTCCAGTTCGGTCTGCATGATCAGCGGTTCCGATCTGGTGCTGCCATCGATGAGATAGAATCTGTCGACCAGCACGCCGAGCGATCCACTGAGCGTCCGATAGAAGCGATCGGATCCCAGCAGATCGACCGCAGCCGCGAACGGTTTCAACACGGCTGGTTCGACCATATGTCCATCGATGCGTCGGACCTCTGTCATGGGCTTATCGCTCCTTGGTTGTCCCGAACTGAGTGGACAGGCGCCGCGATCCCGCTTCGCTATCTGTCGGTCCATCACGAGATGGAGGCAGCGACATGCAGTTCGGACTATTCATGGGCATCTGGGAAAACCCCCAGGCGGGCACCAGCCATCATGCCATCCTGAATCAGGTGATCGACTATGTCGTGCGCGCCGAGGCACTTGGCTTCATGTCCGTGTTCCTCAACGAGCATCATTTCACGGGCCTGCCCCAGATCCCTTCCTCGATGATGGTCCTCTCGAACCTGGCTGCCCGCACGCGCACGATCCGGCTCGGAACGGCCGTCACGATCCTGCCCTGGCACAATCCGCTGTTGTTCGCCGAGGAAGTCGGCACGCTCGATCTGCTGTCCGACGGGCGTTTCGATTGCGGGATCGGCCGCGGCTTCCGTTTTGTCGAATGCCAGGGATTCGGGATTCCCGGCGCGGAACTTCAGGCCCGCTATGAGGAAGCGCTGACCATTCTTCAGAAAGCCTGGTCCGCGCCGGGGCGCTTCTCGCACAGCGGCACATATTGGAACTTCACGGACGCGATCATCGATCCAAAATCGATCCAGCAACCGCATCCGCCGGTCTGGATCGCCGTTGGGAGCGATGCCTCGGCGCGCCGCACGGCAGAGCAAGGCTATAATCTGCTGCTCGATCAGTTCAGCGATTCCGGCCAGCTCGGCCAGCGCATCGCGGTCTATCGCGAGGCTGTGGAAGCGCAGGGCCGCCCGTTCGACCCGCGTTCCATTGGCGTGACCCGCGCTTTCCATCTCACGACGAACGAAGCCGAAACGCGAGAGGCGATCGCGCATCATCACCATGTGCTTGCCAATAATCGCATGCTCTCGACTGATCCGAACGCGTCCGGCGGCGTGCATGCGCCGCCGATGGCGACGGGCGATGAAGACGATATCTGGCTCATCGGTACGGCCGACCAGTTGATCGCCAGGATCGAGCGGCTGAAGGCGGCCGGCGTCGATTATCTGCTGCTGCTCGACGCGGCGGGCGATCAGAAGAGCCTCGAGCGATTTGCCAGCGAGATCATGCCGCTTTTCGCCGGTTCGCGCGAAAGCGTTGCGGCCTGACGCATCGGCCTAGTGCGTGACGAGCGAGCATAGCTCGAACGGGCTCGTCACGCGCAGCCTCTGGTAGGCGCGCTGGCGATAGGTGAGGACCGAGGTTTTCGCGATACCCAGGTCGAGCGCAGTGGCCTCCACGGTCATGCCGATCGCGGCCCTGGCGCAGACCTGCCGCTCACGCTGGGTCAACTGGTCGAAGCGGCTGGCAAATCTTTCCTCAAATTGCGCGACGGTCAGCTGCTGCGGGCTGGTCTGCCGACGTCGGTTGAGCGGCAGCATCGGCAGCGCCAGACAGGCGAGCCCGACCAGCGCGTCCAGTTCGTCATCGCCAAAGCAGCCCTCCTTCTCATGACGCGCGACATTGATTACGCGCCAGCTATCGGCACCGCGCTGGATGATCGAGACGCGCTCGACAATGCCGGCATCGTCGAAAAAACGCTGGCGAAAGCCGCGGGAAGCGATGTCGGAGGGGCGGATACGCAACATGGCGACGTTGCTGCATTCGGGCGCCGCGCGATAGGCGTCGAACACGGGGTCGAGCCGGGCATACCATTTGTGATAGGCTGGAAAGAGATCGGCGACGCCTGGCTCGCAGGAATAATATTGCAGCGAATGATCCTCGCGGCCGGTCGCCTCGAAAAGATAGATCCGGCGCGCTCCTGCGGTCACGGCCAGCACCGAATCCCGTACCGTGGAACCGAACTCCTCGGTCCCGATCGCGCCGAGGAGCCGTTCGTACATCGTCCCCATGGTGGTCGGCGCGCGCCAATCCCTGATCTGCCTGATGTCCGACATGTGCCTCTCCGGCTTTTCTAGTTACCGCTCGAGACCACTGCCCGAGCCGCCTCTCGTGATCGCGATCCTGCGACAGCTATGACGACGAGCGCAAGCACCGATAGGCTGGCCGGAACAGAAAAGAGTGACATGATCGTCGTCTCCGAAACGCCGGCGCTGAGGCCGAAGCCAATCAGGATTGGCGCAATGACGGTACCCACGCGCCCGACACTTTTGGTCCAGCCGATGCCGACGGCGCGAAGATGATCGGGATAATAGCTCGCCAGCACGACATTCACGCCGCCATAGGCGCCGAGGAAAAAGAAGCCGCATATAGCCAGCAGCACGAGCAGGATTGTCGTTGGCGCCGAGGCTAATAACTTGCCGATAAGGAACATCAGGATCGCGGCGATCGTCAGGAAGGTCGTCAGAACGGGTGTGGCGCCGAACCGGTCGATGAGGATGCCCACGCCGAGGGCCGCGATAATTCCCCCGAACGAGAAGATCGACACGGACATGGTGGCCACCCAATTCTCGCGACCGACCTCGACCAGCAATATGGGGAGCCAGCTGCTGAGGCAGTAGCTGATCGTCAGCATCGAAATGAACAACATCCAGAGCATGAGCGTGCCGAGGAGATAGCCAGGCGATACGATCGCCAGTGCGCCATTGCCAATGCTCCGGGTGGCTTGCGTGTTGGCCTCGTCTCGTTTCACAGGTTCGATCAGCCAAAGGCCGGCAATTGCCGCAAAGATGAGGCAGCTGCCTCCGACGGCCACGGAGGCCGCCCGCCAGCCCCCCAGGCCCGAGAACATCTCGGCGACCACGCCCGACATGGTTGCGCCCAGGCCATAGCCGGTGAACAGGATCATGATCGCGATGCCGCGCCGTTCCGGAGGCGCGGAAGCCGTCACGATCGAAAGACAGCTTGGCAGGCAGCCCCCCAGGAAGGCGCCGGTCATCAATCGGGCGGCAAAGAGTTCCGCCGCGGTGCTTGAGGCGGCCGACAACGCCTCGAAAAGGCCGAAGCCGACGAGCGTGCAGAGCACGATGCGCCGATGCCCCAGTCGTGCGGCCAGCAGCGGAAATATGATGAGGCCAGCGCATTGGCCGATCAGATTGGCCGAAAAAATCGGGCCCAGATCGGCGTGCGACAATCGCAACGTCGCGGCGATATCGGGTGCCAGCGGCCCCACGATACTGTGAACGATCCCATCGAGAAAATAGACAAGGCTGCAAACCAGAATCAGGGAGAGGCGAAGTGACGCCTGCCCAGCATCCAATGCTTTTGGCCCGCCGCCCGCTTCAGCCATGCTTAGCTCTCCCATGGAGCCTTCTCGCACGATTTCGGCGGTCATTTTGTCCTCTCCAGAAAGGACGCAGGCAGGTACACCGAAGTCGGGGGAGCCAATCAGAAGGTGTATCCTTCAGCGCCGAATCGCTGGAATTGCCCCTGAATGGCCCTCCCCCGTAGCAGATCAGACAAGCCGCGGGGAACCCGCCGCCGGCGCGCCAAACCCCAGCAACCCAGGAAGGGTTTATCGGTAAAATCGATCAAGACCGTCCAGCGCAGGCTCAATCCATATGTGGACGAATTCGATATGTTGCATTCTGCAACTGACAAAATCAAAGCTAAATCGTTGATTTCATTGGTGACCCCTACGGGAATCGAACCCGTGTTTCAGCCGTGTTTGTTTGGAAAATTGTTTGTTTTCAAAGTTTCGGCCGTTCAAAGGCTGCGGCGTGATTCCGCGTCCGATTTCGCCAACATCTCGGACGTTCGATCGCGAATTCGCGTTGCCTAATAGCGGCCGTTCGTTCAGCTAGCTGCTTACGTCGCGAGCTAAGGCAATTCTGCCCTTCCCAAGCGCCATGCCGAACTGCAACTCTCGGCAGGAGCCGATTTTCAGCGTTTGCCCGACCGGCGTCACAGAGGAGACTTCGTATCCGCGCGAGTGCCGCGCCACGCTATGCAGGCTGTGGTGGCTAGATTAGCCAACTCTGACGGCTACCCTAAGTTTTGGCTATCAACTGGAGTTCGACTTTAAAGCCCATCATGTCGAGCCGCTCGGCCACCGCTCGCAGGGCGATCTTACTGAAGAACGGAAGAGTCAAGGACCCCGTCCGGGCATTGGGATGGCGCATCACGCCATAGACGACCGTGAAATCAGCCGGGAGGGGCTTGGTGCGCCCGTCGGGAATCAACGCCAGAAACCCGGACCTGCTGTATTGTTTTTCGCGGACTGTTACGGCTTTACGGAACGCAGTGCGAAAGGCTGAATCCCGGACGAAGCTCTCGGTTGATACAAGACCTTGGTTCCACAGATGGCTAAGCGGGGAAGAGCTATGACCGTCCTTCAGATGGATTAGCTGGCGGCTCGCCGACAGGAAGTCACAAGGCTCGAAATTGGCGCCCTTTGCACCCGCCGGATTAGCCCGTGCCTGATCCAAGCAAAGCAGCTGGGAGTTCGCCAGCAGTTCCGCAATGAATGGCCTGCTGCCGGTTTGGTGGACACCGAGATAGGGTGTTTTCACCTATCGGAGGCCCACAATGCAACGAAGGAAGTTCAGCCGCGAGTTCAAGCTTGAGGCGGTAAGGTTGGTCCGTGAGCGCGGTGTGGCAGTTGCGCAGGCGGCCCGCGATCTGGATGTGCACGAGAACCTGCTGCGCAAATGGGTAAAGGAGTTGGCCGCTGATCCTGGCCATGCCTTTCCCGGGCAGGGTCAGATGAAGCCGGAGCAGTTGGAGATCGACCGTCTGCGCCGGGAAGTGGCCAAGCTGAAGGCAGAGCGCGACATTCTAAAAAAAGCCGCCGCCTACTTCGCGAAGGACTCGATATGAGGTTCGCCTTCATCGCGAAGCACCGAGGGATCTGGCCGGTGGCATGGATGTGCGGGGCGCTCGGTGTCTCGCGGAGCGGCTTCCATGCCTGGCTCACCCGGGCGCCGTCACAGCGTGCCCGCGACGACGAGGTGATCGGCTCGAGGGTCAGGGCCAGCCATGTTGGCAGCTATCGCACCTATGGCGCCCGGCGTGTCTGGCACGACCTGCTCGCCGAAGGCATCTCCTGCGGTCTGCATCGGGTCGAACGGCTCATGCGAGCGCAAGGGCTGCGGGCCAGGCCACGCCGCCGTGGACTGCCCAAGGATCAGGGCGAACGCTCGGTCATCGCCGGCAACGTTCTGGGTCGCCAGTTCACGGCCGACAGGCCCAACCAGAAGTGGGTGGCAGATTTTACCTACGTCTGGACTGCCGAAGGATGGCTCTACGTGGCCGCCGTCATCGACCTGTTCTCGCGCAGGGTGGTGGGCTGGTCGATGAGCGACACGATGACCGCCCAGCTCGTTACCGATGCGCTCATCATGGCGATCTGGCGACGCGGAAAGCCCGATGCCCTGCTGCATCACTCGGACCAGGGTAGCCAATATACCAGCGAGCAGTTCCAGCGGCTCATGGCCGACAACGGCGTCACCTGTTCGATGAGCAGGTCCGGCAACGTCTGGGATAACGCCGCGATGGAAAGCTTCTTCTCCTCGCTCAAGACCGAGCGGATCGGGAAAAAGGTCTACCGCACGAGGGCGCAGGCGAAGGCGGACGTGTTCGATTACATCGAGTGCTTCTACAATCCGACCCGGCGTCACTCGACCCTGGGTTACCTCAGCCCTATCGACTTCGAGCGAGAAGCTGGGGTAGCCTAAATGAGCCCATCTCGGTGTCCACCAAACCGGCAGCAGGCCAGTCGTCCGAGTGTCCAGATGCGAACTCGGAAAGCTGCCGGTCGGTCACGCCATCCCGCAAGCCAATCATATGCGCCGATCCAGCCTAAGTGAGATATAGCTGAGGGCGTCACCCTCTGCGGATATGTCATTCAGAATACTGCCACTCACAGCGTAATCTGAAAGACGTTGCCGGTCGCTGGCTCTCGGTAGAAATCGACGCGAGACCCATTCCAATGATAGTCGAGATGCCGACCCTGGACAGGGTTGGCAGCGCGATCGGGGTAGAAGAGCGCAACGCAGCCGCCGCCAGCCTGTCTCCGGCTCGGATAGACGAGACCATCTGAGCCGGCCGCTCGAAGATCGGCGCCCAGTCGCTGGCTCTCGGCATAATCGTCAGGACGCAGCGCATCGGCATAGAGTGCCTCGTCGCGCAGATCGTGCGCGATGACATCGACGTCGATGACAATCTCCCGAAACTGGGATGTCCATCCCGGAGGCTCGGCCGTCCTGGCCATGAAGCGCTGGTGATGATGGATCGTTTCGGAGAGAGCGGTTTCGAAACTGTCGGCAACATAGAGGACGCCGAAGTGCCCTGCCGTAAATCGGCTTGGTCGATCGGGACTGAAGTGAGTGAACGGCGCCATGAGATAGCTTGCGCCGGGGCCACCGACGCGACGTTGGGGCGGGATGAGATCGAGCACCCCGATTGTCTCCATCAATCGAGGATTGGTCTTCTGCTCCGCGGAAATCAGAAGCGGCCAGTCCGCCGGATCGGCGATGTCCTCGAACAGATCGATCGGCGGATAGGCGCTTCGAATGATGCGACGGGCGCTTGCCCATTCGACATGGGCCTGCGTGATCGCATTGCGGTCAATCACCAGCTGCCGCGCTCAGCATCCAGATAACGCCGCACGCGCATCAGATCCGTCAGTTCGCCGCCCAGCATGATATCAAGCGCCGAGCGTCCATTGAAGGCCTCGTTGGTAGACTTGATCCAGCGATAGCCGCGAGCGGGGTCGCTAAAGATGATCCGCAGCGCCTTGTGGATCCCCACCAGATTGGAAAGCCGGGCCTTTCCGTCGCGATCGATCCTACCCAAATCGCCAGCCTTCCAGCGCCGGTAGGTCCGGAGTGGCAGATCGACAAGGACCGAGGCTTGTTCGTCCGTCAGATCCCACAGCCCAAACAACCTCGTCACCGCACGAAACATAGCGGCGGCTTCTTCGTCGGTGACTGGCTCCGGTCGAAATGGCCGAGGCTCGGTATCGATCAGTGTTGCAAGCGCCATGGTCACCTCCGATTACACAATGGCATTATATATATAATCTAATGCCAAATGGCAACATGAAAGAGGGATCAGAATGCGTTAGCTGTCGTTCCGACCTGATATTCGATACCAAACGCCGCCCTTAACCGTCGCTGCGCCTCGCGGGATCAACGATCTTGAAGAACGGCATGGCTGTAGCCGCCGACATTTCAGACATTCATGGTGAATTGGACGCTGCCCAATACCGGCCACCCGTTCAGCTTATGCGGCTCGGTCCGGAGCTGCCCCCAGATTGGATAATCGACACGCCGAATGAGTCGCCCGAAAGTGACCGCTCGCTCATTTCTGGGGGATTGGTGCTGCAAGCGAGAGGTCGGTCGGGGGGATGTGAACTTCAATCTGCCCGCTGATTTGCAGGCAGAATATTAGCTGCCACAATGGCCTGCTCTGCATCAGGCCCTTGGGCTTGCCGCTTAGTCCGCCGTCCGATGCTGCACCTTGAACGTCGCGTTAGCGGTAGTGGCCGAAATGGATTCATCGGGCGTGCCAGGCCATTTCGACAACATGCTCAGATCACACCGCCGGCCATGCTCCTCGAGGATCGCGCAGGCGGCATACATCGCGTCCTTGGGAGGGTCTGTGGTCAGCCATGTGCGAAGACAGGCGGCGATCTGATCCCATTCCAGGCCGGCTCCGAGCACCGCCTCGATATCCCAGGGGGCTCTGCGAGGATCCCGCGCAAGTTGGTCGAACAAACCGGGCAGGCGGTCTTCAGACCAGCAGTGGCGCGAATGGGGAAGGTGGGGATCCAGAAGGCGGCGCCGAAGGTCGAACCAGCCCCGATCGTTGCAGCCATCGGCGAGCCAATTCAGCTCCGATTCCTTCTCGATCAGTCCGAAATAAGGCGCCAGTGCTTCGATCTGACCTATCCGCGTCAGCCCCGGATGACCCCTTTCCTTGATCCCGAAATGCGACGTCAGATACTGAAACAGCTTCGAGGGCTCTTCCGCCTTTGCAATCGCCTCAGCGGCACGGTCTAGCAACGCATCCGTCTCGATATAGAGAGCCGCCTGGACAAGCTGCGGCGATCCCGATGCGTCGCCCCAATGCTCGAGCAACAGTTGCTCGGCGAGATCACGGGGCAGGCGGATAACAGCATTGAACAGGACATGATCAATTTCGAAGTCCCGGTCCGGGTCGGGCGCAATCTCGGCCGCCCGATTAGCAAATGCGGTGCGCAACACATGCGTCAATTCTTCGGACCAAACGGTCCTGGTGTACTGCCACCAGAAACGGCGATCATCTCGTTCAAGCTTGGGGAGCAGCAGGGGAATGGCCGTATCATCCCCCCGCTCAAGACGACGCTGAAGGATACGATCGCCCAATATAGCGTCATCCTGCGAGGCCCGCATGATTCCAAGATCACTCTCGCCCCAACTCGACGCCCACAGGTCGAATGCCGCGGTCCGCTCGTTCGGATCTCCGCCTGGATCCTGCCACCAGTCGAGGAGCAGCGCCCGATTGGCCGACGACATAAGGAGCCCGTTCTCGTCTCTCCGTCGCTCCCAATGGTCGCGACCGCCGCGAAAATTGATGAAATAGGATTGCGCTGATCTCGCCCTGGCTTTGCCCATCTCGGTCACGCAAAAGCGCAGGGCGGCCGGATGATCGACGGCATGGAGCAGATAGTAGATCGGCCAGGCCAGATCCTCGCTGGCACCGCGTCGGGTCAGATAGTCGATTGCAGGGCCGGGCGGCCGCCGCTCGATGGCCCAGCGCATTTCCGAGCTGGCGAGGTCGTCGCGAGGTGACGGGTCCGAGCCATTCCTTGTCGTAGGCAACGCCGCCCAGGCATCGCACACAGGGCTAAGCGCCTGTTCGGCATTTTCTTCCGAGCAACAGAATGCAAAGGCCCAAAGATAGTCCTCGAGCCGGTCGAGACGGCCTTCGTCCAGAGCCCAGGATTGGAGAAGCGCGGGCAACAGTCGGGGATCGGCGATGCTGCCGGCGAGGTGGAGAAGTATCTCGCGCGTCTTCGGATCACAGTCCCGGTCCAGCAAATAGGTTTCTGCCTGCGCGACCAGCGTGTCCGCATGACGAAGCTGGGCATGCTCGATCTGGCGCTGGCGCCAACGCTCACGGTTCCAGCGATACTGGAACGCGCAATCTTCAACCCCTGCGTCCAGATCGCCGTTGCGCAAACGGGCCATCAGCTCATGAGTGCCCGCATGGGGAAACAGCTTTGCGAGGGACACAATGTCGGGCCCTACTGCGTCCATCAGGACTATGGCCATTGCATGGCGGAGGGAGCGCTGATGGGACTCGCGATTGCTCTCCTGCGTGAGCCAGGCCTGCGCCAGCGCGACCAGTTTCGTGCGTGCGGGCGTTCCGTATGTCGTGCGGACGATGGCATGGAAGATGGCGAGGGGTTTGAGTGGCTGACCCGTTCGAGGAGGCCCTCATCAGTCAACCGGGCGTAAACAAGGTCACCCAGGATGGCGGCATAGAAGGGATCCTCCAAGAGCGCATCGCTCATCGTCCCCGCAGAATGCAAGGAGGCCGCTGCGTCCACCAGTAGATGGTCCCGGACACGGTCATGCCGAAAGACCAGCACCTGGCGATCCGAGCGGCCCTCAAGGCGAACGACCGCGCTGGCAGCGACGAGCTGGCGGATTGCATCCAGATCTGGATGAAGGCCTGGCCACTGCAAGATTTCGGTCCAGGTCGGCGACATCCTGCAGCGCTCCAACATCTCCACGGAAAGTCGCGAAAGTGCCGCACGAAGCTCACCGGCTGGCCTACTCGTTTGTCCCTCGCAGCGGTGCATCGCGCGCTCGACAAAGTCAGCGATAATCTCTTTTGGGGCCGAGGTGCCGCCAAATTCGTGGAGCCCAATAAGGAGTGGATCGTTGCCGAGCGCCTTCGAAAGGGCGTGGCATCCAACGGTGCTGATGGATTTGTAGGCGACCCTGGCTTTGGCTGCCACTGCTGCGATGCCATCCATGTCGGTGAAGGGCGAGGGTTGGACGAGCATTGGCTCGATGAGGCGCCGGGCCGAGTCCGGAAGGCCATGGATCGCGCTGGGCCAAAGCGGACAAAGGATACGCCACGCCGGCGCACCACGCCGCTCGCCGCTCGCCGGCTCTGCGGCCCACCGAGCAATCTTTTCGATTGCACGTGACGGGTTGTTGGCATGGTTGATGTCTTCGACGAGCAGAAGCAATGGCCGGCTGGTCGAGGCAAGCGCGAGCGCCGAGGGCGTATCGGCCAACTGGGGATGCAGCCGCTGCAGCGCGGTCAGGATCGCGCCGGACAGGGATGTTGCCTCATCAACGACGTCCTCGGGAATGACTAGGGCAAAGTCCCCACCTGCCACCCATTGGCTCATCGTGCAGAAGCAGGCGACTGACTTGCCCGATCCGGACTCTCCCATGATGAAGCTGACGGGTTGTCGGGATTGAAGGAGACGGCGATCAAGGTCGCGTCCGATCCAAACGCCCCTTTCATGCACAGGAGCGAAACTCTCCAGGCTTGTAGTCGAGAGATGGGAGAGGAGCTCGGGTGACAGGAGCTCCTGCTCGATGTCGAGTAGGACGCGCCTGATCCGCTGGCCGGCGGGGTCGGTATCGAGTACATGCGCGAGGCGTGCTCGCGACCAGATCTCGACGGTCATCCCGTGACTCGCTCCGAGTGCGACGCTGTCGCGGACCAAACGCTCGTCGGGCTCCCGGTTTGTCGTCAGGAAGAGCGTGGCTTTAAGGTCGGGGGTGCGTACCCGTTCCTCGGCGACGACCTCGGCGGTCTTCAATATGTCTCCGATGCGCGGACCTGCGGCCATCCACTTCGCTTTGAGGCCGCGCTCCGCGGCGGTGGTGTGATGGGCGACCACCATGTGGGCAGGACACACGGCGCGAACGAAACCGATATTGTCGACGGGGGATGCTCGTGTCTTCCCGAAGGCGTTGACACCTTGCTGCGAAAAGGCCGCGCAAAGCGGTTCTGCATGATGAAGGACGGCAAGCGCGATTTGCTCGAACCGACCTTCGTCAGTGAGCTCCGCCAGGGCCTTGATCGTGCGCGGGTCCACGTGTCAGGAGGCGCTTGATGGTTCGATGGCGATGATCAGCCGACCTGCATAGACCTCCCTCGAAGTGGCGAGGGATGACCGGATCACAATCGGTTGGTTCTCGACATTATTGTCTCGGAAATAGTAATTCGCCCAGTCCCGGTCAGTCAGTTCAAACATGCCGTCTTGATATCCTATCGGTGACGCTGGGAACAAGCCTTGCGGTAGTCAATCGGCTGTTCCAGCACGTGGGGTCTTGGGCGATGCACTTGCCCCTGCCCAACTTCATCATTCAAAGCGGCTGCCATCCTCACGGTCGAAGGTGTCCCAATGCTCGATGCTGCGATGCAGGCGCACCTCAGCCTCGCGAGCCCAGTGCCGCACGCGAGGGTCGAAGTGATCCTTGAGGGACGCCACCATGGGGAGGCGCCTCACATAACGCCCCGAGAACGGTCCAGAGCTGACCCCTGAGAAGAAACGATCCTCAAAGGCGGCCAGGATGGGGAGCGGATCCGGGGCAAGGTCGATGAGGGCGCGCGCCGCATCCGACCAAGCTAGCCCGCCAGCGTCCAATGAAGAGGTATAAGGAATGAGCTCGGCCAGCCTCGTCGCACGGGTTTGAGGGTCCTCGGCAACCCAGCTGCGGATAAGATCGACGTCGATCGAGGGGCGCTTGTCCTCGCCCGATCCATCGCGGTCGCCGAGTACCCCGCCCAGCAGCAAATCGAGGAGCCCGCGCCGCCGTGCCCGGACAGTCGTGCCCAAAACGAGCTCATCAAGCACGATGCGCGGGAAGGCGTCGAGCAAGGCGCGGCCAAGATCGTCGAACTCGTCCATAGCCTCAACTCGTTTCAGGCCGCGCAAATGCCGCGCGATCGCGACTGCAGTCGCTGCGCCTTGCTCTGTCCGCAGCACGATCTTGGCAAGCTGGGACAACTCGCGGTCGGACCGCCGGCGCTGGGTATCGTAGCTGCGCGGATCGATGAGGATTAGGCGCGCCACTTCGACAAGCTCGGGTGCATAGTCGCGTTCCTTTTGCTTGTCGCCGAAGAACCGCATCTGAAGGATCTGGCTCGCAGCCGCCACCCCGTCGGGATGGGCAATGAGACGACGCAGCAGGCGCGAAAGGTCTTCCGCCGGAATGGCGGCCGTAACCCCGCCGAACATGAGCGCACTGAGATGTTCCGGACTAGCGCCCCTCTCGAGCGCCACGATGAACCGGTCAATCTCCCGTGGCCCAAGAGGGCGCCGCGTGTGCAGATAGATGATGAACCGCTGTAGCAGAGGATCGGTTGCGGCCGCATCGAGGGTCGCGTCTCCCCAGGCCGGATCGCGCGTAGCGCCAGCACGCGCGATGCCGATCAAGGCTCCCGCGTCGCGCTGGCCTTCGGGTGCGTCGCGATAGATGCGGTAGGCCTCCGCCCAAAGCGCGGGAATGTCGCTCGTTCCCTCGCCGAGCCCTTCACCAAAGCTAAGCGTGCTGGATTCTCCAACGACTGCGACGGCCCGCCGCAGATATTCTTCCAGCGGCCGGGCATGCCTTGCAAGCCGCCGGCCCGAGCCCGCGCGCGAGGACCTCTACTTTGCGTGTGTGGCGCTGGTCCTTCCCCGCCGGATGCCAATGGCGCCAGGGTTCGCCAATCACAAAGGCCTCAAAGAATTGCTCTTCGTTCTTGGGGCGGAGCTCATATTCGTAAGCTTGCAGGGCCTCAGTCCGCGACCCGAAATGAAGGGCGTCGTTGGCACTCCGCCAGCCTTCATCCCAGTAACCCAACGGCTTGATCTGCCGAGCAAGCGCGATCGCCTTGTCCTCAATGCCGGACGCAGCGTGGGCTCTCAAATGCTGAACGACGATCGAGCGAGCCCGTGCCGCGAGTGTAGGCTCGGTCTCGACAATCCTCTGGATACGGGAGGCGGCCGCGTCGATCCAGGCGATATAGTCGGCGCCGCGCGGACGCCACTCGCTGGTTCGAGCTTGGGAGCCGAATGCCGGCGCGAAAGACGAGCTGAGGTTATCGGTGTCGAGCATGTGGTCCAGTGCTTCGAGACCAAGGGCACGGACAGCCACATCGGGATCGTCGAGGAGCCGGTCGATGACGGCGAGACGCGGCGCCAGTAGCGCCCGGGTCCAGGACAATGCCGGCCAGAAACGCTGAAGGAAATGATCGCGAAGATTTGATCGCTCATTGTCCGGCCGGCCGTCGATCCGGATCAAAGAGACGAGGCACAACATCGCGCGCTCGAAGAGCGCTGGATCATAAGCCAGGTGAACCAGTAGTTCACCAGTATCCTCGCGGGTGTGGTAGGACGAGGCGAGCGCTGTCTCTTTTCCTTCCGGAAGGGCGCGTTCGATAAAGCTGAGCACCGCCTCGGGCGCAGAGGGCGCCAGGCCGAAGAAAGCCCGCTCTTGTTCGTCGCTCCAGTCAGCTGGCGCGCTGAGCCAGCCATTAGGTGAAATCAGACGCTTGGCGATTTCGGCTGCGCGTGGTTCCGCCTCGAGTTGGCCGAGACGGCGAGCAAAAGAAGCGAACAGACGCTCTGGGCCAGCCGCGAAGGCGCGGAGGATAGTTTCCGGATCGCTGAGGCGCAGCATGGCGGCAGCAAGCTGATTAGCAATCGGGTCAGGCTTGACCGCGCGCTGTGCACCGCGCTTCTGCGCAAGGCCCCAGACGATCATCATTTCGATATGACGATAGAAGGCGGCCGGGCTGATACCGGCGATTTCTGCAAGGACAGGATATTCAGCCTGTCCGTCCGATCCTTCGACGAGGAAGGCATAGACCAAGGCAGCGGCATTGGCGGCCCTGCGGGCATCAGGGTCTCCCCCTCGCTCGATCTGGAAAAGCCGATCAATCAGCTCTGCATCGCTTGCGCTCGCGAGATTGACGCCTTTGGCAGCGCCGCGCGCGATCGCGAGCGCGACACGGGCATTGCCTTCCGAAAATCCCGCAAGATGGTCGACCTCAGCATCGCTGAGTTGGGGGACGCGCTGCTTGAGGAGGCTTTGCAGCAGCGGGCCACTGTTCCGTTCAAGG
Source organism: Sphingobium lignivorans (assembly GCF_014203955.1). Classification (NCBI taxonomy): domain Bacteria; kingdom Pseudomonadati; phylum Pseudomonadota; class Alphaproteobacteria; order Sphingomonadales; family Sphingobiaceae; genus Sphingobium; species Sphingobium lignivorans. The sequence goes on from NZ_JACHKA010000001.1 coordinate 1,575,203, forward strand.
CGGACAACGAGCGTGTCATTGGGCGCTTCATCTTCGATGTCATAATCGATGGACAGCAGGCTGACCCGGCTTCCTGTCCGCCTGACGATCTCGGCGAGCTGCGCGTGGGTCCGGGCCGTCGCATTGTCGACGATGAGCACGGCTTCTGTGCCGGCGAGCACCAGCTGCTCGGCAACGAGCGGTGCGCCCGTGCCGAGTTCGAGACCCGCGTCTGCATAAACGGCGAGGGCGGTCGGCAAAGCCGGGCCGGCGATGATGCGTTGATCGAACACAGCCTCGGCAAGCCTTGTCTTTCCCATGCCCGAGATGCCGACGAGCCTGACGCAACCGCTTCCTTGGGAAAGGACGCTCCGCATGGCTGCGAGGGCCTCGCGTATGTCACCTTCAATCCCCCCGACCTTCGCCCTGGCAGTGTCGTCGAGCAGATAAGGCGTGTCGGCGCTCGCTTCGGCTGACCAGTTCCCATAGGGGCGCCAGCCACGCAGTGGACGGCCTGCAGCTTGCAACAGCCAGAGCGCGACGCCGGGATGCTGGTTGGCCCATCGAGCGATGCGGTCCGGTCCCAGAAAATCGAGCGTAATGCGGTCGGCATTTGGGAGATCGGAGAGCGCCTCTCGCATCTTGGCGATACGATCGGCCTGCCCCTTCGAGCCGATGTCGTCGGTCGTGAAGAGAATATAAGCCCCCGACACTGAAGCCAGCTCCGCGAAGATCGGGCGAAGTCGGTCGTTGGGCCGCATTTCACGCGAGATCGCGGCGGGAGGCAGCACCTGCGCCTTGCTTTGGTAGATGATATCGCGGGCCGGGAGCCAGTCCTTGGGCTTGGGACCCTCGCGCCATTGCAGACGCGCGTCGATCCCGCCATCCGGTGCCGTCTGGCCCCCGCCCAGATCGATCCCAGTCAGCGGTACACCTTGCGCCGCCGCTTCAGCTTCCAAAAGCTTGCCAAGAAGTTCTCTCAGCGCTTCGTCGCCAAGCTTCGCGATGAGGTCCTTCGAAACCGCAAATGGGCCGATGCTGACACCCTGCTTGCGACCAGTGACTCCCAACTGCGCCGCAACGGTCGAGCGTTCGAGCACATAACCCGAAAAGCGCTCGAACAGCGGCGCCAGGCTCATTGAGATTGCAGTCGCAGGGTCACTCTCGATGAGGCCGACATCAAGATCTCGGTCGATCTCGGCAGTGTCGCTGAGAGCCTGCGCACCGTCGGGCACGCTCTCCCGCAGTTTCGGGTCTGCCCAAGCCTGGAGTACGCGACCCGACAAACCCTGATAGCGACCGCGGACACGCACAGGGGCTGTTTCGTCGGCCCCCGCGAGCCGCGCCAGCGAGGCGGCCTGACGAAGCAGGCTCCCAAGTTGGTGGATGGGAAGACTGAGGTCGAATATGGCCCCGGGGCTTAGGATGCCGGGCGCATCCTCGCGATATCCATCGCGAACAAACCCTAGTCCGCGAGGATCAAGCCGCCAAAATGCGCCTAGGGTCGGATCGGCTGTGTGTCCCGCATCTACCCAATGTTCGAGGGCGCTGTCGATTGTCTGAAGCCGGCGATCGGACGGCGCGCCAAAAGGATCCCAGATTGCTGGCGATGGTTGCTCAGCGAGCCACTCGCGTAGCACTTTCATCGGCAAGGCCGTCAGTCCGACAATTTCGAAGGCGAGTTCGAAATGACCATGCGGCGTGCGCGTCCAGTGGTCTGCTGGCTGGCCCTCGACGCGAGCGTCGAAGCGGGAGCGCGCGGCGCGCATGAAGCTTGCCAGAAGATCGGCTTCGGGCGCCGCAAACAGGCCAAGCACACGAAGAATCGCGACGACACGGTCGAAGCGCAAATTGATCTCGCCTTGCTCGAACGCGTTGACGGTTGGAACGCTCACACCGGCCAATGCTGCGAGGCTGCGTTGAGACAGCCGCTCAGCCTTGCGTCGGCGAATCGCTTCATCGACGAGGGACTGCCAATCGATGGGCGCGGTGCTCATGCGAACATCCTCGCCGCCTGGCCCTCGACAATCTCGCGATAACGCACACGAAAGTCGCCGAGCTCGGCGTTGGATGGCGTCTGCGGCGTTCTCGCCCGCGCGAACCCCTTTGCGAGCTGGTCGAGTGCGATCCGGATCGCAGGAGCAGGCAGGCCAATTTCGCTTCCGAACGCTTCAACCAGTGGCCGGTCGAGACTGTCAAATGGTCGCTTGCGACCGCCGATCGCGAGACCCGTCTCGCGGTTGAACGGATAGAGCAAAGTGTTCACCAGATCGTAGGTGGGGCTAAGCCGTAGTCCCTCGGGGCGCTCGAGTAGAGAAAAATTCTTCAAATGCGCATCGGCATTGCCGATCACGAAATTGAAAACCACCAGTCGGAAGAAGCGCTGCAGGTCGATTATTGGACGCGCCGAGTGGTCGGCGACGACGCGGGCTGCCTCCTCGTAGCTGGAATCGTACTTTCCGTTAAAATCGCGGCCGCGTGGCTTTCCCAGAATCTGGGCGAAGTCTTCGAGACGCAGACGCTCGCCGTCTCGTCTATCGAAGCGCTCGACCAGCAGGGCAACGCCCTCGATCCCGTGTACAGCGCCAATGGAGGCGTTCGTCACCTCGGCCGGCCCCAGAATCTCCCGAGCAAGTCGAAGCGAGGTATCCTCGTTCTGGACTAGCGTCGGCAGGTCCGGCGGATTGAGCTTTGCAATGTGCGTCGCTGGATCCTCCGGACGATGGGACGGTTCGAACGCGCGGTCCCCGCGGAACGCCAACAGCTTCTTCTGAACGCCTGAAAGTGTGCGCCCCGGCTGCGTGACGGCGCTCTCCAGAAGGTCGCCCTTGGGCGCGCTATCCGGCAATCCGTCGAGAGGGCGCACGCCAACGGCTCCGATACAGTCTGCTCCAAACCGCAGGAGCAGTTCGAAATCATCTTCGTCGGACGCATGGGCTGCGCGTGCCTGACGCGCGCGAAGCCATCCTTCAGGCGCGAGGTGCTCGAAAAACGGAAAGAGTCCGTTTGACCAATGATGGTCACGGACGGTTATGGGTAGGCCGCACGCAATGGTCCGACTCCATCCGGGATGATAGAGGAAGCGCGTGCCGGTGCCTGCCTCCGAGAGTGTCCCGGCAGCTACTCCTTTAAAAGTTACGAGCGCCTCACGCACGAACGACCGTGTCCTTGTTCAAAATAATCACCTTCGTGATATAATCTCTCTCTTTTGTTAAAGCAAGATTGAACAATTTCGGAAAAATTGCCTCATGAGCGCATTTTTTGCCCCTTGTGAATAATCTCTGAGGGCCGGGCAGTTGCCGGCGCGGGTAGATGAGCTCGCAAGATTGATCCGGTCGATTATAAAAAGAGTCACGCGCCGCGTTCTGCCCCAATCTACCGGAACGCAGTAATCAAGCCAGCGCGGAGCAAAATTAACGGACGGCAGCTTGTCGGTTCCGGTCGTCGCAAAGCAGACAGTCCAGATCGTCCAACTAAGCCGACATTCACCTGTTGGTTGAACTCAGACTTGCTGGACCATGCTCCAATGCGACCAGTTTGGGGCGGCGGACAATGCGAAGTTGAAGGAAGTAGGTCGGGGTGGCTGATCGAGAAAACCGTTCAGCGGCGTCCGGCCGCGTGTGAGCGAATTCATTCGACGAGAATTCGACGTGTTGCTTTTTGCAACTGAAAATCAACGCTAAGCCATTGATTTTATTGGTGACCCCTACGGGAATCGAACCCGTGTTTCAGCCGTGAGAGGGCCGCGTCCTGACCGCTAGACGAAGGGGCCACGTTCGGGCAGTTGCCTGCCGTCGTGATCGGGGCGCTTTAGGGGGCTCCTCCAGTCGGGTCAAGGGGGGCGTGGCGCCTTCGCGGCGCTATGCTGCTCGGTCCGAGGCGAAGCGGTCACCCACCGGAATGCGCCTCCGCATTTCACCGGGGTTTTCAGCTGTCGGCGATGTCTTCCACATGTAGTTCGGTGGCGGGGCGGGGGCCCCAGTCATCGATCTTCGCGCGGCCCGCGAGCCAGAAGCGGCGGGCACGATCGGCGCCCAGGAGCGCCTGGCCGAGCGGCGCATCGGCCTGGCGAAAGGCCATCGCCTTGAGCGAGCGCCCGTCTTCCCCGGCGACGATGGCGCGGACATGGCCATTGCCCACAATATCGGCGCGCACGACGCGGACCGGCCCGAGCACGACGCGCGGCGCGGGCCAGCCATTGCCGAAGGGGCCCGCCTGCTCCATCTGCGTCACCAGATCCGGAGTCAGCCCGCCGGGCGCGACCAGAAGGTCCACAAGCAGGGCACGGGCAGCGGACGCGCGGGCGATGTCCTCCCGCAGCCGCTCCTCCAGAAAATCGGAAAGTGCCTGAACCCGGTCCTGCCGGACGGTGAGCCCGGCCGCCATGGCATGGCCGCCGCCGGCGATCAGCAGCCCATGGTCCCCGGCGGCGAGGATGGCAGCGCCCAGATCGACCCCCTGGATGGACCGTCCCGATCCCTTGCCGATGCCGTCCTCGTCCAGCGCGATGACGATGGCCGGCGCGCCGGTCTTCTCCTTGAGCCGTCCCGCCACGATGCCGATGACGCCGGGATGCCAGCCCGTCCCGGAGACCAGGGCGATGGCGCTCTCGCCGCGCTCGGAGAGAAGGCGCTCGGCTTCTTCCTGGACATTCGCCTCGATGATGCGTCGCTCGCTGTTCAGCCGATCCAGATCGGCGGCGAGCAGGGCGGCTTCGGCGGGATCCTCGGTGGTGAGCAGGCGCACACCGAGATCGGACCGGCCGACGCGGCCGCCGGCATTGATACGGGGCCCAAGTGCAAAACCGAGATCGGAGGCTAGCGGCGCGCGCTCAAGCCGGCTGGCGGAAAGCAGCGCATTGAGGCCGATATTGCCGCGGCGAGCCATCGCTTTCAGCCCCTGCGCGACGAAGGCGCGGTTGAGGCCGCGGATCTGTGCGACATCGGCCACGGTGCCGAGCGCGACGAGATCGAGCAGATCGATGAGGCGGGGCTCGGGGTTCCGGTCGAACCAGCCGCGCGCGCGCAGGGTGCGGATCAGCGCGGCGCCGAGCAGGAACGCGACGCCGACCGCGGCGAGATGGCCATGCCCCGCGCCGTCGCTGCTCTCGTCCAGTCGGTTGGGATTTACCAGCGCGAGGGCAGGGGGCAGGGCGGCGGCGCATTTGTGATGATCGACCACGATAACGTCGAGCCCGGCGTCGCGTGCCGCTTCCAGCGCCGCGAAGGCCTGCGCGCCGCAATCGACCGTGACCACGAGGCTGGAGCCCTGTTGCGCGAGCGCGACCAGCGCCTCGCCGGAAGGGCCATAGCCTTCCATCAGCCGGTCCGGGATATAAACGCCGGCGTTGAGCCCGAGGTCGCGCAACAGGCGGATCAGCAGCGCGGCGCTGGTGGCACCATCGACATCGTAATCGCCGAAGATCGTGATCGATTCCCGGTCGATGACGGCAGCGGCGAGCCGCTCGGCCGCGCGGTCCATGTCCCGGAAGATCGAGGGGTCGGGCATGAAGGCGCGGATCGTGGGAAGGCGCTCGCGGTCCAGCATGTCGTTGGTGCAGCCGCGCCCGCGCAGCAGATCATCGACCAGATCGCCACTGCTGCCGGCGGGCTCCGGCCCGCGCCAGCGCCACGCGCGGCCAGTGAGCGATCGTTCGATATCGAGCGCGAAGCGGGTCGCGTTCATGGTCTGGCGCCCAGGGACGGGGAACAGCGTTCAGTCATGATCGCGCGCATCGGCTCCTGAAAAGTGGCAAAAGGCTCGCCGGCAAGTCCGGCCGGGAGACTCCTGGGATCAGTCCTAGCATGAGATTGCTTCCGTGCGACAGCCGTGGCGGCACGCGGGCTTGAAATCCCCTGTCGATCGGCTAGCTCCACCTCATGGCTGCCATCCTTTCCGTCCACGACGTCACCAAGCGCTATGCGAGCGGCTATGTCGCGCTCGAACGAATCGATTTGGACGTGGAGGAGGGCGAGATTTTCGCGCTGCTCGGCCCCAATGGGGCCGGCAAGACCACGCTCATCTCGATCATCTGCGGCATCGTGAATGCCAGCGGCGGGACGATCACCGTGGCAGGGCACGACATCGTGCGCGATTATCGCGCCACGCGCAGCACCATTGGGCTGGTGCCGCAGGAACTGACGACGGACATGTTCGAGCGGGTGATCGACACGGTGCGGTTCAGTCGGGGACTGTTCGGCAAGCCGCGGGACGACGCGTTCATCGAGAAGATCCTGCGCGAGCTTTCGCTCTGGGACAAGCGGACGGCCAAGATCAGCGAGCTTTCCGGCGGCATGAAGCGCCGGGTGATGATCGCCAAGGCGCTTTCGCACGAGCCCAGGCTGCTCTTTCTCGACGAGCCGACCGCCGGCGTCGACGTCGAGCTGCGGCGGGACATGTGGGGGCTTGTCCGGCAGCTTCGCGAATCCGGCGCCACCATCGTGCTGACGACCCATTATATCGAGGAAGCCGAGGAAATGGCCGATCGGGTGGGCGTCATCAATCATGGCCAACTGGTGCTGGTGGAAGAGAAGACCACGCTGATGAAGAAGCTCGGTCGCAAGACCCTGCACATCACCCTGGCGGAGCCGATGGCGATGATCCCGGACAGTCTCGCCGAATGGGCCCTAACGCTCATCGACGAGGGGCATCAGCTCGAATATGTGTTCGATGCCAATGCCGAGCGCACCGGGGTTTCCGCGCTGCTGCGCGCGCTTGGCGACCTGGGCATTGGCTACAAGGACCTCAACACGCGGGAAAGCTCGCTGGAGGACATTTTCCTGCGCCTTGTCCACGGGGCTGGAGAGGAGAAAGCCGCATGAACGGGCATGCCATGCTGGCCATCTATCTCTTCGAGCTCAACCGCTTCCGGCGGACGCTGATGACCGGGCTGATCGTCCCCGTCATCACCACGGCGCTTTATTTCATCGTCTTCGGCAGCGCGATCGGCTCGCGCATGACCGAGATCGACGGCATTCCCTACGGGGCCTATATCGTGCCCGGCCTCATCATGCTGTCGATGTTCACCGAGAGCATCTTCAATGCCAGCTTCGGCATCTACATGCCCAAATATAGCGGGACCATCTACGAGCTGCTGTCCGCGCCCGTCTCGGCGATCGAGACCGTCATCGCCTATGTCGGCGCCGCGGCCACCAAATCGATGACTATCGGCCTGGTGATCTTCGGCACCGCGCATCTCTTCGTGGATGTGCCGGTCGCGCACCCGGTGGCGATGATCGCCTTCATGGCGCTGATCGCGGTCAGCTTCTGCCTGTTCGGCTTCATCCTCGGCATCTGGGCGCAGAGCTTCGAGCAATTGCAGGTCATCCCGATGCTGATCGTGATGCCGATGACGTTCCTCGGCGGAGCGTTCTACTCGGTGCACATGCTGGCCGAGCCATGGCGTACGGTGACGCTTTTCAACCCGGTGGTCTATCTTATCAGCGGGTTCCGCTGGACATTCTTCGGCCGAGGGGATGTCGCGATGGGCATATCGATGGGATTCGTGAGCGGTATGCTCGCCGTTTGCCTCGCCATCATCTTCTGGATGTTCCGGACCGGATACCGGCTGAAGAAATAGTCGGCGGGCAGGAGAACCCGGGCGTCTGACCAGGCTGTCCACCCGTTTCCTCCCGAGCTCGACAGGAAGGAGGGGCGGCGCGCGGCCGCCCCATATTTCTCACTTGATGCGGTGTTCGCCCTTCACCCAGCGCACCGTGCCGGACGACGCCCGCATGACGACGCTGTGAGTCGTCATCTTGCCCGTGGCGAGACGCTTCACGCCATCGAGCAGGGAGCCGTCGGTCACGCCCGTCGCCGCGAAGATGCAGTCGCCCTTGGCGAGATCCTCGAGCTTGTAGATCCGGTCGAGATCATCGATGCCCCACTTGCGGGCGCGGGCGCGCTCGTCATCGTTGCGGAACAGCAGCTTGCCGTTGAACTGGCCGCCGACGCAGCGGAGCGCGGCGCAGGCCAGCACACCTTCCGGCGCGCCGCCCGAACCCATGTACATGTCGATGGTGGTTTCCGGATTGGTCGTGGCGATGACGCCGGCCACGTCGCCATCGCCGATCAGCACCACGCCGCAGCCAATGGCGCGCAGCTCGGCGATGAGCTTCTCGTGCCGGGGGCGATCCAGCACGCACACGATGATATCCGACGGCGCGACGCCCTTGGCGCGGGCGACGGCCTCGACATTCTCGGTCGGGGTCTTCGCGAGATCGATGACGCCGGGCGGATAGCCGGGCCCGACCGCGAGCTTCTCCATGTAGACATCGGGCGCATTGAGGAGATTGCCTTCCTCGGCAGCGGCGAGCACCGCGAGCGCATTCGGACCGGCCTTGGCCGTAATGGTCGTGCCCTCCAGCGGATCGAGCGCGATATCGATCTTGGGGCCACGGCCCGGCGCGCCGCCGACCTTCTCGCCAATGAACAGCATGGGCGCCTCGTCGCGCTCGCCTTCACCGATCACCACCGTGCCATCCATGTAGAGATTGTCGAAGGCCTTGCGCATCGCTTCCACGGCGGCGGCATCGGCGGCCTTCTCGTCGCCCCGGCCCACCAGCTTCGATGCAGCGATGGCCGCAGCCTCGGTCACGCGCACCATTTCCAGCACGAGAACGCGATCGAGAACGGAACTGGCTTCGACGGAACTTGACTTCCCCATCCCATGGCTTCCTTTGTCAGTTGAGGCGCTTCCGATAGGCGAGCTTTGTTGCAATGTCGATAATGCGAATGGCATTCCTGCTGGCATTGACCGCGCTTGCCGCCTCGGCCTGCCGCGCGCAAGGCGGTCCGGAGGATGAGCGCTCGGCCGAGATGATGAAGCGCTACGAGGCGCGGACGAAGATATTCAAGCCCTGCCCGGTGGGTCGTCCGGGCGAGATCGTGGTCTGCGCCCGGCCCGAGGAAGAGGCCGGTGCGCGCTTCCGCCTGCCGCTTCTCCCGGAGCGGGACACCGCTTCCACGGTGCCGGGGGAAGCGCCGCGCGCATCCGCCGCGCCGGTCAAGCAGGGGGGATGTTCCATCGTGTCGGGCGATCCGCCTATTTGCAACAAGGGTCTCACGGTTGTGAAGACGGGCTACTGAAGTCGCGGCATCGCAGGCGCTCAATCCAGAATGTGCATCACCATCGGCTCGCCCATCAGGCTGTCCGATCCACCCAGGCGCTCCAGCACATCCTCGATGCACGACAGGGCGCCGGCATGGGTGACAATGGCCACCAGGACGGCATCGTCGTCGCTGGCGGGGCGCTGGATGACGCTCTCGATGGACACATCGGCGTCGCGCATCGCCGCTGTGATCTCGGCGAGCACGCCCGGGCGGTCCTGCACCAGGAAGCGCAGATAAGCGCGGCCGATCCGCGCGCCGCCATCGGCCTTGACCTGCCTTTGCAGCCATTCGGCCGGCATGGCGAAGGCCGGGCCATATTCATCGCGCGCGACATCGATGACGTCCGCCACCACGGCCGAAGCCGTGGGACCTTCCCCGGCGCCGGCGCCCTGGAAGAAGAGGCGGCCGACGAAATTGCCTTCCGCCACCACGGCGTTGAGCGCCCCGTCGACATGCGCGAGCGGGTGATCGACCGGCACCAGCATCGGATGGACGCGCTGGAAAAGGCCGACATTCTCGCCGCCATCCTCCTCGCACTCGGCCATGGCGATCAGGCGCACGCGATAACCGAGTGCCGCAGCTTCCCGGATATCGGCGGCGAGCACATGGCGGATGCCGGTGATGTCCACGGAGGGGAAATCGATTTCCGTGCCGAAGGACAGGCTGGCGAGGATCGACAGCTTGTGCGCGGCGTCGATGCCGTCGATGTCGAAGGTCGGGTCCGCCTCGGCATAGCCTTTCGCCTGTGCCTCCTCCAGCACATCGGCAAAGGCGCTGCCATCCCGCTCCATGGTCGAGAGGATGTAATTGCAGGTGCCGTTGAGAATGCCGTAGACCCGCATGATCCGGTTGGCCGCAGCCCCTTCCCGCAGGCCCTTGATGACCGGCACGCCGCCCGCGACCGCTGCTTCATATTTGAGCGCCACGCCCGTCCGCTCCGCTTCGCGGGCGAGATCGAGCCCGTGATGCGCGATCATCGCCTTATTGGCGGTCACGAAAGGCTTGCCCTGGCCAAGGCACTGGCGTGCCAGGGTGAGAGCCGGGCCATCCGAGCCGCCGATGAGCTCGACGACGGTGTCGATGTCGTCTCGCCCGGCCAGCGTGCTCATGTCGTCCACCCACTCGTAGCGCGAGAGATCGACGCCGCGATCCTTGTTGCGATCTCGCGCCGAGATGGCGACGACCTCGATCGGCCGACCGGCACGTCGCGCGACCAGCTCCCGATTGGCTTCCAGCAGGCGAATGACCCCCGCGCCCACCGTTCCAAGACCGATGATGGCGAGGCGAAGCGGGGCGGTGGTGTTCATGAGTGCTTGTTCCTGTGAGATGCGCGGCGCGCGTTGAGGGCGCTCTTAATGGCGACTGTGGAAAATCAGAACCAACTTTCTTGATCCGGCTGTGTAACCGCACCGTCGGGTCTGCTCCGGGCGCGTAAAGCGCCCCCGGCGTCCCGATGTCCGGGGCGAGTTCGGCCGGGGGAGGGGCGCTATTCCTCTCCCTCAGATCACCGGCTGGGCGGTCCTTTCGCAAGGCGCGAGGGCGCCGCGGAATGCGGCATAGTCCCGCGAGGCGGCCTGCGTTTCCGTGCGATCCAGTCCGCGCAGGGGGCGGGCGGGCAATTGCTCGGGCAATCCGCAGGCGAGACGATACCAGAGCATCGTATCGGGCTCCGGCAGCGATGCCGCCTCATCCACGACCTCCCCAAGAGAGGCGCTGAAATGCGGTTTCTCGTCGGGCCGGCGAATGACCGAGAGGGAAATGGGGCTGCCATTGGCCGTCTCGAGGAAAATCTGGGTCTCCCCTTCGCCGAGGATCGTGCCGGTGACGTGGAAGGCGGAGCTGATTCCGGTGATCGCGGGTGGCGCATCCGGGGCCATGGCCTCGGCGATCACCTTGCGCACCAGCGCTTCGTTGGCGGCGGACCACTCCGTCACGGCCGTGCTCGACGTCAGCTGGAACTGGTCGATGCGGGAGCCGACCTTGCCGAAGATGAGCAGCGTGCGGCCCTTCAGGCCGGGCTTCTTCGCTTTCGAAGTGGGACCGTCGATCAGGAAGGAAACCTTGCGGGCAATGACGCTTTCCCCCCGAATCAGCCCCATGGTGTCGGCCTCAACGTAAAAACGGGTGCGCCCCGCGCCGAGATCGGGCGCGCGTTCCGGGGGCAATGCGATCACCGATTTCACCTGAACGCGGGCAATGGCGGGGGAGGCGAGGACAAGATCGGCAACGCGCGCAAAGCTCATCGATGGCGCGGCGGGCGCAGTCATTTCCTCTGCCGCTTGACCGGGGCTCGGCAAGGCCAGGCCAGCGCAGAAAAGCGCCACGGGCAGGGCACTGCCAAAGCGGCTTCGGCGACCCGCGTTCCTGTCAATCCTGTTCGGCATAAGATGATTCTCCGGAGGCGTGTCCAAGCATGGGATGATAGGCAATCAGAGCCATTGGTGCACTGTCAACAAAGCGTTTGCCTCCCGCGATTTGCCGCGATAGGACAAAGCCGGAAACGGAGACCGGGCGACCAGAATCGCGCGGACGGCGTAGTGTTGTTAACGGTGCGCTGATTCGCCATTCTGGATCAAGAGTGCCGCTTTAGAGCTAAGGAGTTTCGTTGCTGAATGGCCTATGCTGACCACTCACAATCGTCCAGTCGGACGATATCCATCGTAGTCGTTGCGATCATTCACGTGATCCTCGGCTATGCATTTGTGACGGGTCTTGGCATCCAATATGTCAAGAAAGCTGCAGAACAGCTGAACGTCATCGATGTGGCTGAGGAGCCGCCGCCACCCGAGGAGGAGCCGCCGCCACCGCCGCCTCCGCCGCCGGACATGCCGCCGCCGCCTCCGCCGCCACCTTCGGCGCCGCCGCCAGTGATCTCGCTGCCTTCCCAGGCGCCGATTCTTGCGCCGCCTCCGCCGCCGGTTCCGCCGCCACCTGCTCCGCCCGCGCCGCCGGCTCCGCCGCCGCCGCCCGTGGTCAGCAAGGCTGCAGGCGCCCGTGGCAATCCCGCCAGCTGGATCACGAACGACGACTATCCTTCGCGCGCTCTGCGTGACGAGGCTCAGGGTACCGTCGCCATCGAATGGGATATCAACGAGCAGGGACGCGTCGAAAATTGCCGCGTGACCTCGTCAAGCGGTAACCGCGATCTCGACGAGGCTGCCTGCAGTCTGATCGTGCGTCGCGGCCGTTATTCGCCGGCACTCGATCAGGCGGGTAACCCGATCCGGACGAAGGATCGCCGTCGCGTGGTCTGGCGTCTGCCTGATTGATCCTGAATTTTCCGGCCGTCCCGGACTGGGGCGAAGGACGGCCACTTCACTGACTGGTTCTGAAGAGGAAACAAACGAATGTTCATCCAACTCTCCGCCGCGGCCGCGCCGGCTGCTTCCGCCAACCCTTACGGCCTCATGGAGGCCCTCGAGCAGGGTGGTGTCATCGCATGGACGGTCTTCCTGATCCTGTGCGGCATGTCGGTCTTCTCGTTCTTCATCCTGTTCTCGAAGCTGATCGAGCAGCAGAAGGTGATCAACCAGGCCAAGAAGATCCGCACGGTCTTCTGGCGCGCGCCTTCGCTGAAGGAAGGCTCCGCCAAGCTTGAGAAGAACAGCGCCTACAAGCAGCTCGTCGATGACGGCATCCTGGCGCAGGAGCAGCATGGCAAGCTGACCGATCCGGTCGAGGCACATGACTGGATGCACGCATCGCTCGCCCGCTCAGAAGCGGCGATCAACTCTAAGCTCGGCGGCGGTCTGGCATTCCTCGCCACCGTCGGCGCCACCGCGCCGTTCATCGGTCTGTTCGGTACGGTTATCGGCATCTACCGCGCGCTCATCAAGATCGGCGCGTCGGGTCAGGCATCGATCGACGCCGTCGCCGGTCCGGTCGGTGAGGCGCTCATCATGACCGCGCTGGGTCTGGCTGTGGCCGTTCCGGCCGTGCTTGCCTACAACTGGCTGCAGCGCCGCAACAAGTCGATTGCCGAGGATCTGAGCGGCTTCAACAACGACCTGCTCGGCTATATGGTTTCGGGCGGCGCCGTCCGTCCGGCGGCTCTCGCCGCGCCGGCCGCCGCTCCGGTCGCCAAGCCGGCTGCTGCCAAGGCCTGATCGCTTCAGAACGGCACGGCCGGCTGAAACCGACCGTGCCGCCTGACATCGAGACGCTTATGGCTACGGCCCAGAAGTAGGATTATGATCGATGGCAATGAGTGCTGGGGGTGGCGGTGACGACGCCCCAATGTCGGACATCAATACGACGCCCCTTGTGGACGTCATGCTGGTGCTCCTCATCATCTTTCTGATCGCGGTTCCGGTCGTGATCCAGACAGTTGAGGTTAATCTCCCGAAGATCGCCTTCGAACCCACCACGACCAAGCCGGAAAACGTGTCGCTGACCGTCCGGGCCGTGGATGGCAATTGCGAAGTCTACTGGAACATGACGAAGGTCAACGCGGGCGACCTGCTCAACCGCGCAGTGGACAAGCTCAAGAAGGACATCGAGAACGCCGGTGGCGTTGAGAACATGAGCCCCGAGGATCTCCCCGAGGCGCATATTCGTGCGGACGTCGATACGCCTTATCGTTGCATTGGCGGAACGATCTTCACCATGCAGCGTGCTGGCTATCCCAGGGTCGGGTTCATTTCCGAGCCTGAGCCGGGTTCGATTACCGTCCGTCGCCTCTGACGCCCAGATTTAGGAGACCAGTCCCATGGCAATGAGCGGTGGCCGCGACGACGGCGAACCGATGATGGAAATGAACACGACGCCGTTGATCGACGTCATGCTCGTTCTCCTCATCATGTTCATCATCACCATCCCCATCCAGACCCACGCGGTGAAGATCGACCTGCCGCAGAACGCCGACGCGCCGCAGAATGCGATCGATCCGGTCAAGAACCGTCTGACGATCGACCCTGCCGGCGTGATCTACTGGAATGGCAGCCCGATCGACCGGGTCCTGCTGCGCCAGTATCTGGAGCAGACTGCGGCGATGGCGCCGGAGCCGGAACTTCAGTTCGAGCCCGACCAGTCGGCCCGCTATGTGGTTGTCGACGAGGTGCTCGCCGCCATCAAGCGCGCGAAGGTTACGAAGCTGGGTTTCGTCGGGAACGAGCGCTACGGCGGCGTGTTCTGATCAAAGCGGAGCGGAGCCCCAGGCTTTCCGTTTCAGCAACCAGTCAGGGAGAGGGGGCTTTGGCCCCCTTTCTTTTTTGGTGACGGCCGAGCGCCGGCCAGGATCCGATGCCGGCAGGAAGCGATAAAGCTCCGGGCTGGGCTCGACTTCCACATACCGGATGGTGCCTTCACCGCGATGGCAGGGTTGCGGCATTCTGCCCCCAGGGGGCGCTGCTTTGCCGGCTTGCTTCGCCCGGTGGCGTTCGGTCGGAGGAATGCGCCGCGCCTCGACCGGACAGGACCGCGCAAAACCGGATAGAATCGCGCAGCGTCCCTGCAAAGGCACCTGGACTGGAAATACCATTACCACCATGGCACTTGGCCTGCGCAGCGAAAGAGCTCAGGCTCGGGCGCAGGGACGTTAGGATATTGGTAATGTGCCGCGCCTTATCCTTTGCTTTCAAAGGCGAGCAAGAACGATATGGGCGCGCTTCAGGAACCTTCTGACCAACATTATGTCTCACGCCTGCAGGACCGCCAGACGGTGCTCATTGGCGTGCGTGTGCGCCGCAAGGGCGAAAGCTGGTTCAAGAGCCGGATCACGGACATGTCGCTGGGGGGCTTTCGCCTGCTGAGCTTCGTGAAGCTGCGTGTCGGCATGGAGGTTTGGGTGATGTTCCCCGGCTTCGAGGGGCGCAAGGCGCTGGTCGCCTGGACGGCCAATCATGAAGCCGGCTGCGAGTTTGAGAACCCGCTTCATCCCGCGATCTTCGATCATATCGTGCGCATGTCGGATCCCGGCGCCCGGGGCTGACACCGGCGGACGCAGGGCTGGTCGATATCCCCCCGGACGACGTAAATGGCCTGTCCGACGATGCCCTGCGCATGTGCGGGTGCTTGTCCCGGCGGATCGCCCCTGCGCTCAGGCCGGTTCGGCGAATTGCAGCGCAGCGAGGCGCGCGTACAAGCCATTGCGCGCGCTGAGCTCGGCATGATTGCCGATTTCCACGATCCGGCCCTGATCCATCACGACAATCCGGTCGGCGGCACGCACGGTCGCGAGACGATGGGCTATGACGATGGTCGTCCGACCGCGCATGAGCTGGCCAAGGGCATCCTGGACCAGCCGCTCCGATTCGGCATCCAGCGCGGAAGTCGCCTCGTCCAGCAGGAGGAGCGGCGCATCGCGCAGCAGCGCGCGGGCAATGGCGAGACGTTGGCGCTGGCCACCGGAGAGCCGTGCGCCGCCCTCGCCAAGCTCGGTGTCGAGGCCCTGGGGCAGACCAAGCAGGAAATCCTCGGCATTGGCCGCGCGTGCGGCGGCGAGAAGGTCATCATCGGTGGCGTCCCAGCGCCCGTAACGCAGATTGTCGCGCGCGCTGGCGGCAAACATCACCGTCTCCTGCGGCACAAGTGCGATCATGGCGCGGATATCGGCCGGATCGGCTGTGCGCAGATCGACGCCGTTGAGCAGGATCTGCCCGCCGACGGGATCATAGAAGCGCTCGACAAGCTGCAGGATCGTGGACTTGCCCGCGCCAGAGGGGCCGACGATGGCGATCGTCTCGCCCGGCCTCACATCCAGCGAGAAATTCTCGAGCGCCAGGCTGTCGGGCCGTGTCGGGTAGCGGAAGGAGACATTCTCGAAGCGCAGATGGGCCTGCCGGGCATCCGGTATGGCGACCGGCGCGGCCGGTGGCCGGATGGAGGGCGTCGCGCTCGTCAGCTCGCTCAGCCGGGCTGCGGCGCCCGCGCCGCGCAGCAGATCGCCATAGACTTCCGTCAGGGCGCCGAAAGCGCCTGCCACCAGACCGCCGGTGATGACGAAGGCAGCGATGCTGCCGCCCGAGAGCCGTCCAGAGACCACATCAAGCGCGCCTTGCCACATGATCATGGTGATCGAGCCAAAAATGACGAGGATGATCGTGGCGGTCATGAAGGCCCGGGCGACGATCCGCCGCCGCGCCGTGGCGAACCCCTCCTCGACGGCCTGGCCGAACCGGGCTTCCTCCCGGCGCTCCTGCACGAAGGCCTGCACGATCTTCATGGCGCCGAGCACTTCGGTCGTGATGCTGCCGACCGCGGCCAGACGGTCCTGACTCGCGCGCGACAGGTTGCGCAGGCGGCGGCCGATGAAGATCACCGGCCCCAGCACGAGCGGGATGCCGAACAGCAGCATGGCCGTGAGGCGTGGTGCGAGCGTGAAGAGATAGATGATCCCGCCCAAGCCGGTGAGCACGTTGCGCAGGGCCACCGAAACCGTCGAGCCGACGACCTGCTCGATGATCGCCGTGTCCGCCGTCATGCGCGACGCGATTTCGGATGGCCGGTTCTGCTCGAAGAAGGCTGGCTCCATCCTCAGCAGGTTGCGCTGTGCGGCGATCCGCATGTCCGCGACCACGCGCTCGCCGAGCCATGAGACGAAGTAGAAACGCAGCGCCGTGGCCAGCGCCAGCACCACCACGATGACCAGCAGATATTGGAACCAGCGGCCGATGTCGCTGCCGGTCCCGGCCGCGAACCCCCGGTCGATGACCAGCTTGAAGCCGCTCGGAATGGCCAGCGTCGCGGCCGATGCCATCATGAGGGAAAGGGCAGCGCCGACAAGGCGGCCCGGATAGTTCAATGCCATGCGCCAGATCAGCCGCAGGCTGCCCAGGCTGGCGCCACGAGGCGCGTCGTCGGATCGATTGGAAGCCATGGCGGCGCCCTAGACGATTTTGCTCGCCAGTGAAAATGCTCTGTGGGGCATTCGTCCGGCGTTTTTCCTGTGTCGGGCGGATTGGGCGATGTGGACCAATCCGGGCCTGACAGGGAGTCCGCTATCTGGTTGCGTTGATAGCCAACGCCATGGCTGAATAGGGGTGGGAAGCCATCCGGCGGTTTCCGGCGAAAATGGGACGGAGCCGTCGTTCAGGCGGACGATAGCGAATGACCGGTTTCCGATGAAGCGGCCGTTCGCGCGAGGACGAACTGTATTTCGGGGAAGGAGCAAGTCCGGACCGATTACATCTCAACACCTATGCATTCCAATTCCGGTGCGACCCGCGTTAGATCATTTCCTTGTCCAACCCAGCCGGCGCTTCAAATTTGGGGGCTGACCGGCGCTCGAAGGCACGATAGCCAGTGTTCGGGTTTTGGCGAACGGCTGTGACTTGCGTCCATTGGAGATTGTGTTGGATCATAGCGAGTGGTGGCAGACCTACATGGATCGATGGTCGGCAATGCCGTTCCATGATCTGATAGCTGCGGCAGCGATCCTTGGCACCGCGCTGTTGCTGGGGTTAATCGCAGCCCGCCTTGCTTGCCGATATGTCCTCCCGGCCCTTGCTCCCAAGCATGCGTCAGGCATCGCATCTCGGCTGGCGCCGCTGACGCGAGCTGGGGTAACCGCGCTCGTCTTGACGGCTTTCCTCGGCATCGGTGGAATGGGACCGGCTGCCGATCTTCTCCTTGCCGCTGGCCTCGGGATCGCAGTTGCCGCGCTGGTGTACGGAATTTGCAGGTTGTTGGGAGTAGGAAGCGGACCTGGCATCCTGATTGCCACTACAGCCCTGTTCATCGTGTTGGCGAGCCGACTGGGTGGTCTGGCTCCGCTCCTTGAGGGACTGGACGGCGCCAGCATCAGGATCGGCGCGCGGCGTATCTCGCTGCTCGACATCGTCAATACCGTGGGGTTGTCTCTCCTGCTGTTCGTGGCAGCACGCGCACTCCTGCGCTGGGCTCTGCGCTGGATCGGACAGGTCAGTCTTCTGGATGCCGCGCAACGCGTGCTGTTCCAGAAGCTCGCTCAGATCGCGGTTGTCACGGTCGCCATTTTCCTCGGCATTGACCTTCTCGGCATCGACCTGACGGCGCTGGCGGTGTTCTCGGGTGCGTTCGGTCTCGCTGTGGGCTTCGGGCTGCAAAAGACGCTGGGGAATCTCATCGCTGGCCTCATCCTGCTGCTTGATCGATCGATTAAACCAGGTGACGTCATCGCAGTCGGAGACACTTTCGGGTGGGTCAACAAGATCGGGGTGCGGGCCGTCTCGGTCTTGACTCGTGATGGCAAGGAACACCTGATCCCGAACGAACTGCTGATGACCGAGCAGGTCGAGAACTGGTCGTTCTCAAGCCGGGACGTCAGGGTTCATGTCGGTTTTCGTGTCTCGTTTGACTGCGATCTACGGCTCGCGCAGCGGCTCGCGGTTGACGCTGCGTCCATCTCGCCACGCGTGCTTAAAGAGCCGGCGCCCGTATGCTGGATCAAGGCGTTCGGCGATAACGGAGTGGAATTCGATCTGCGGATCTGGATCGACAGTCCCGAGTCAGGGGTCGGTAACGTCACAAGCGACGTGTTCTTTCGCATCTGGGATCTGTTCAAGGAACATGGCGTCACCATGCCGGTGCCTCAACGCGATCTACGCTTTCGCACGCCGCTTGTGGAGCAGGTGACGACATCAGATCCGCAGCGGCCTGATGTCCCGGACCCGACCGGATAGCGCGGCGAAGATCATGCAGCGCAGTGCACGCGGACGAGCATGCGGGCATCCTCCGATATCCTCTTCTTCTTGCGCAGACATCGGCGACGTCGTCCGGTCTGCATCAAGTTATGATCGAGTGGCAATAAGCGAATTTTGCCGTCCCGACGACTGCTTCGGTGGAGCTGACGCGCGTAGGCTATGGGTTGGACGCCTGAAGTTGGTCGAGTTCCGACAGGCTGCTCCTGGCGGAAAATCCCGGACAGCCGCCCTTTCGCAAGCCATCGAGTTCGTCCACGCCGCCCCAGGCCTTCTCCGCCTGCGGGGAATGGCCCCCGAACGCGCCCGAGGGGCGGGGCATCGCGGGCGGATATTCGCTGCGTGCTTTCGCGGCATCACCCCAATCAGCCCCCCTTTTTCGGCTGTCCTACACCCCCTCCGCCATGGCAGCCCTGCCGGACGCCTCTTCCATTGCAGGAGACAGGATGATGCATGGCTCTCGTCGCATTCTCATGGGAGGACTTTCATCGTCCGGTCCGGCGGCGCAGGCTTGCCGGGACGGGCTCGGCGTTCGCCGCATCGGCATGGCCGCAAAGGTCACGGAAGCGGAAGATGACACGGACGGGTCGTCATCTTCGTAAACTTCCAGACCGCCCCGCCCTGTTGGCCCGGCATGGGTGGACCGTCGTGCGGCGCGTTGTCCGTGCTCCCCCTCTCGTCCTCATCGGCACCGGCCCGCCACGGCTCCGCGAATCGGCCCAGCCCTCGAACGGCGCCTTCGCAGGGGAGGGCCATCCCCCGATTTCCCGGTCGCGATCTTCCCGCGATCCGAGGCGGGTTTCGGCTCGAAATTTGTCAGTGCTCCCCCCTAGGCTATCGGTGCCGGGATGACCTCTGATGCGGGCGGGATTCCGGCGCTCTTCTTTTGCATCTGCGTCGGTCTCGATTATATGCAAGACATGGGGATCGAGCCGACAAAAGGATTCTTAACGGCATATTCGTGGAAGCCGGTTTTACTGCATCGCAACAGCGGTTCCCTTGCCCTATATGGTTGGGCAAAAGGCTAGGACATACATGCTCTACAATGCTTATGAGATTCAGCGCAGCCTGCTGGCCAGCGCAAGCGCCATGGCGACAGCCAGTGTCGAGCTGTTGCAGAATCCGGCCAATCCCTTCGCCTATTTCGGCGGGGGCCCGATGCTCGCGTCCGCCCTGGATGTCTTCGCTCATGCGGCAGCGCCGCGCGGCAAGCCGGCCTTCGATCTCCCCACCACGGAGGTGAACGGCAAGACCGTCCCGGTGCGCGAGGTCGTCGAGGCACGCAAGACCTTCGGCCAGCTCAAGCATTTCATCCGCGAAGGGCATGAGACGGGCAGTCCCAAGGTGCTGATCGTCGCGCCCATGTCCGGCCATTTCGCGACTTTGCTGCGGGGCACGGTGGCACGCCTCATGCCTGCGCATGACGTCTACATCACCGATTGGCGGGACGCACGCAACGTGCCGCTGTCCCAAGGCGGTTTCGATCTCGATGATTATGTCGACTATCTGATCGACTGGCTCGACCATATCGGACCGGGCGCGCACATGCTGGCTGTCTGCCAGCCGTCCGTGCCCTGTCTCGCCGCCGCGAGCCTCATGTCCGCTGCGGATCATCCGGCCCGGCCGCGCACGCTCACCATGATGGGTGGCCCCATCGACACGCGCCAGGGGCCGACGGCAGTCAATGAGCTCGCGCAGGAGCGGCCGCTGAGCTGGTTCCGGCAGAATGTGGTGGCCACGGTGCCCTTCAGCTATCCGGGCGCCGGGCGGAAAGTCTATCCGGGCTTCATGCAGCTTGCCGGCTTCATGTCGATGAATCTCGGCAATCACCTGATGAGCCACTGGCAGATGTTCCGGCATCTGGTGAAAGGTGACGAGGAAAGCGCCGAGGCGACCAAGCGCTTCTATGACGAATATCGCTCGGTGTGCGACATGACGGCGGAATTCTATCTCCAGACCGTCAACGAGGTGTTCAAGAAGCACAGCCTGCCCAAGGGCGAGTTCATGCATCGCGGTGCCGTCGTGGATACCGGCGCGATTCGGGACATCGCCCTGCTGGCCGTGGAAGGCGAGAATGACGATATCTCCGGCATCGGCCAGACTGAAGCGGCCCTCCACATCACGCCCAATCTGCCTGACGCGATGAAGCAATATTATCTCGCCAGGGATGTTGGCCATTATGGCATCTTCAATGGCTCGAAATGGCGCAATCGCATCGCACCCGTGGTGGAAGCGTGGATCGCGCAGCATGATCGGTCGACGCGCAACTGAGGTGAGGGCCGTGAGACAAAGGGCATGACGGGCGCGATCCGGCTTCATTCGGTGGCCGTGGAGCGTTTTCCCGTCGCCGGTGCATTCACCATCAGCCGGGGCGCCAAGACGTTCGTCGATGTCGTCGTCTGTACCGTCACCGACGGGGTCCGAACCGGCCGGGGGGAAGGCACGGCAATCTATTATCATGGGGAGACCGCGCAGGGTTGCGCCGATGCGATCCGTGCGGTTGCCACCGATCCGGCCGCGTTCGATCGCCACGCACTGCGAGGGCTGATGCCGCCGGGCGCAGCGCGCAATGCGCTGGATTGCGCGCTATGGGACATCGAGACGCGGCGCGAGGGCGCGCCGGTGTGGCAGCTTGCGGGGCTTCCTGAGCCTTCGCCAGTGCGCACGGCCTTCACCATCAGTCTCGACGAACCCGACGTCATGGCCGCGGCAGCGGCACGCGCCGCGGCACGGGGCTTCTCGCTGCTCAAATGCAAGCTGACCGGCGAGGGTGATCTGGCGCGCATCGAGGCGGTGCGGCAAGGCGCGCCGGATGCCGATCTCATCGTTGATGCCAATGAGAGCTGGGCCGGAATGGACATTGCGGTGCAGGCCCGGGCGCTCGCCGACCGGGATGTATCGCTGATTGAACAGCCCCTGCCGGCGGAACATGATTCCGCCTTGGCGGGGCTTTCGCTGGCGGTGCCGATTTGCGCCGACGAGAGCTGCCAGAGCCTTGCCGATATCGAGGGTCTGGGTGCTTATCAGGCCATCAACATCAAGCTGGACAAGGGCGGAGGCCTGACGGAAGCGCTGGCGATGGCAAAGGCCGCGCGCGACCATGGCCAGCACGTCATGGTCGGCTGCATGCTGGGCACCTCGCTGGGCATCGCGCCGGCCTTTCTGCTGGCGGGATCAGCGAGCTGGGTCGATCTGGATGGCGCGCTGCTGCTGGCGCGGGATCGCGACGAAGGATTGATCGTTTCGGACGGAATGCTCCAGCCGGGCCGTTTGTGGGGGACGGGACAATAATTAAAGATTTACCAGCTTGACTTAAGTCATCCTGATCGGTCACTCGAATGGCTGATCCGGAATTTGGGGCATGGAACCGGACCCTTTGGTCATATCTGAGGAGATGTTGCGTGCGCTTTGCACGAATTCTCGCGCTGCTGCTCGTTGCTGCCACCCTGGGCATCTGCGGCTATTATCTCTGGAGAATGCCCTTTGCCTGGTTTCACCTTCCGCCCGCGATCATCGGCGTCCTGATGAGCGTCTATTTCTGGCGCAGGGCTCCCAAGCGGAAGAAGGCGCGGCGCGCCGCGGCGCTTGCGAGCTGCGCAGTGGTACCGTTCATCGGCGCCAGCGCCGTCATCAGCCTCTTTACCTCGCCTCTACCCGTCTGGCCGGTTTTCATGACGCTGACCGCGCTCTCCATCCTGGTCGCCATCGTCGCGTTGACGCGGATCGAGCGCAAGCAGGCGCACATCTGGGCGGACTATTATCAGGACGTCGCCTGAGGCGAGGTCTGAACCGGCGGGGCGGTTCCGCCCCAGTCGGCGGGATAAGGCATGATCATGCGGCCGTCCGGAGCCGCCGTGAAGGTCGTCTGCGTCGGATAAGCGAACTCGACCCCGCCTTCATTGAAGCGCCGCAGGATGGCGAGCCCGATCCGGTGCCGGATGCCGTAGATCTCGTCCCAGTCCGTCGAAAACACATCGAACTCGACTTCGAAATCCAGTGAGCTGGCGCCGAAGCCGATGAAGCCCGCGCGCACGAAGACGCCGCCATTGGCTTCGACCAGTTCGCGCATGAGGACGGGGATACCCTCTGCGACCTCTGGTGCGGTTTGGTAAATGACGCCGACGGCAAATTTCAAGCGCCGACGGTCAAGACCGGAATAAGCGGTGATTTCCTTGCCCAGCAACTGGGCATTGGAAACCACGATCCGTTCGCCGGTGACGGCGCGCAGCCGGGTGGACTTGAGGCCGATGCGCTCCACCGTGGCTGTCTGGCTGCCGAAGTTGATGGCATCGCCCACCTTGAAGGGCTGGTCGAAGATGATCGAGAGCGAGGCGAAGAGATCCGAGAAAATGCCCTGCGCGGCAAGGCCGATGGCGATACCGCCGATGCCCAGGCCTGCGACAAGGCCGGTCACGTTGACGCCGAGATTGTCCAGCACCACGATGATCGCAACGGCGAAGACCGCCACCGAGACGAGCACCTTGATGAGGCCGGAGGCATTGGCAAGGGCCTCACTGCCGCCCATCTCCGGGTTCGAGCGAAGGCGGATCAGGCCCAGGACGATCTGGCGCACCCAGATCGCGACCTGCCACGCGGTCACGACAGTGAAGAGGAAGCCTATCGTCCGGAACAGCGTCGGGGGCGGATCGGCATAACCCACCACCAGACGCGCCGCGACGAGCAGCATGAAGACATGGCCCGTGCGCGCCGCCGCTTCTTCAAGAACACTCATGAAAGGCGCGCTCTTGGCACCGCGCGCGAAGATGCGGATGAGCAGGCCTTTCAGCAGCCCAAGCAGCAGATAGATAACCAGCCCGGCCGCCGACGCGATGAGAATCTCGCTCCAGTTGAGCGATACCCAGTCCCATGCCTGGTCCATCGTATCGACGGGATTTCGGGCGGACGCTGGAGAGGAAGCGGACATGGTGGCGATATCCCGAATTATCAGGCTGGAATCTGGGTAATCGCCAGAATGTAATTCAGTGCCAGATTGTCGCTCAAAACGAAGCCGTATCGGGGATCGGCGAGCAAGCCCTTGCGGTCCACGACCTGCAGCCCCTGCGCCGCGAGCTGGGTTTCCATCTCGTCGGGCGTGATAAACCGCGACCAGTCATGCGTGCCCCGGGGGATGGTGCCCAGTCCTTCCGCCAGTGAAACGATGAGCAGGCGGGAGAGGGGCGTGCGATTGGGCGTCGAGAGAATCAGCAGGCCATCGGGCTTGAGCAGGCGCGCGATGGCGGCCAGGAAGAGGGCCGGGTCGCTGACATGCTCGATGACTTCGAGCGTGGTGATGAGATCATAGCGCGGCTCGGCGAGCGTCTCGACGCCACAGGCCCGATAGTCGATGGCGAGGCCCATGGCATCGGCATGCGCGCGGGCAACGGCGATGTTTTCCGGCGCCGCGTCGATTGCCGTGACCGCTGCGCCCATACGTGCGAGCGGTTCGGCGACGAGGCCGGCGCCGCAGCCGATGTCCAGCGCGCGCTTGCCGGCAAGGGGCCGCAGTGTTGCGCTGTCGCCATGCCAATGCCGGTCGATCGCCTCCCGAATATAGCCCAGCCGGGCCGGACCGAGCTTGTGCAGCATGGCGCTGCCACCTTCGGGATCCCACCAGTCGGCGGCCTGGGCGCCGAAATGCGCCGCTTCCCTGGGGTCGATCGTCCCTGCTTGCGCGTCGCTTGCCATGACCTGTCCTGCTGACTAAGAGGGCGCCGGCTCGAAGCCGGCGAAACCAAAACGCCTGTTTTCCTGCCCCCTTGATAGTCGATGAAAGGTCCGCGGCAAGTCCATGGCGCGAATTGTGATGAAATTTGGCGGCACGTCGATGGCCGGCATGGAACGCATCCGCAACGTCGCACTGCGCGTCAAGCACGAGGTCGGCCTTGGCAACGAGGTCGCGGTCGTGGTTTCCGCCATGGCGGGCGAGACGGACCGGCTTGTCGGCTTCTGCAAGGAAGCGAGCCCGCTCTACGACGAGGCCGAATATGACGTGGTCGTCGCTTCGGGCGAACAGGTCACGTCCGGCCTGCTGGCGATGACGCTCAAGGCGATCGGCGTGGACGCCAGGAGTTGGCTGGGCTGGCAGCTTCCCATCCGCACGGTGGAAGCGCACAGCAAGGCACGGATCGACGACATCGAAACGCAGGCGCTTCTGCAGGCGATGGCAGCCGGACAGGTCGCGGTGATTCCCGGCTTCCAGGGCCAGATGGCGGATGGCCGCGTCTCCACCCTCGGCCGGGGCGGCTCGGATACCTCGGCTGTCGCCATCGCGGCCGCTGTGAAGGCTGAGAGATGCGACATCTATACGGACGTGGATGGCGTCTACACGACCGATCCGCGCATCGTGAGCCGGGCCCGCAAGCTCAACAAGGTTACCTATGAGGAAATGCTGGAGCTGGCGAGCGTCGGCTCGAAAGTGCTGCAGACCCGCTCCGTCGCGCTCGCGATGAAGGAGAAGGTGCGCGTGCAGGTGCTCTCTTCGTTCGAGCAACCCGGCAATGATCCCGAACCTGGCACGATGATCGTCAGCGAAGAAGAAATCGAGGAAAGCGACATGGAACGGCAGCTCATCACCGGCATCGCGCACGACAAGAACGAGGCCAAGATCATCGTGACCCGCGTGCCCGACAAGCCGGGCGCCGTGGCCAGCATCTTCCTGCCGCTTGCCGAGGCGAGCATCAATGTCGACATGATCATCCAGAACGACAGCAAGGACAATGCGGAGACGGACGTCACCTTCACGGTGCCGCGCGCCGACCTTGCCCGCAGCGTCGACATCCTCGAGGCACGCAAGGAAAGCATCGGCTTCCGGCGCATCATCACGGACGCGGAGGTCGCGAAGATCAGCGTGGTGGGCGTAGGCATGCGCAGCCATGCCGGTGTCGCCGCGCTGATGTTCAAGACGCTGGCTGATCGCGGCATCAACATCGAGGCGATCTCGACGAGCGAGATCAAGGTCTCCGTGCTGATCGACGAGGACGAGACGGAACTGGCGGTCCGCGTGCTGCATACGGCTTATGGCCTGGACGGGGATCAGCCGGCGGGTTGAGCCGCCGCTGACATTGTGGCTGAATGCCGGATGCGGGAAACCCCCGCCCGCCAACGCACCAGCCTGTATCGGCTCGGCTTGTGTCGAGACGTCGCCGGCGGCAAGACGCTGTGGGGCGAAGAATGCGTGCCGGAGCGCACTGGATAGAAAGAGAACAGGGGGTTTCCTTGACCGTTGATCGACTGGCCGCCCTGATGGCACGCGGCGCGGAATTTCTGGGCAGCGAGACTGCAATCATTTGCGGCGCGATGAGCTGGGTGTCCGAGCGGCATCTGGTCTCCGCCGTCAGCAATGCCGGCGGCTTTGGCCTGATCGCCTGCGGCGCGATGACGCCCGAATTGCTGGATGCCGAGATCGCGGCCGCCCGCGCGCTCACGGATAGGCCCTTCGGCGTCAATCTCATCACCATGCACCCGCAGCTTTTCGACCTGATCGCGGTTTGCGCGAAACATGGGGTGGGCCATGTGGTCCTTGCCGGCGGCCTGCCGCCCAAGGGCAGCATCGAGGCGATCAAGGAATGGGGGGCGAAGGTCATCTGCTTCGCGCCGGCGCTGGCGCTGGCCAGGAAGCTGCACCGCTCGGGTGTCGATGCTCTGGTGATCGAGGGCATGGAGGCCGGGGGGCATATCGGACCCGTGGCGACCGGCGTCCTTGCACAGGAGATCCTGCCGGTGCTCGCCGGGGAACTGCCGATCTTCGTCGCTGGCGGCATCGGTCATGGCGAGGCGATCGCGGCCTATCTGGAAATGGGGGCGGCCGGCGTCCAACTCGGCACGCGCTTCGCCTGCGCCGCCGAGAGCATCGCGCATCCGAACTTCAAGAAGGCGTTTTTCCGTGCCTCAGCGCGTGACGCGGTGGCCAGCGTACAGATCGACCCGCGCCTGCCGGTCATTCCCGTGCGCGCCTTGCGGAATGCGGGAAGCGAGGCGTTCACTGCAAAGCAGCGCGAAGTCGCGCAATTGCTTGATGACGGCAAGGTCGACATGGGTGCGGCGCAGCTTCAGATCGAGCATTACTGGGCCGGCGCACTACGCCGGGCAGTGATCGATGGGGACGTGGAGAATGGCTCGCTGATGGCGGGGCAATCGGTGGGCATGGTGACAAAGGAAGAGCCCGTTGCCGACATCATCGCCGCCCTGATGGCCGAGGCGCGCGCGGCGCTGGCTCGTCGCGCTGCCTGATCCTTACGACGCGGCCGACCGGGGCGATGCTCAGGGAAATGGCGTCTCCTCCGATAAAAACTTCGGGGTGAGCGATTGCGTTCAGAAGACGCGCCCGGCCATGCGTTTGTTCCCGCCCTTCGTCCATGCCTTGTCTCGCGCGGGATTGGCTCGTAATCCAGCTTGGTGACTTCGCTTCCACCGCTTACACTGGCCATTGCCGGAGCCGTCCTGGCCTTGTGGATGGCATTGTCGCTCTGGGCTCTCCTGACGGGACTCAGTCTGCGCCGGTCGTCCCGGCAGGCGCGGGGGCAGGCCGACCGGCTGGCGGACCTCCTGCAATCGGCACCTGCGATTCCCATGCTCGTGCGATCGGACGGACGCATCGAAGCGCCTGATCGCCTTGCAAACTGGCTTGGGCGCACCACTGTTCCCGCCTTTCTCTCCGAGCTGGTGTCAGAGGAAGGTGGGCTCGAGCCGGAGCATTCCCGCTCGCTGGCTGCCGAGGTCAAGGCGGCCCAGCGCGGCGGACGCTCCTTCGTCCTGCCCATCCGGGCCCGCGGATCGAGCCGGACGCTGCTGGTGCGTGGAGGGCCGGCCGGTCCGGATCTCGCCAGCCCGGGCACGATCGTACTGTGGATCTTCGATGCGACCGAGAGCCAGTCCCAGATCGAGGAGTTGCGCAAACGCGTCGGCGATTATCGGGAAGCGCTGGAGGCATTGTCCGGCGTTATCGAGGCCGCGCCGATGCCGGTATGGCATCGCGGGGCCGACCAGCGCCTGAGCCTCGTCAACAGCGCATATGTCCGATCGGTCGACGGGGAGTCAGCACAGCAGGTGATCGAGCAGGGCATCGAGCTCGTCGAAGCGGTCGATGGCCTGTCCCCGAGCGCATCCGCCGCGCGCGCGGCCGATGCCAATGCGCCGACCGCACGCATGGTCCCCGTCACCATCGATGGCGAACGGCGGCTCATGCGGGTCGTGGATGTGCCGCTCGGCCCGGTCGGCGTTGCGGGCTATGCCATCGACATGCAGGAGCTGGAGGAAGCCAGAGCCGAGCTTCGCCACCTGGTGCAGGCCAATCGGGACATGCTCGACAGGCTCTCCGCGGGGGTGGTACAGTTCGGTTCCAACCATCTCCTCCAGTTCTGCAACCAGCCTTTTCTGAGCATTTTCGGCCTCAGCCCGGAAATGGCAACTGCCGACACCCATTTCGACCGCGTGCTCGACGCGATGCGCGACGCGGGGCTGGTCCCAGAGACCGCTGATTTTCCAGCCTGGCGCAAGGAGAAGGGCGAATGGTTCCAGTCGCCCAATGCCCGTGAGGAGCATTGGCGGCTGCGCGATGGCGTGCATATGCGCGTCTATGCCCAGCCGCTCCCGGATGGCGGCCTGCTGCTGATCTTCGAGGATCGGACCGAGCATGTGCAGCTGTCGAGCGCGCGCGATACGCTGCTGCGCGTGCGTACCGCTACTCTGGACAATCTGTTCGAAGCGATTGCCGTGTTCGCGGCCGATGGGCGCCTCCATCTCTGGAACAGTCGCTTCCGCCAAATATGGGCCGTGCAGGAAGTGTTGCTCGCCACCCATCCGCGCGTCGATGAGCTGATGTCGGCGCTGGCGGACCGGCTGGCGCGTCCGCAGCAATCGAGCCTCGTTCACCAGCTCATCCGGGCAGCGACCGTCGAGCGCCGCCAGCGGGGCGGACGCATCGCGTTCGCCGATGGACGCTATTTCGAGTTCGCGGCCATTCCGCTGCCAGACGGCAATGCGCTGTTCGTCATGCTCGATATTTCGGACAGCCGCCGTATCGAGCAGGCGCTGCGCGACCGCAACGAAGCGCTCGAGGATGCCGATCGGGTGAAGACCGCTTTCGTGTCCAACATGAGCTACGAATTGCGGACCCCGCTGACCTCGATTGCCGGCTTCGCGGAGATGATGCAGTCCGGCTATGCGGGAGAACTGACGCCCCAGGCGCGCGAATATGTGGATGCGATCATCGCCAGCACCATGCGCCTCGCGCGCCTGATCGACAATGTGCTCGATCTTACGCAGGGCGCGGCGGGGGGCTTGCCGATCGAGCGCAAGCCGGTGGAGGTGGAACCGCTCGTGACGGGGCTTGCCGCTGCCTTCGAGGAGAAGGCGCAGGCGCGCGGCGTCACGATCGCGCTGGCGCTGCGGCCCAACCTGGGCACGATCGTCGGTGATGAACGGCGCATCCGGCAAGCCGTGGAGCATGTGGTTGATAATGCCGTGCGCTTCGTTCAGGACGGTGGGCGGGTGCTGATCCATGGCGAGGGCACGCACAAGAGCGTGCGCATCATCGTCTCGGATGACGGCCCCGGCATCGAATCCCGGCTGCAGGCCCGCCTGTTCGACAGCTTCGCGCGGTTCGGGCGCAATGCGGCCGGGGAGACTACGGGGCTCGGCCTGCCGCTCGTGCGCCAGTTCGTGGAATCCCATGGCGGCTCGGTGAGCCTGGTGTCGGAGCCGGGGCAAGGCACCATCGTCACGATCGAGCTGCCGCGTGGCGAATGACGCCATGCGCATCGTGACGCGCGCGCTTGCCGGGCCGGAAGACACACAGGCTGCCGGCGAGGCGCTTGCCGGGCAGCTTCGCCCCGGTGACGTCCTGATGCTGGAAGGCGGGCTGGGGGCTGGCAAGACGACGCTCGCGCGTGGCCTGCTGCGCGGCCTGGGTTTCACGGGCGATGTGCCCAGCCCCACCTTCGCGATCCTGCAGGGTTATGAACCACCGGAAACGGCGCTGCCGCTCGCCCACGTCGATCTCTATCGCATCGAGGAGGAAGGCGAACTGGAGGAACTGGGACTCGACGACTGGCTGAGCGAGGGCGTGCTCGTGATCGAATGGCCCGATCGGCTTGGCGGTCGCTATGCGGGCAATGCGCTGGCGCTGACGATCGAGCCGTCCGGCGAGGGCGGGCGAGTCTTGACAGCGCGCCTCCCCCGGTCTTGGGAAAGCCGATGGCCGTTCCCATGATTCCGCCCGCCGGCGCTCCCGCTTTTCTTGCCGCTGCCGGATGGAAAGGTGCGCAGATCCTCCCGCTTGCCGGCGATGCCTCGTTCCGCCGCTATTTCCGGATCGTGGATGGCGATCGCCGGGCGATCCTGATGGACGCGCCGCCGCCGCACGAGGATCCGCGTCCGTTCATCGCCGTGGGGGAATGGCTTTGCGGCCATGGCTTCGCCGCGCCCGCCATCCTCGCGCGTGACCTGGCGCAGGGTCTCGTCCTGCTGGAGGATTTCGGCGATGCGCGCGTGCGCGAATATGTCGATGCCGCTCCTGAGGAGGAAATGGCGGTCTATACCCGCGCGGTGGATCTGCTTGCGCTGCTGCACCGGCAACCGGCCAAGGCCGACCTCCCGCCTTATGATCGTGCCGTCTATCAGCGCGAGGCAGGGCTGCTTCCCGAATGGTTCTGCCCCGCCGCCGGGCTCGACGTCGATCAGGAGAGCTACATCGCCGCCTGGGATCAGGTGCTGCCGATCGTCGAGGGCGATGCGGCGCCGGTGGTGACGGTGCTGCGGGACTATCACGCCGAGAATATCATGCTGCTGCCGGACCATGCACGCTCGCATGGCCTGGGCCTGCTCGATTTTCAGGACGCGCTGGCGGGGCATCCCGCCTATGATCTCGTTTCTCTCCTGCAGGACGCGCGGCGCGACGTCTCGCCCGAGGTCGAGCGGGCGATGCTGGCTCATTACCAGTCCGTCGCGGCGGTCTCGGCGGATTTCGAGGCAGCCTATGCGGTGCTCGGCGCACAGCGCAACGCCAAGATCATTGGCATCTTCACCCGGCTCTGGAAACGCGACGGCAAGCCGCGCTACCTCGATTTCCTGCCGCGCATGTGGGGGCTTCTGGAGCGCGATCTTGCGCATCCGGCGCTGGCGCCCGTCGCCGCATGGTTCGCTGTCAATGTACCGACACAGGCGCGCGGGCCGCTGCATAGCGACGAGAATGCGGCATGAGCATCGAACTCGAGACCGCGATGCTGATGGCGGCAGGCCTCGGCAAGCGCATGCGTCCGCTCACCGCCACCCGGCCCAAGCCGCTGATCCGCGTCGCGCGCCAGCCTTTGCTGGATCATGCGCTCGACCGGATCGAGGAAGCCGGCATCCGCCGCATCATCGTCAATGTCCATTATCTGCCCGATGCGATCGAGGCGCATCTGGCTGCCCGCGCGCGGCGCACCGGTGCGGACTATGTGATCTCGGACGAGCGTGACAAGTTGCTCGAAACGGGCGGCGGGCTGGTGAAGGCCCTGCCGCTGCTCGGTGACAAGCCGTTCCTGTGCGCCAATAGCGACAATCTCTGGATCAATGGCCCGTTCGATGCGATCGGCGCGCTGGCGGCGCGCTGGGTCGACAGGGCGATGGATGCCCTGCTGCTGATGATCCCCCATGCGCGGGCGACCGGCCACAGGGGGCTGGGCGATTTCCACATGGATGCGAATGGCCGGCTTAGCCGCCGCCGGTCCGGGCGCGTCGCGCCGTTCGTCTTCACGGGCATCCAGATCCTGTCGCCCCGGCTCATTGTCGAGCCCCCCTCGGATGTCTTCTCCACCAATGTGTTTTGGGATCGGGCCATCGCGGAGGGGCGCGCTTATGGCATGACCCATGCCGGCCTGTGGTTCGATGTCGGGACGCCGCAGGCCATTCCGCTGGTCGAGGCGGCGCTCGCCAGTGTCTGAGCGGCGCGCGCCCGCTCTCTATACCATTCCCGCCCACCGGGCTTTTTCGGATGCGCTGGCAGCGGGCCTGCTGGCGCGCCACGGCCGCGAGGATGGCGGGTTACGCTTGGCGCGGGGCATCATCCTCCTCCCCAACAATCGCGCGGTGCGCGCCGTTCGTGACGCATTCGTGCGCGCGTCTGGCAGCGGCCTGCTGCTGCCCCGCCTCGTGCCCGTGGGCGATGTCGATCTCGACCAGACGCTGGGCAATGCGCTCGCTCCGCTGGGCGCGGACGCGGTGCTGCCTCCTGCCATCGGATCGACCGAGCGACTGATGATGCTGGCCCGGCTGGTGCGCGAGCAGCGCGCAAAGGCCGGGGACCGGATCGAAATGGGCGAGGCCTGGCGTCTCGCCGCTGCGCTGGCGCGCACGCTCGACCAGCTCATCGTGGAGCGCAAGGCGCCCTCGGACCTGAAGGCGCTGGAGCCGGACGAACTCTCCAGCCACTGGCGCAGCGCCTTTGGCGCCTTCGAGGAGCTGATGGCGGCCTGGCAGCAGGCGCTGGCCCTGCGGGGCTGCATCGACATGGCCGAGCGGCGCAACCGGCTGCTGGATCATGTCGCCGGGCGCTGGCGCACGGCCCCGCCGGACAGATTCGTGGTGGCGGCGGGTATCGTTACCAGTGCGCCCGCGGTGGCGGGTCTGCTGCGTGTGGTGGCGGACCTGCCGGACGGCATGGTCGTCCTGCCCGATCTCGACCTCAACCTGACGCCGGAGCAATGGGACGCGATTGGCCCGGTAACGGTGCCTGAGCCGGGGCGCGAGCGGGCAGTTCCGCCACAGGAAACCCATCCCCAGTTCGCGCTCAAGCTGATGCTCGAGCGGATGGGCGTGCACCGCGACGAGGTGGCACTCTGGCGCTGGGGCAGCGAGCATGACGCGCGCGCGGTGCGGGGCCGGGCGATCAGCAATGCGATGCTGCCCGCGCTGCTGACGGGCGGGTGGCCGAAGGTGCCGCGCGGAGAACGCGCCCTGCGGGACGTGCGCGGCATAGAGGCTGCCAGCCCCGCCGAGGAAGCCCAGGCCATCGCCATCGCCTTGCGCGAGGCCGTGGAAACGCCCGGCCGGACGGCGGCTTTGGTGACGCCGGATCGCGCCCTTGCCACGCGCGTCTCCGCGCATCTGCGGCGCTGGGGTATCGAGGCTGACGACAGTGCGGGGCGGCCGCTCGCGCAACTGCCGCCGGGCACGCTGCTGCTGGCGCTGGCCCAGGCCGGAGCGGAGCGGTTCGCGCCTGTCGCCTTGCTCGCCCTGCTGAAGCATCCGCTCGTGATGGCGGGGGAGGGGCGCCTTGCCTGGTTGGAGCAGGTGCGGCGGCTCGACCTCCTGCTGCGCGGCCCCCGGCCGCCAGCGGGGCTCGACGGCATCGCCGGCTTGCTCGCGGAAGAGGGCGGGCGACGGGAACCCCTTCGTGCCGCGTTGCGGCCTTGGTGGCCCGGCGTCGCCGCGATGCTCGGCGAGATCGAGTCCGCCTTCGCTGCCGAGCGGCCCTTGCCCGATCTCTTTGCGGCGTTGCGCGGGGCAGCCTCGGCGCTCACAGGCGAGCGGGTCTGGTCGGGGCATCAGGGGCATTCTGCCGCCCGGCTGATGGCGGAGGCAGAGGCTGCGGCGCCGCATGGGCCGCCCACTGCCGATCCGGCCGGCTTCGTGAGCATGCTGGCGCAGATCCTGACGGCCGAGGCTGTCCGTCCGCCGCAGGGCGGTCATCCTCGCGTGCAGATACTGGGCTTGCTCGAAGCCCGACTCCAGCAGGCCGATCTCATGATCCTCGCGGGGCTCAACGAAGGCGTGTGGCCCGGCCTGCCGTCGCCGGACCCGTGGCTGGCCCCACGCATTCGCCATGCGCTCGGCCTGCCAGGGCTGGATTATCGGATCGGCCTTTCGGCCCATGATTTCGCCAACGGGCTGGGGGCGCCGCAGGTCATCCTGTCGCGCGCCCGGCGCGATTCCTCGGCGCCGACGGTCGCGTCGCGCTTCTGGCTGCGGCTCAAGGCCATGACCGGCGAGCGCTGGGTGGAAGACAAGCGCCTGATCGCGCTCGCGCGCATGATCGACCGGCCAGTCCAAGCGGCGCCGGCCACGCCGGTGCCCGCGCCATGCCCGCCGGTGGAGGTGCGACCGAAGGAGATCGCGGTCACGGACGTCGATCGCTTGCGTGCCGATCCCTATGCTTTCTACGCGGCTCGAATCCTCCGCCTCTCCCCACTGGAGCCGGTCGATGCCGATCCCGGCCCGGCCTGGCGCGGCACGCGTGCGCATGACGTGCTGCAGCGCTGGATGGAGGAAGGCAGCGGCGATCCGGCCCGGCTGGCGGCCCTTGCGCAGGACATGATCGCGGGCGCTGCCGCGCATCCGTTGCTGCGGGCGCTCTGGCAGCCGCGCCTGCTGGCCGGCCTGGATTGGGTCGCGGCGGAAGTGGCGGTGCAGCGCGAAACGGGGCGCACGATATTGTTCGGCGAACGCTGGGGGAAGATCGAGCGGGGCGGCGTCGTGCTGCGCGGCAAGCCGGACCGGATGGACCGGCTCGCCGATGGTGCGCTCGCTGTGGTCGACTACAAGAGTGGCGCCACCGCATCCGTGCGGCAGGTCGAGGCGGGCTATTCGCTCCAGCTCGGCCTGCTCGGCCTCATCGCGCGCGAGGGCGGATTCGAGGAGGCGGCGGGGGTGGCGCGAGGCACACCGGTCAGCGCCTTCGAATATTGGAAGCTCGGCAAGTCCGCCAAGGGCGCGTTCGGTTACAAGCGCCCGCTCACGGACCCGCGCGGAGCGCACAAGCGGATCGTGACCGATGCCTTCCTGCCCATGGTCGAGCGCTTCTTCGATGAAGCGGCGGCGCGCTGGCTGACGGGGGGAGAGCCGTTCACGGCGCGGCCGCATTCGGATGCGCCGGTCTTCACGGACTATGACCAGCTCATGCGGCTCGACGAATGGTTCGGCCGGGGCGGGCGGTCAGGTGGTGGCGATGGCTGAGGTCGGCATTCTTCATCCCCTCACGGGCGATCAGGCCGGCGCGTCCGATCCGCGTGGGCATCGCTGGGTGACGGCGTCCGCCGGCACGGGCAAGACGGCGGTGCTTTCCGCTCGGGTCCTGCGGCTGCTGCTGCAGGATGTCGCGCCCGAGCGCATCCTGTGCCTCACCTTCACCAAGGCCGGTGCGGCGGAGATGGCCGAGCGCGTGCATGGCCGGCTCGCCCGCTGGGTGCAGGTCGATGATGTCGACCTGTTCCGCGACCTTGAGGCGCTGGGCGAAGTGGCCGATCCTGCCATGCGCGAGAAAGCGCGCCTGCTTTTCGCCCGCGTGCTCGATGCGACTGGCGGGGGCCTGCGCATCCAGACGATCCACAGCTTCTGCCAGTCGCTGCTGGCCGCCTTCCCGCTGGAGGCGGGGCTGGTGCCTGGCTTCGAGCCGCTGGACGATCGCGGGCAGGCGGAGCTCTCGCGCCGGGCGCTCATCGCCATGATCGAGACCGCGCAGCGCGACGCGGACGAGCCGCTCCTTTCCGCCATCGAGATGCTGGCGCTGCGGCTGGGGGAGGAAGGCACGCAGGCCTATCTCGCCCGATGCGTGCGTGCGGCGAGGGCGCTCGATGCCTTGCCGGACGATCTGGAAGAGGCGCTGCTGGATCAGCTCGATCTGCCCACCGGCGATGTCGAGAGCGTGCTGGCCGAGCGCTGCGTGGATGCAGCCTTTCCGGTGGCACTTCTGCGGCAGATCGCCGCTGCCAACGCCGCATGGGGCGCGAAATCGGGGCTGGAAACGGCCGATCGCATCGCTGCTTGGCTGGCCGCGGCTCCGCAGGCGCGGGCGGAAGGGCTGGACGAGCTCTGCAGCGCGTTGCTGACCCGGGAAGGCGAGGTCAAGAATCGCAACCGGGACAAGCTGCTCGCCGCCGCGCCCGATTATGTCGCGCTGGCGACCACCTGCGGCGAGGCCATCCGGGCGCTGGTCGATCTGCGGCGCCATGTCGCTTTCGTGCATCTCGCTGCGCGGGGGCTCCATGCCGGACGCGCCTATGCCCGCGCTTATGCGCAAGCCAAGCGTCAGGCGGGCGCCGTGGATTTCGACGATCTCATCGGCCATGCCAGCGCCTTGCTGACGCGCCCCGGCATGGCGGAATGGATCCGCTACAAGCTGGACCAGCGCGTCGACCATATTCTGGTCGATGAGGCGCAGGATACCAATGATGCGCAGTGGAGCATCGTCTGGTCCATCGTGGAAGAATTCCTCGAGGTCGAGGATGACGGACTTTCGGCCCTGCGCACCCTGTTCGTCGTGGGGGATACCAAGCAGGCGATCTTCGGTTTCCAGGGCACCAGCCCCGAAGCCTTCCTCGGCGCGCTGCGGGAATTCCGCGTGGCGGCCGGGCGAGTCAGCCATCCCTTCGAGGAATTGCCGCTGGCGCTCAGCTTCCGCTCCATGCCGGCGGTGCTGGATGTCGTCGACGCGGTGCTGGATGAGGTCGGTCATGCCGAGTTCGGGCTCGAATCGCCATCCGCGCCGCACCAGAGCGCCCGGCGTCATCCCGGACGCGTGCTGCTGCTGCCGCCCACGTCCCTGATCGTCGCGCAGAGCGAGACGGAAGGCGAAGGCGCGGAGGAGGTCGAGGACGGCCCGGTCGAAGGCGAGGAAGACTGGCTCTCGGATCATCAGCGCCGCCATGCCGAGAAGATCGCGCGACTCGTGAAGGCGCTGATCGGCACGCCGCTCGCCAGCAAGGGGCGCGATGCGCGGCCCGGCGACGTTCTCGTGCTGCTGCGCAGTCGCGGCGCGCTTTCCCGCCTCATCGTGGCGCGACTCTATGAAGCGGGCGTGCCGGTGGCGGGCGTCGATCGCTTGCGGTTGCAGACGCCCCTCGCGGTGCGGGACCTCTTGGCGGCACTGCGCTTTGCCGTGCAGCCGGAAGATGATCTCAATCTTGCGGGCCTGCTCGTCTCGCCGCTGATCGGCTGGAGCCAGGAGGATCTGCTGGCCCGCGCGATTCCCCGCCGTGGTTCGCTCTGGGGGCATCTGCGCGAGAATGCCGCGCCGGAGGCGCTGGCGCCGCTGCGCGGGCTGCTGGCAGCGGCGGATTTCACCACGCCCTATCGCTATCTGGAAGCCATCCTGTCCGGGCCGATGGATGGGCGGCGCAAGCTCGTCGCGCGTCTGGGCGAGGAAGCGCGCGATGCGATCGACGAGCTCATCAATGCCGCGCTCGGCTTCGAGGCGGACGACCACCCGTCGCTCCAGCGCTTCATCGACTGGTTCGATCGCGGCGATGCGGACATCAAGCGGGAGCTGGGCGAGGGGGGCGACATGGTCCGGGTGATGACCGTCCATGGCTCCAAAGGGCTGGAAGCACCGATCGTCATCCTTGCCGATGCCGCCTTCGATCCCGGCCAGCGGCCGCGCGCCGATGCGGTGGACCTGCCCGTGGCAAAGACCTCGCTGCCGCTGATCCGCCCGGGCAAGGGCGAGGCCGCGCCGCCTATCGAGGCCGCGATGGATGCGGCGCAGCGGCTCGACATGGAGGAGCATTGGCGGCTGCTTTATGTCGCTCTCACGCGGGCGGAGGAGCAACTGATCGTGACCGGCGCGCTTGGCAGCCGCGCCAAAGGCGTGGTGCCGGAAGGGAGCTGGCATCAGGCGGTGGAGCGCGCGATGCGGCGGCTCGGCGCGGATCGTCTTGCCATGGAGGAGTGGGGCGAGGGTTTCGCCTGGCAAGGCCCGGCCGGACTGCCGCCTGCCCGGCCCGCGCGGGGCGATGGCGACCAGACGCCCGGTGGGGTGGATGAGGCTCTGCCCGACTGGCTGCATGCGCCCGCGCCCACGGAAGCGCGGCCGCCGCGCCCGCTGGCGCCCTCGGCGGCCGTGGACGATGACGTGCCCGATCCGCCGCCCGATACCGCCATGCGGGCGGCAGCGGAGCGGGGGCGCCTGCTGCATGCGCTGTTCGAGCGCCTGCCGGACCTTCCGGGCGAAGAGCGTGCAGCGGCGGCCGAGCGCTGGCTGGCGGGGCCGGGCGGTCTTGCCGATCCCGCCGCGCGCGGGGTGCTGGTGGCGCATGTGCTCGCCGTGCTCGACGATCCCGCTCATGCCGCCCTGTTCGGACCCAGCGCGCTTGCGGAAGCGCCGGTCGCCGCAGTGGTCGACGGCCAGGTGATCGCCGGCACGGTCGACCGGCTGCTGGTGCGGGACGAGGACGTCCATGTCGTGGATTTCAAGACCGGGCGGGCCGTGCCGGCGGACGTGGCGCAGGTGCCCCTCGCGCATGTCCGCCAGATGGCGGCCTATGTCGCGGCGTTGGCGGAGATCTTTCCCGAGCGGCAAATTCGCGCGAGCCTGCTCTACACGGCGGGACCGCGTCTCATCGATTTGCCGGCCGCGCTGCTTTCCGCCCACAAGCCCCGCTTTGGACCGGCGGAGCACAACTTGTCCGCCCACAATCTTGAGACGGGCGGTCCGGCTGACTAGATAACAACGCAAAGATGCAAGGAGTTTGCGATCATGGCCACCAAGGCGATTTCCGACGCGAGTTTTCATGACGATGTGATTGCGGCCGACAAGCCTGTGCTGGTCGATTTCTGGGCGGAATGGTGCGGCCCTTGCCGCATGATCGGGCCGGCGCTGGAGGAAATCAGCGAGGAGCTCGGTGACAAGGTGACGATCACCAAGATCAACATCGACGAGCATCCCGACGCGCCCGCGCGCTATGGCGTGCGCGGCATCCCCACGATGATCCTCTTCAAGAATGGTGCGCCCGCCGCCACCAAGGTCGGCGCCGCGCCCAAGAGTGCGCTCAAGGGCTGGCTCGAAGGCGAGCTGTAAGGTTTTTCGGGAAGACGTCTTCCGGTCTCGGTCCGCCATCGACCGGGAGACGTATCCGAAACATGATGCACGAGATGGCGGAGTGCTGGATAAACCAGGTTTACTGGATATATATCTTTCAAAATCAATCTGTTGCCGGCTATATTTTGGTTGCCGTGAAAGTTTCGGCTTTCTCCCGCCAGAGGATCGGCGCCCGGACTGAAACAAGCCGAGTCGCAGAGAGCCATGCCGATGCCCGGCCACATGAGAACGGGATGGACCGAGGGATCGCGCGGGGTCTCCATGACTGCGCCGCCGGCCTGTCCAACATGGCGCTCCAGTCCGGAAGTTGACGAAGATGACGACCCGTCCGTCTCATCTTCCGCTCTCCGTGCGCTTTGCGGTGGACCGACGCGGCGGACGCCGGAGCCCGCCCGGCAAGCCTGTGCGGGCTGGCCGGATGATGAAAATCCCTCCAATGAGAAAGAACCCTGCTTGCCAGCACCCTTTCGACAGGATGCGGTGACCGGCAGGGCTGCCATAAGAACAGCGGTGTAGGACAGGAAAAAGCGAGGCTGACGGACGCAGAAACGGCGACCGGCTTTCGCTCAGCGGTAAAGAATCTCCGCTGCCCGGTCCCACATGGCGGGGGAGGCGGCGGCAAGCATGCCGCGTCCGGGCTCGGCGCCGAGCCTGTAGGGTGATCCGTCCGGGCGCGCTACGCGGCCACCCGCCTCGTTGACGAACAGCGCGCCGGGTGCGTGATCCCATGGCAAGGTCCGCTCAAACACGGCGAGGTCATGCGTGCCAAGCACGATGCGCGGATATTGCTCACCGGCACAGCGGGGGATGTCCGCCATGGCGAAGCGGCCCTCGATCCGGTCGATGAGGCCTTGCCGGTCTTCCGGCTTCACGAAGAGCAAGGAGATGCCGGCAATCGGCAAGGCGGCGCCGCTCTCACGCGCGATCACGCGCTCGCCATCGATGCTCGCGCCCTGGCCGAGCGCGGCATGGCAAAGACGGCCGGTCAGGGGATCGAGCATCCAGCCCGCCTGCGTGACGCCCGCATCGACCAGCGCGACCATGATCGCGAAAGGGGGGCGCCCTGCAGCAAAATTTCCTGTTCCATCAATAGGATCGATGAGCCAGTTCAGGCCTGTTGCGAGATCGTTCATCCGGGCCGGATCGGCCGCGCAGGCTTCCTCGCCCACGAGACCGGCCTCGGGCAGCAATCTCGCCAGCCCTTCGTTGAGGCGCTCTTCGGCTTCCCGGTCGGCGATGGTCACCAGCTCGCCGGCGGTCTTCTCCTCGACTTCGTGCGTGGCGAGATTGCGGTAGCGCGGCAGCACGACATCGCGCGCCACGGCCCGCATCAGATCGGCGACCGAGTCCGTCAGCGCGTCCATGGGATCAGCTCCGGTAATCGGCGTTGATCGAGATGTAGCCGTGGGTCAGGTCGCAGGTCCACACTGTCGCCTTGCCATCGCCCAGCCCCAGATCGACGCCGATACGGATTTCGCCACCACGCAAATGATCGGCAACTGGCGTCTCGTCATAGCTCTCGACCGCAAGGCCATCTTTTGCGACCCATATATCGCCGAACCGGATGGCCAGCCGGTCCCGGTCGGCCGGTTCCCCGGCCTTGCCGACGGCCATGACCACGCGGCCCCAGTTCGCATCTTCGCCCGCGATCGCCGTCTTCACGAGCGGGGAATTGGCGATCGAGAGCCCCACCCTGCGGGCACTCTCGTCACTCGCGGCGCCGCTGACGGCGATCTCGATGAACTTACGGGCGCCTTCGCCGTCCCGCACCACCAGCTTGGCCAGTTGCCCGCATATGTCGTCCAGCGCGGACAGGAATGCGTCCGCGCCCGGATCGTCCATCGTTCTGAGCGGTGCATTGCCGGCCTTGCCTGTGGCGAAGACGAGGACGGTATCGCTCGTCGAGGTATCCCCATCCACAGTGATGCACGAGAAGCTCGCCCGGTTGCAGGTGTCGAGCATCTGCTGGAGCAGGGCGGGCTCGATCGCCACGTCCGTGAACACATAACCCAGCATGGTGGCCATGTCCGGCGCGATCATGCCGGATCCCTTGATGATCCCGGCCAGCCGAACCGTCCTGCCAT
Organism: Sphingobium lignivorans; assembly: GCF_014203955.1. NCBI lineage: Bacteria > Pseudomonadati > Pseudomonadota > Alphaproteobacteria > Sphingomonadales > Sphingobiaceae > Sphingobium > Sphingobium lignivorans. Next base: position 1,615,783 of record NZ_JACHKA010000001.1, read on the forward strand.
CCACGATCGCGCTGGTCGTTGCCCCCTTGGCGAACGTATCGGTCGTGCCGATCGTCTCGGCCGCCTGCTCCCAGGTGCAGGGCGCAGCGGTGAGCGCGGCATCCACGCCCGCGCGTGCCTTGTCCTGCGGCAGCGGCACGCCGATCACGCCGGTCGAGCTCACGAAGACTTCATCGATCGAGCAGCCCAGATGCGCGGCGACCTGCGTGCGAATCTGGTCGACCGCCTCGCGGCCCCGATAGCCGGTGAAGGCATTGCTGTTCCCGGCATTCACGATAAGCGCGCGAGCCCGGCCGCCAGCCGCGCTTTCCCGGCCCAGCTCGACTTCCGTGGACGAGCAGACATTGCGCGTGAACACACCGGCGACGGCCGTGCCTTCGCTCAGCGCGACATAAGTGAGATCGCACCGGTCCCATTCCTTGTATCGTGCGCGCGCAATGCGCGGTGTCACGCCTTCGATAGTAGGCAGGGCGGGGAAAGGGCGGGCAAGGGGAGAGCGTTCGGTCATGGCCGCGCGATGGACCCAAAAATCGGGCGAATCAAGGGATCGCATCCATGGCTTTGCTGGCGGCCGGGAATTCGCATAGGCAAGCGTCCGGGAGGCGCCATGAACAGGAAGTCGTCGGATCTGCTGAATGCGCTTGGGGGCGTCATCGCCATTGCGACCCTTCTCGCTTTTGCCTGGAGTCACGTCCCTGTCGACGGGCTGACGCGCCGCGCCGGGCGCGTCGTGCATCTCGCGGTGCAGGATCTGACCATCGACCTTGGCATGGCGGGGTCTGCGATCACGCCGGGGCCGCCTCCCGTCATCATATTGCCACCTGGAAGCAAGGCGCCCCGGGGCCGTGGCCCGGCGACCTGGATCACGAACGACGATTATCCCATGGAAGCGCTTCGCAACGAACAGTCAGGCGTGTCGCACATCGCATGGACCATCGAGACCGATGGTCGCGCAGGGCAATGCCATGTCGTTCGCGCTAGCGCCCACGCCGCGCTGGACGAGGCTGCCTGCCGTCTCATCCTGCGCAATGGCCGATACGAGCCCGCTCGCGATGCGCAGGGGCGCGCCATACGGGCGGTGGATCAGCGGCGAGTCGTCTGGCGACTGGCTGACTGAGCGCGCTATTCGCTGCCTGTTAATCCCGAATGGAATAGACGAAGGCGGTATTGGCCCTTATGTGGGCATCGTCCAACGGCGGAGTGTTTCTCGCTTGCAACTAATGATCCTCCTTTCCGCGCTTCTGGCGTCGCTGACCGGCCTTGTGGCCGGAGAGCGGCCGGTCGAGCGGGCACAGGTGGAGCAGAGCGCCGTTGCGGCCGTCGCGGGGGTCGCCGCGATCGCCGCTTCGTCCGCATCGCGGCCGGTTGACGTGGCGCCTGTGACGTGGACGGATGCGCCGCGTGCGCAGGTCGTGCGTCCCCTCGCCATGAACACGCGCCTCGCCATCCGGCAGAGCTGGCTGAGATAAGCCGTTCCGGGCCGCTCCCGGCGGTCCGCATGCCTCCAGCGCGCTGAAATGCGCGTGCGTTCCCGGCTGCACGCCGGTTCCCAGACCCGTATTCCCATGACAGGATTCAGCCCATGTTCGGCGCACTCGCCAAATCCCTTTTCGGCTCGTCCAACGATCGCTACGTCAAGTCGCTGCGCAAGACCGTGGAGCAGATCAACGCCTTCGAGCCCACGATTTCCGCGATGGATGACGCGACGCTCGTCGCCCAGACCGCCAAGTTCCGCGCCAGCCTCGCTGAGGGTGCCACGCTGGACCAGATCCTGCCGGAAGCCTTCGCTACCGTGCGCGAAGCCGCCAAGCGCACGCTCGGGCAGCGCCATTATGATGTGCAGCTGATCGGCGGCATGGTGCTCCATCGCGGCGAGATCGCCGAGATGCGCACCGGCGAGGGCAAGACGCTGGTCGCCACGCTCGCTACCTATCTCAATGCGCTGGAGGGGAAGGGCGTCCACGTCGTCACCGTGAACGACTATCTGGCCCGGCGCGACTGCGAATGGATGAGCCGGCTTTACAATTTCCTTGGCCTCACCACCGGGGTGATCGTGCCCAATCTGAGTGAAGCGGAGCGGCGCGAGGCCTATGAGGCCGACATCACCTACGCGACCAACAACGAGCTGGGCTTCGACTATCTGCGCGACAACATGAAGTATGAGCGCAACCAGATGGTGCAGCGGCCGTTCAACTTCGCGATCGTCGACGAGGTGGACTCGATCCTGATCGACGAGGCGCGCACGCCTCTCATCATTTCCGGCCCGACCGACGACAAGTCCGAGCTTTACATCGCCGTCGACAAGCTGGTGCGGCAGCTCTCCGACACGGACTTCGAGAAGGACGAAAAGCAGCGCAGCATCGTCCTGACCGAGGACGGGACCGAGAAGGTCGAGCGCATGCTCGAGGAAGCCGGGCTGCTGCAGGGCGCCAATCTCTACGATTTCGAGAACACGCAGGTCGTTCATCACGTGAACCAGGCCCTGCGCGCGATCTTCATGTTCCGGCGCGACATCGATTATATCGTGAAGGACGGCAAGGTCGTCATCATCGACGAGTTCACCGGCCGCATGATGGATGGCCGGCGCTGGTCGGACGGGCTGCATCAGGCGGTGGAAGCCAAGGAAGGCGTCAACATCGAGCCCGAGAACCAGACGCTCGCCTCGATCACGTTCCAGAATTATTTCCGCATGTACCCCAAGCTGAGCGGCATGACAGGTACAGCCTCCACCGAGGCGGCGGAGTTCTACGACATCTACAAGATGAACGTGGTGACCATCCCCACGAACCTGCCTGTGCAGCGCCAGGACGACGAGGATCTTTTCTACAAGAGCCTTGAGGACAAGTTCAAAGGCATCGCCAAGACGATCAAGGAACATCAGCTGAAGGGCCAGCCGGTGCTGGTCGGCACGGTGTCCATCGAGAAATCCGAGCTGCTGTCCGCCTTCCTGAAGCAGGAGAATGTGCCGCACAGCGTGCTGAACGCGCGCTTCCACGATAGCGAAGCGCGAATCGTGGCGCAGGCCGGCCGGCTCGGCGCGGTCACCATCGCGACCAACATGGCCGGTCGCGGCACGGACATCCAGCTTGGGGGCAACCTCGAATTCCGCGTCGAGGACGAATTGAATGCCATGCCCGAGGGGCCCGAGCGCGACGCCGCGATCGAGCGCATCCGGGAGGAGATCAAGACCGAGCGGCAGCAGGTGCTCGATGCGGGCGGCCTGTTCGTGCTCGGCACGGAGCGGCACGAGAGCCGCCGCATCGACAATCAGCTGCGCGGCCGGTCCGGTCGTCAGGGCGATCCCGGCCTCAGCCGCTTCTACCTGAGCCTCGATGACGATCTGCTGCGCATCTTCGGGCCGGACACGCTCTTTGCCCGCATGATGCGCTCCTCGCTCGAGGACGGGGAGGCGCTGCCGCCGTCCAAGTGGATGAGCAAGGCGATCGAGACCGCGCAGAAGAAGGTCGAACAGCGCAACTACGACATCCGCAAGCAGGTCGTCGAATATGATGACGTGATGAACGACCAGCGGAAGGTCATCTACGAGCAGCGCAGTGACATCATGGATGCCGGGTCCGTGAACGACGTCGTGACAGATATGCGTCACGAGACGATCAACGGCATCGTGGGAGCGGCCTGCCCGCCGGGCACCTATCCCGAGCAATGGAATGTCGAGGGATTGAAGGCCGATGTGGAGCGCACCCTTGCGCTGACGCCCGATATCGACGGCTGGCTCAAGGAAGACGCGGTCGATCCCGAGATTTTCGTCGAGCGGATCATCGCCATGTCCGATGCGGCGCTGGCGGAGAAAACCGCGCAGATCCGGCCCGAGACATGGGCCAGCATCGAAAAGAGCATCCTGCTCCAGAATCTCGATCATCACTGGAAGGAGCATCTGGCCACGCTCGATGCGCTCCGGCAGGTGGTGCATCTGCGCGCCTATGCGCAGAAGACGCCGATCAACGAGTACAAGCAGGAAGCCTTCGCCCTGTTCGAGCGCATGCTGAACAGCATTCGCGAGGATGTGACGAACACGGTCAGCCATATCGAGTTCCAGTTGCAGGAACCGACCCCGCCGCCGCTGCCGGACCTGCCGGACTTCCTTACCAGTCACATCGATCCGTTCACCGGCGAGGACAACAGCGCGGATATCGACGCGGGAACGCGCGGCCTTATCACCACCACCATCCCGCGCATGGCGCCGGCGATGGCGGGCGCGACCGGTGGCGACAATCCCTATGCGGACCAGAATATCAGCCGCAACGCGCCGTGCCCCTGCGGGTCGGGCGAGAAATACAAGCACTGCCACGGCGCGCTGGCCTGAGCGCGCACCTGCTGGCCCGGCGCCGCTCGCGCGGAACCGGGCCGGTTACTCCCGGGCGAGCCAGACCAGACCGAACAGGCTGACCATGCCGGCGGCGGTGAGATAAAGCCCGACCGCCCCGATTCCGTGCGTCGCGACGAGATATTGCGCAACGATGGGCGCCATGGCGCCGCCGAGAATGCCGCCGACATTGAAAGCGAAGGACGAGCCGGAATAGCGCACGCGGGCCGGGAAGAGAGAGGTCAGCCACTCGCCCAGCGGCCCGTAAGTGAAGCCCATCACCAGCAGCGCGACGGCCAGGGTCATGAAGAGCAGGGCAGGCGCATCGGCATTGAACCCCGCGCCGAAGACGAAACCGAGCGGCACGGTCGCGGCGCAGCCGGCGATCAGCGCTTTGGCGGCCGATTGCCGGTCCGACCACCAGCCGGCGAGAATGATGCCCAGCGCGAGCATGAAGATCGCGGCAAGCTGCATGGACAGCACCTGGTCGCGCGCCATGCCAAGGCTCGTCGTCGCGTAGCCGAGCGCGAAGGCTGTGGAGATGTAGAAGAGCGCGAAGCAGGCCACGACCGCGAGCGTGCCTGCCATCGTTGCGCGCAGATGGCGCGTCAGCAGCTCCGCCATCGGGATGCGGGCCGGAGGCTCAGCATCGAGCGCGGCCCGGAATTCCGGCGTTTCGCCCAGCCGCAAGCGCACCCACAGGCCCAGAATGACGAGCGCGGCGCTGGCGAGGAACGGGAGGCGCCATCCCCATGCCAGGAACTCGGCTTCGCTCAGCCAGAGGCCGAGCACGAGGAACAGGCCGTTCGCGGCGATGAAACCCAGCGGGGCGCCGAGCTGCGGCATCATGCCGAAGCGCCCGCGCCAGCCGGGCGGCGCATTCTCCACCGCGAGCAGCGCGGCGCCGCCCCATTCGCCCCCGAGCCCCAGTCCCTGCCCGAAGCGCAGGATGCAGAGCAGCAGCGGCGCCAGCCAGCCGATCATCGCATAAGTCGGCAGGAAGGCGATCAGGAATGTAGAGCCGCCCATCAGCAGCAGCGAGGCGACCAGCGTCGACTTCCGGCCGATCCGATCGCCATAATGGCCGAACACCGCCGCGCCGAGCGGTCGGGCAAGGAAGGCGAGCGCGAAGCTGGCATAAGCGGCCATGAGCTGCGCGGTGGGGGAACTGGCGGGAAAGAAAAGCGGTCCGAAGACCAGACTCGCGGCGGTCGCGTAGATATAGAAATCGTAGAATTCTACCGTGGTGCCCACCAGGCTGGCGACCAGCACTCGCCGATGCTGCATCATCGCGGCAAGGCCGCCTCGTGTCGTTTCGGTCAAGACATTCCCCTCCTGCTGACCGGTACGTTCACTCCGGCGCTTGCGGCGCCGTGCCCTGATCTCCGGTTCGCCGCAACTGGTTCAGCACCTCATAGGCCATCACCGCCCCGGCGACGGACGCGTTCAGGCTGTCGGCACGGCCCAGCATCGGAATTTTCACCAGCAGGTCGCAGGCGGCTTCGTAGCCGGCGGGCAGACCGCGCGCTTCATTGCCGATCAGCAGGAAAGCGGGCGGGACATAAGCGGGCGCCTGATAGTCCTGATCGGTGTTGAGGCTGGTGCCGATGAGCTGACCCGGCCCGGCGCGCAGCCAGGCGAGGAATTCATCCCAGCTCGCATGGGCGATGGTCTGCGTGAAGATCGCGCCCATCGAAGCGCGCACGGCCTCCACGGAGAAGGGATCGACGCAATCATCGACCAGTATCACGCCGCCCGCGCCCACGGCGTCGCCGATGCGCATCAGTGTGCCGAGATTGCCGGGATCGCGCATCGCCTGCGCGACGAACCAGATGGGCGCCCGGGCGCGGTCGAGTGCGGGGAGGGGCGTCAACCGATCGCGATAGACGCCGATGAGGGTCTGGGCATTGTCCTTGCCGGACATCTTGCCGAGAATATCCGGCGTGGTGAAAATCACGTCGCCGCCGGCCGCTTCCACCGCATTGATCAGCGCGCTGGCCAGGGGATGGGGGTCCGCGCCGCTGGCGAGGAAGATCATCTCGGGCAGCACGCCCAGCTCACGCGCTTCGGTCAGGATGCGCAGCCCTTCGGCAAGGAAAAGCCCCTCCCGCTTGCGCAGCTTCTTCTCGCGCAGGGAGCGGACCCGTTTGACGAGCGGATTGGAAAAGCCGGTGATTTCTCGGGCCAAGGCGTCTGTGCCTATTCCTCGCCGAAGCGATCCTGGACCAGCGCGGTCATGGCGGCCAGAGCCTCCTCGGCGCCTTCGCCCGCAGCGGAAATCGTGATGTCGTCGCCCATCGCCGCGCCCAGCATCATGAGTCCCATGATCGAGGTGCCGACGACTTCATGACCATCCTTGCGCACGGTGACGGTCGCCTTGAGCCCGCTGGCGAGCGTCACGAATTTCGCGCTGGCGCGGGCGTGCAGCCCCCGCTTGTTGGCGATGCGCACGGTCTGGCTGAGCATCATCCCGCTCACTGGATGTCGCCGAGCAGCTCGGAAGCCACGCTGATATATTTCTTCCCGGCTTCACGCGCTGCGGCCACGGCCTGCGTCACGCTCATCGTGCGCCGGGCGCTTTCCAGACGGATCAGCATCGGCAGGTTGATGCCAGCGATGACCTCGATTCGCCCGGCATCGAGCAGTGAGATCGCGAGATTGGAAGGGGTGCCGCCGAACAGATCGGTCAGGAGGATGACTCCCGATCCGTCATTGACCCGGTCGACCGCCGCGGCGATGTCGGCGCGGCGCGCTTCCATGTCGTCATCGGGACCGATGCAGACGGTCTCGATCGCCTCCTGCGGGCCGACGACATGCTCCATGGCAATGCGAAATTCGGTCGCAAGCCCGCCATGCGTTACGAGCACAAGTCCTATCATGTCGATTTAGCGCCCCGCCCTTCAATTACCGTTTGTTTGCCTTGGCGCCGGTTCTCATAGGCGTCCAGCTGCACCGATTCCAGATTGCGGTGCATGATGGTGGGCGAAAAGCCAGCCGCGCGCAAGCGCTGACCGATCTCCTCCGTCACGCAGACGGACCGATGTCTCCCCCCGGTACAGCCGAATGCAATGGTCACATAAGCCTTGCCGTCCTCGCTGTAGCGCGGCAGGACGGTCCCGAGAAGCGCCTCGATCTGCCCGACGGCCTTTTCGAACAAGGGATCTGCCATCACATAGTCGCGCACCGGTGCGTCGAGGCCGCCGAGCGCGCGCAGATCTTCCTCCCAATAAGGATTTCTCAGGAACCGCATGTCGAACATGAGATCGGCATTGCGCGGCACGCCCCGGGCAAAGCCGAAGGACAGCAGCGTGAGGGTGGATTCGAAGCTGCCCGCAAAGCGCTGCCGGATCGCCTGCTGAAGCGCATTGCTGGTGAAGTCGCTGCTGTCGATGAGGTGCTCTGCGGCCCGGCGCAGGGGCTCCAGCAATTCGCGCTCCCGGGCGATGCCGTCCGCCGCCGGGCGATCGGGGGCGAGAGGGTGACGACGCCGCGTCTCGGCATAGCGCCGTTCGAGCACGGTTCCCGAGCAATCCAGGAAAAGCATCTCGACCTGATTGCGCCCCTGATCGCGCAGCGAGGCGATGACGGACAGGACGGTGTCGGCAGCAAAGCCGCGCGTCCGGCTGTCGATGCCGATGGCGAGCGGGCGATCCTCTCCGGCGGCATAGCCCTGTGGCGGGGGTGCCGCGAGCAGCCGGTCCAGCAGGGTGAGCGGCAGATTGTCGACCGTTTCCCATCCCGCATCCTCCAAGGTGCGCAGGCTGGTCGATTTTCCGGCGCCCGAAAGGCCCGTGACGATCAGGATGGACTTGGGGGTGGGCGGGGGAATCATGGCAGCTTTCCGGTAAGGTTGGTCCGCTTCATGGCCCATTCCGCCTTTATGGGGGCTGAAGCGTCGAGGCCGCGCAGCACGATGAGCGGCAGCATGATGCCGTGCAGAAGGATATGGGTGGAAGTCTCGGGCATTCTCGGGGGCTGCTCGTCCAGTCGGATCGCCAGCAAGGCCGGCACATCTTCCATATAGGGCATCTCCACGATCCCGAGATGCCGGATTTCCATTTTCCCCGCGATGTTCGGCGCGGCGCTGAGGCGCAGGCCTCCCTCGTGCACGCGCAATTGCGTGTAATCGTCGCTGATGAGCGTGGCGCCCCGGTCGATCAGCCGAAGGGCGAGATCCGATTTGCCCGATCCGCTGGGCCCCATGATGAGGAGGCCCTGGCCGCCGATCGCCACGCTGGATGCGTGCAGGAGATCATCGGCATCTTCGCTCATCATTCGCTTCCCTGCGCGGACGGTGCCGTGGCCCCCGGCATGGTGAAGACGAACCGGGCGCCTTTCTTGCCATCCGCCCTGCCTTCTACCCAGATCACGCCATGATGTCCTTCCAATATGGTGCGCGCGATCGCCAGGCCGAGCCCGCTATGCTTGCCGAAGCCGTCGCGCTCGGGACGCACGCTGTGGAAACGCCTGAAGATCTTTTCGCGCTCCGCTTCCGGCACGCCGGGGCCGTCATCCTCGATCGCGACCTGGACCTGATCGCCCTGCTGCTCGGCGAAGAGACGCACCCGGCCTCCTTCGGGCGAGAAGGAAATGGCATTGTCGATCAGATTGTCGACGACGCGGGCGATCTTCTGGGGGTCGCCCATCACGAAGAGACTTCCTCGTGCGGGGCCGGCATAGCTCACCTTGACCTGCGGGCCGCCCTGTCGGGGCGTATGCCCCCGGGCGATGCGGGCGATCAGGCGGCCGATATCGATGCGCTCGAATGGCGTGCGCGAGAGTTGCGCGTCGATCCGGGAGGCCTCGGCAATGTCGCTCACCAGCCTGTCCAGCCGGCGAACATCGTCCTGCGCGATGTCGAGCAGCTTTGCCTGCAGCGCGGGGTCCTTGATCTGGCTGAGGCCTTCCAGCGCGGACCGGAGCGAGGCGATGGGGTTCTTCAGTTCATGGCTGACGTCGGCGGCGAAAGCGTCGGTGGCATCGATCCGCTGGCGCAGGGCCTGGCTCATGTCCGAGATCGCGCGCGCGAGCATGCCGATCTCGTCGCGCCGGTCCGGCAGGCGGGGGACGATCACCTCGCGTGCCCGGCCGAGCCGCACGCGCACCGCCGCCCGCGCCAGCCTGCGCAGCGGCAGGACGATCGTGCGCGCGAGGAAGAGGGAGAGGAGGACGGATGCGAGGATCGCCGCTGCCAGCACAAGGCTGATGCGCAGGCGCTCGGCCCGGACGATCTCGGTAATGTCGCTGGCGTTGATCGTCGCCAGCAGCAATTGCCTTTCCCCGGGAAGGGGATGAGCGACGCTCAGGAAAGGCGTGCGATCCGGCGCGAAGCGGTAGGCCGCCTGTGGCTTCCCGCTCCGCATCGCGTCGCGCGCTTCCGGCCAGCGATCCAGCCTGTCGGTCGCGGGCTCGACAAGATAAGGCGGCGCGGAGGCGAGGGCGAGCGTTTCCACCACCCGATCGATGCCGCGGGCCAGCCTGATATGCAGCGGGTCCTGCTCCGGGCGCCGCAGCCGGTAGGTCGGCGGGGCGAGCCGGAAACTGTCGACCAGCTTGTTTCCGGGCGCATCATAGAGGCGCAGGCGCATGCCGGTCGTTTGGGCGGACCGCGCCAGAAGGGAATCCCGGTCTCGCGCCCGGGCCAGTTCCATCGCCTTGACGATCAGTGCCGTTTCGCGGCCCATTGAGACGAGCCGTCCGTCGATCAGCCGCGTGCGATAGCTGTCGAGATAGAAGAAACCGCCCGCGAGAATGGCGAGCGCGAAGACATTGACCGCAAGGATGCGGCGCGTGAGCGAGATGCGCGTGGTCCATTCACCGCTCGCATGCCGCTCCTCATTCCTCGCTGAAACGATATCCGGCGCCATATAATGTGTCGATCGCGTTGAAATCCGGCGCGACGTCCCGGAACTTCCGGCGCAACCGCTTGATGTGGCTGTCGATCGTGCGGTCGTCGACATAGATGTCGTCCTGATAGGCGGCATCCATGAGCTGGTTGCGCGTCTTGACGATGCCGGGCCGCAAGGCGAGCGCTTCCAGGATCATGAACTCCGTGACTGTCAGCGACACATCCGTGCCGTCCCATTGCACGCGATGCCGCGCCGGATCCATCGTCAGGCGGCCGCGCCGGATCGTCTCGGCTGTTCCTTCCGTCGGCGCTTCGTCGCTCGCTTGGGTCAGCGCGGCGCGGCGGAGCAGGGCGCGGATGCGCGCGATGAGCAGTCGCTGCGAAAAGGGCTTCGCGATATAGTCATCCGCACCCATGGCGAGGCCGAGCGCTTCGTCCAGCTCGTCGCTCTTGGATGTCAGGAAAATGAAGGGAAGGCTGCTCCTCTCGCGCAGGCGCCGCAGCAATTCGATGCCATCAAGGTTCGGCATCTTGATGTCGCAGACGACAAGATCGGGAGGATTTTCCGTAATCGCTTTCAAGGCTGCCTGCCCATCGGGATAGAGCCGCGTCAAGAACCCCTCAGCGATCAGGGCGATGCTGAGCGAGGAGAGAATGTTGCGGTCGTCGTCGACCAGGGCGATCGAAGCGCTCATCGAGCCTTGCGCGGTGCCATGTCATTGCGTGAACGACCCGATTAGACCAAGCGTCTTTCCAGCGCAACTCGCGGGCAAATCGTTACGGCAAGACGACCGGGTGCTCACGCGCGATGAGCCGCGCGCCCGTGTCCCGTTCCGTGGCAGTGCACAATGCATGTTGTTTGACGCTGACAGGTCAATTGCTTATGCGCAGATGACAAGTGCAATTCATTGTGACCATTGGTCCTGCGCGCCGTCAGACCGGCAGCGCAGGACAGTGAACCAGGAGACAGGTGTGCAGGCCAAATCTTCCTTCGACTTGAGCGAACAGGGCATTTCGACATCGGCTGCCGTTCATTGGAATCTTCTTACGGCGCCTCTCGTCGAGCACGCGGTTCGGAACGGGGAAGGTCATCTTTCCAAGGACGGGCCGCTCGTGGTTGCCACCGGCAAGCACACCGGCCGCAGCGCCAAGGACAAGTTCATCGTTCGCGACGCGACGACGGAAGATACCATCGGCTGGGGCAATGTGAACGTTCCGATGGAGCCTGCCCATTTCGAGGCTCTGAAAGCCGATTTCCTTGCGGCGCTGAACGAGAAGCCGCAGCTCTATGTCGCCGACCTGTACGGCGGCTCCCAGCCCGAGCATCGCGTCAACGTGCGCGTCATCAATGAGCTGGCCTGGCACAATCTCTTCATCCGGACCTTGCTGGTGCGCCCCGAGCCGTCGGAACTGGCGGACTTCGCCCCGGAATACACGATCATCGACCTGCCCAGCTTCCGGGCCGATCCGGCAAGGCACGGCTCCCGCAGCGAGACAATCATCGCCGTCAACTTTACCGAGAAGCTCATTCTCATCGGCGGGACGGCCTATGCCGGCGAGATGAAGAAGTCGGTCTTCTCGATCCTCAACTATCTGCTGCCCGCCAAGGGCATCATGCCGATGCACTGCTCGGCCAACATCGGCCCGGACGGGGACACGGCCGTGTTCTTCGGCCTTTCCGGCACGGGTAAGACCACGCTCTCGGCCGATAAGAGCCGCACGCTCATCGGCGATGACGAGCATGGCTGGTCGGACACTGCCGTCTTCAACTTCGAGGGTGGCTGCTATGCTAAGATGATTCGCCTTTCCGCAGAGGCCGAGCCGGAGATCCACGCCACCACCAAGCGTTTCGGCACGGTGCTGGAGAATGTGGTGATCGACCCGCACACCCGCGAGATCGACCTCGACGATGACAGCCTGGCCGAAAACAGCCGCGGCTCCTACCCGATCCATTTCATTCCGAATGCGTCGAAGGACAATCTGGGGCCGGTGCCGCAGAACATCATCTTCCTCACGGCCGATGCTTATGGCGTGCTGCCCCCGATCTCGCGCCTGACGCCCGATCAGGCCATGTATCACTTCCTCTCCGGCTACACCGCGCGCGTCGCGGGCACCGAGATTGGCGTGACCGAGCCGAGCGCGACCTTCTCGACCTGCTTCGGCGCGCCTTTCATGCCCCGCAAGCCGAGCGTCTACGGCAATCTGCTCAAGGAGCGGATCGCCAAGGGCGGCGTCAAGTGCTGGCTGGTGAACACCGGCTGGACGGGCGGCAAATATGGCGTCGGCTCGCGCATGCCGATCAAGGTGACGCGCGCCCTGCTGAATGCCGCGCTCGACGGCAGCCTCAATGATGCGGAGTTCCGGATCGATCCGAACTTCGGCTTCGAGGTGCCGGTTGCCGTGGCCGGCGTGGACAGCACGATCCTCGATCCGCGCGCGACCTGGGCCGACAAGGCGGCCTATGATGAGACGGCGCGCAAGCTCGTCCAGCAGTTCGTCGAGAACTTCGCCCAGTTCGAGAAGGACGTGGATGCGTCCGTGCGCGACGTCATGACGGTCGCTGCCTGAACAGGGACCGACAGCGCGCGCTGCGTGCTGACCGGGTTTGATTGTTGAACGCCGGCCATTCGATTGGGAGTGGCCGGCGTTTGCTTTTCCGGTCCTGGAGAAGCCGGCTTTCCACTCTTCCCTGCACGGAAAGAAAAGGGGCGCCGGCGCGAAAGTTCCTGCCCGCCCTTGAGGCGGCTCAGGTCTGTCCCGGGGGAAGAGAGGCGATTCCCGGCGTCTCCGGCACCGGCTCGACGGTCAGGATCGAGCCCGCGACGCCAGTGATCCGCACATAGCTTCCCGTGGATGCATCCGGTCCGGAGACGGGCCAGCTGCCGTCGTCGACCCGCACCCGTCCTTCGCCATGGCTGATCGCCTGCGTCACCACGACCGTCCGCCCGATCAGCCGCGCCGTGCGATCATTGAGAAGCGGATCTTCCGGCTCGACGGGACGGGCAAGATACCAGAGCCTGCCTCCGCTGATCGACAGGGCGCTGAAGATGGCAAAGGCCAGCCACTGGAAAGGCTCGCCGATCGGCAGAAGCAGCACGGCCCCGGCGGTCAGCGCGGCGGCAAGGGACACCCAGATCAGGAACACGCCAGGCGCGAGGAGCTCGGCCGCGGCGAGGATGACCGCCAATATGCCCCAGAAGATCGATGGATGGATATCCCCGAAGAGGCCGCCGATCATGGCGTTCGCGTCCGGGGCACGCCCGCCGGCGGACGGTCGGTCCTGGCGGGCTCATCGGTCCCCAGCGCTTCCCGGGCAAGCTGACCGATGCCGCCCAGCGTGCCGATGAGCTGCGTCGCCTCGACGGGAAACAGGATGGTCTTGGCATTGCTGGACGTGGCGAATTTCTCCACTGCCTCGACATATTTCTGCGCGATGAAATAATTGATCGCCTGTGCGTTCCCGCCGGCGATGGCGTCGCTTACCATCTGGGTCGCCTTCGCTTCCGCCTGAGCCTCGCGCTCGCGGGCTTCGGCATCGCGAAACGCCGCCTCGCGTCGGCCCTCGGCTTCGAGGATGCGGGATTGCTTCGCGCCTTCCGCGCGCAGCACTTCCGAGCTCTTGAGGCCCTCCGCTTCGAGGATGTTGGCGCGCTTCTCGCGCTCCGCCTTCATCTGGCGTGCCATGGCGTTCACGATGTCCTGTGGCGGACGGATGTCCTTGATCTCGACGCGCGTGATCTTCACGCCCCAGGCGTTGGTGGCGTGATCGACCACACTGAGCAGGCGGGCGTTGATCTCGTCGCGCTTGGAAAGCGTCTCGTCCAGATCCATCGAGCCCATCACGGTGCGCAGGTTCGTGGTCGAGAGCTGCAGCAGCGCGACGCTGAGATTGCTTACCTCATAGGCCGCCTTGGCTGCGTCCAGCACCTGGAAGAAGACCACGGCATCGACCGACACCATCGCGTTGTCGCGCGTGATGATCTCCTGCGAGGGTACGTCGATCACCTGCTCCATCATGTTGATGCGGCGGCCCACCCGGTAGAAGAAGGCGGGATAGAGATTGAAGCCGGGAGAAGCGACCTCGGTGAACTTCCCGAACCGCTCGATGGTATAGCGATGGCCCTGCCGCACGATCTTCACACTGGCGGCCAGATAGAAGATCACCAGAAAGGCGATGAAGAGAGTGAATGTGATCAAGTCCATGGCGATGGCCTCCTGCTCCTGGCCTCGCTACTATGTCGCGCCGCGCTTCCTGCGGGAAGCGGAATCGGATTGAACGAGGGAGAAAGCACCAGGATGAACGCCGTCAGGGATCCGTCAGCCACCATGCCGTTGAGGCTCGTTCGCACGCTGCTTTTCGTGCCTGCCTCCCGGCCGCGCGCCATCGAAAAGGCGCGTTCGCTCGATTGCGATTTCATCATCCTGGATCTTGAGGACTCGGTCCTTCCCGAGGACCGCGATCAGGCACGGCAGAATGCGGTCGATGCGGTCAAGGCCGGTTTCGACGGGCGGCCATGCGCGATCCGCATCAATGCGGAGGGGCGGAGCGACCATGGGCTGGACATGGTGGCGGTTCGCGCCGCGATGCCTCCTTATGTGATCGTGCCCAAGGTCATCGAGGCGCGGCAGGCGCATGACGTTCATCTGGTCACGCAGCGGCAGATCATCGCCATGATCGAATCGCCGGTGGGCCTCGTCAATGCGCAGCGGATCGCGCGGGAGCCGGGCGTCGTGGCGTTGCTTGCCGGCACCAATGACATGCGGCGCGGCCTCGGCGTACCGCCCGATGCACCGCGCAGTGCCATTTCGCTCGCTCTCCAGTCGATCGTGCTGGCAGCCCGCGCGGCTGGCGTCGCGGCCTTCGACGGCGTCTACAACAATCTGGAAGACCCCGAAGGACTGGCTCAGGAATGCGAGGAGGGGCGGCACATCGGCTTCGACGGGAAGTCGATCATCCATCCGAGCCATATCGCCATCGCGAATGGCAGCTTCTCGCCCAGCGGGCCAGCCGTGGAGCAGGCGAAGGCGATCATCGAAGCCTTTACCGGCGGCGCCCAGCGCTATGACGGCCGCATGATCGAATCCATGCATGTGGCGGAAGCAAAAGCCATCCTCGAGCGGGCGGAACGCCTGCGCGGATGATGCGCCGGCATCGGTGACGCCGCCAGCGCGCGGTGCCGGTTGAACCGACCCTGCGCGCCGACTTCATTTCCGCTGCGACTGGCTCTCCTTCCGCACCCGCGCGAACTCGGAGCCGGCCTTCCATTCCGGCCAGCGAGTGGAATGGGTCAGATCATTGCCGATGTCGAACATCACGCTGATGTCGTCGATCGCGCCGGCGAGGTTCCACTCCGGCGACCATGCATCGCAGGCCTGATGATAGCAGCGGCCGGTATAGTCATCGACCCACTTCTGGCCGGCTTCCCGGCCGCCCTCGACCAGATCGGACGCGCCGGCAATGCCCATGATGAGCATCACGGGCACGCCGCGCTTGGCGAAGGGGAAATGATCGGCCCGGTAGAAGAGGCCGCGCTCGGGGAGGCTTTCCTCTGTCATGCTGCGGCCCTGCGCGGCAGCGAAGCGGGCGAGATCATCCTCCAGCGTGGACTGGCCCTTACCGACCAGAATGACGTCCCGTGCCTTGCCCGCCGTCTGCAGGATGTCGAGGTCCAGCACCGCGACCGTCTTCTCGTGGGGATACAGCGGATTTGCGGCATAGCTTTCCGACCCAAGCAGGCCGCGCTCTTCCGCCGTCCATGCGGCGAAGAGGATGGTGCGCTCGGGCGGCGGCCCGGCCTTGAAATTGCGGGCAATCTCCAGCATGCCGGCAAGGCCCAGCGCATCGTCATTGGCGCCGGCACGATAGATGCGGCCCTGCGCATCGGGCGGTCCCTCGCCATAGGCGTCCCAGTGGCCGCCATAGATGATCGTCTCGTCCGGGCGAGTGGTGCCGGGAATTCTGGCGAGCACATTGCGGCTCTGGATGATCTCGTGCGAGACCGGATAGGCCGCGTTCAGGTGAATAGCCTCGATCGGGACGGGCCGGAAATCGGTGCGCCGCGCTGCTTTGCGCAGCTTGTCGAGATCAAGGCCCGCGCGCTGAAAGAGCGCCTGCGACGTCTCGCCCGAGAGCCATCCCTGCAGCGCGAGGCTCGTCTGCTTTTCAGGGGGCAGGACAAGGCCGTAATTCTCGCCGCCGCTGCTGACCACGACGTTCCAGCCATAGCCGACACCCTCCGCATCATGCACGATCAGGGCACCAACCGCGCCGCGCCGGGCCGCTTCCTCGAACTTGTAGGTCCAGCGACCATAATAGGTCATGGTCCTGCCGCCGAACTTGCCTGCGACCGGTTCGTCCGGCGTGGCGACGAAATCGGGATCGTTGATGAGGAAGACGGCGACCTTGCCCTTGAGGTCCACGCCCTTGAAGTCATCCCATCCGCGTTCCGGCGCATCGACGCCATAGCCCACGAAGACCAGCGGGGCGTTGTCGATCACGGCCCTGTCGCGGGGCTGGAGCGTCGTGAGATGAATGTCCTTGCCCGCGCTCAGGGGCTGCGCGCTGCTGCCGCCCGTCAGTTCCAGCGTCTCGGGCTTGCCCAGCCGGGTGTGGAGCAACGGCACGGCCTGGGTCCAGCTTCCGTCCCGGCCGCCGGGCTCGAGCCCGAGCGCCTCGAAACGGGCAATGAGATAGCCCACGGTCTTGTGCTCGCCCGCGGTACCGGGCGCGCGGCCCTCAAACTCGTCCGAGGCGAGCGTTCTCACCGTCTGGTTGATCCGGGCGGCATCGATGTCCGGCCGGGCCAGGGCGGGCGCGGCGACGGCGAGCAGGAGCGAGGCTCCGATCCATTGCAAAGCTGACATGACAGCGAGCCTTCGCGCCACAGCGGCCCGGATGTCAACCTCGGGATCGGCCGGCATGGGCCGCTGTCGCGCACTGCTTTTCGCCGCCCCTAGCGGGAACGCCTGTAAATGGTTACATGGGCCGCCACTGATTCCCCAGCGGGGTTCCTCAAGACCAGGTGGCGCTATTCATGGACATTCGGCTCGGCCTCACTTTCGACGACGTGCTTCTCCAGCCGGGGGAGTCCGACGTTCTGCCGAGCCAGGCTGATGTCTCCACCCGGATCAGCCGCGACATCGCGCTCAACATTCCGATCCTCTCGTCCGCCATGGATACAGTGACGGAAGAAGACATGGCCATCGTCATGGCGCAGCTCGGCGGCATCGGCGTGCTGCATCGCAATCTCTCCATCGAGGAGCAATGCGCAGCCGTCCGCGCGGTGAAGCGTTTCGAGAGCGGCATGGTCGTCAACCCGATCACCATGGGGCCGGACCAGCCCCTGTCGGACGCGCAGGCGCTGATGACGCGGCACCGGATCAGCGGCATTCCCATCGTCGAAGCCTCGGGCAAGCTCGTCGGCATACTCACCAATCGCGATGTGCGCTTCGCGGAAAATCCCTCGCAGCCGGTGTGCGAGCTGATGACGCACGAGAATCTGGCGACTGTGCGCATCGGCGTGGCGCAGGAGGAAGCGCGTCGCCTGCTGCACCAGCGTCGCATCGAGAAGCTGCTGGTCGTGGATGACGATTTCCGCTGCGTTGGGCTCATCACGGTCAAGGACATCGAGAAAGCAGTCACCTATCCGCAGGCAACCAAGGATGCCTCCGGCCGCCTGCGCGTCGCTGCCGCGACCACGGTCGGCGACAAGGGGCTCGAGCGCACCGAGGCGCTGATCGACGCTGAGTGCGACCTCATCGTCGTCGATACGGCCCATGGTCACAGCCGCAGCGTCGCGGCTTCGGTCGAGCGCATCCGGAAGCTCTCCAACAGGGTGCAGCTGATCGCCGGCAACGTGGCCACCGCCGAAGCGACACGCGCGCTGATCGACGCGGGCGCGGACGGCATCAAGGTCGGTATCGGCCCGGGCTCGATCTGCACCACGCGCGTCATTGCGGGCGTGGGCGTGCCGCAACTCACCGCGATCATGGATTCGGCCGAGGAAGCGGCGAAGAGCGGCATTCCCGTGATCGCCGACGGTGGCCTGCGT
This sequence comes from Sphingobium lignivorans, assembly GCF_014203955.1. Classification (NCBI taxonomy): domain Bacteria; kingdom Pseudomonadati; phylum Pseudomonadota; class Alphaproteobacteria; order Sphingomonadales; family Sphingobiaceae; genus Sphingobium; species Sphingobium lignivorans. The sequence goes on from NZ_JACHKA010000001.1 coordinate 1,634,006, forward strand.
ACGTCTGGCGACGTGGCCAAGGCCCTGGCTGCCGGCGGGTCTGCCGTGATGATCGGCTCGCTGCTGGCCGGCACAGAGGAAGCGCCGGGCGAGACCTTCCTGTATCAGGGACGGGCCTACAAGAGCTATCGCGGCATGGGTTCGGTCGGCGCCATGGCGCGCGGTTCCGCGGACCGCTATTTCCAGCAGGACATCAAGGACCAGATGAAGCTGGTTCCGGAAGGCATTGAAGGACAAGTGCCTTACAAGGGACCTGCCCGGGACGTGATCCATCAGCTCGTGGGCGGCGTGAAGGCGGCCATGGGCTATACCGGCAGCCAGACCATCACTGATCTGCAGAAGCGCGCGCGCTTCGTGCGGATTACCAATGCGGGGCTCTCGGAGAGCCATGTCCATGATGTCACGATCACGCGCGAGGCACCGAATTACCCGACGCGTTGATCCCGCTCGCGGCTTGAACAGCGCTGGGCCTGCGGGGATCGGCCAGTGACGCCTGCTGCACGCGCACAGGCCGCGATCGAGCTGCTCGATCTTGTGATCGCCGCTGCCCGTGACGATGGCGCTGCCGCGGATACGCTCGTGGCGCGCTATTTCCGGGAGCGGCGCTATGCAGGCGCGAAGGATCGGCGCGCCGTTCGGGACTTGGTCTATCGGGCGGTCCGGGCCTGGGGCGACCGTCCGGATAACGGGCGCGCGGCGTTGCTTGCGGTCGCGCGGCAGGATCCCGACCTGGCGGCATGGTTCGACGGATCGATGCACGGCCCGGCGCCAATCGGGGCGGCCGAGCTTGCGGCAGTCCCTTCGCGCCTGCCCGGCTGGGTGCTGCCCGAGCTTTCGCCGCTGGTCGATGCCGCAGAGCAGGAGGCCCTGCTGAATCGCGCGCCGCTGCACTTGCGGGTCAACAGTCTCAAGGCGACCGCGGAAGAGCTGCTGCGCCACTGGCCGGAAGCGGTACCCATCCCGGGCACGACGCATGGCATCGAGCTGCCAGCCGGCACGGACGTCGAGCGCGATCCCGCCATGGCGCAGGGATGGATCGAGGTCCAGGACGCCGGCAGCCAGATCATCGCGAGTGCATGCGGCGCGAAAGCGGGCATGACCGTGCTCGATCTGTGCGCGGGCGCGGGGGGAAAGACCCTGGCGCTGGCGGCGGACATGGACGGCGAGGGGCGGCTGATCGCAGCAGACAGCGTGCGCGATCGTCTGGCGCGTCTCGCGCCCCGGGCCGCGCGGGCCGGCGCCGCGAACATGATCGAGACGCTGCTGCTCGATCCGGGCCGCGAGGAAGCCGCGCTCGCATCTCTGGAAGGGAGATGCGACGTCGTCCTCATCGATGCGCCGTGCAGTGGCGCAGGCACCTGGCGACGCAACCCGGAAGCGCGCTGGCGACTGACGCCCGAGAGAGTGGCCAGGATCAATGCGTTGCAAGCGAGACTGCTGCGGGTGGCGGCGCCGCTGGTCCGGCCCGGAGGACGGCTCGTCTATGCCGTCTGTTCGCTGCTGGAACGCGAAGGGCGCGAGATAATTCAGGATTTTGTCAGCTTTGATCCGCTATGGCGTCCGGTGCCATGGAACGGTCGAGGCCGGCCCTGGGGCGACGGCACCTTGCTGACTCCCCATCATGACGGGACAGACGGCTTTTTCTTCGCCGTCCTCGAGAAACCATGCTAGCGTCAGGGTTTATGGCGTCAGTTGTACGCAGTTCGTTCTGGGAGACAGTCATGCGGTTCACGCCCGCCTCCATCCTGCTGGCGAGTGCCCTTGCGCTGTCGGCGAGCAGCGGTATCGGTCAGCAATCATTGCGACCGTCCGCTGTCGCGGCTTCGAATCCCAAGGCAGCGCAATGGGTTGCCCAAGGACAGCAGGCGTTGACGAGCGGCCAGTATGACCAGGCGCGCGATGCCTATGAGACGGCGCTTCTGCTAGCACCGCAGGATCCGGACATCTACCTCGCCCTGGGCAAGATCGCGCGGGCGCAGAAGATGCCCGGTAAGGCCATCCGCTATTTCAACCGTGTGCTCGACATGGATCCTTCCAACCAGACCGCGCTGCAGGGTGAAGGGCTGGCGATGATGGACAAGGGCGCCACCGAGAGCGCGCGCGAAACGCTCGCGAAGCTGCGGACGATCTGCAAGGCGAATTGCGCGAGCGCCGAGCCGCTGGCTGCGGCCATCGCGTCCGGGGCACCGAAGGTGGCGGCGGCCGAGACCAAGGCAGTCGCGCCGCCCAAGATCGTCGAGCAGCAATAAGGGGCTCTTGCCCCCTTCGCTTCAATCTGCGCTGCCAAGCCGCCGGGCAATCGCTACATAATCCTCGACACGCAGGGTCTCGGCTCGCCGGCTTGCATCGATGCCGAGCGCGTCCAGCGTCTCCAGCGCAGCGGGAATGCCCTTGACGCTCTGGCGCAGCATCTTGCGTCGCTGCCCGAAAGCCGCCGCCGTCAGGCGGCCGAGAGTGCGCACGTCGACGCCTTCCGGCGCCGTCCCCGGAACGACATGCACGACGGCGGACATCACTTTGGGCGGAGGCGTGAAAGCCGAGCGATGGACCTTCATTGCCAGCCGCACGGCGCAGCGCCATTGGGCGAGCACGGCGAGCCTTCCATAGGCGTCCTGCCCCGGGCCAGCGACGATGCGCTCGGCAACCTCCGCCTGGAACATCAGGGTGGCCGATTTCCACCAGGGCGGCCACACCGCGCTTTGGAGCCAGCCGACAAGCAAAGCCGTGCCGACATTGTAAGGAAGGTTCGCCACGATATGGGCGGGCCCGCCGCACGCTTCGAGTGGATCGACCCTGAGCGCATCGCCTTCGATCACCCGGAGCTTCCCGGGGAAGGCAGCGGCCAGTTCTTCAAGAGCGGGCAGGCAGCGCGCATCGCGTTCGACCGCGGTTACCTGCGCACCCGCCCGCAGGAGGGCGCGCGTGAGGCCGCCCGGTCCCGGGCCGACCTCGAACACCCTTTCACCGGCGAGCGGACCGGGGACGGCGGCAATCCGATCGAGCAATTGCTCATCGAGCAGGAAATTCTGGCCCAGTGCCTTGCTGGCCCGCAGGCCGTGACTGGCGATCACCTCGCGCAGAGGCGGGAGAACGGGCGTCATGCAGGCTGGCCGGTCTCGTTCCATGCCCGACGGAAGAGCTCGGCATCCCGCGCCATGCGGATGGCCGCGATCATGGCGCCCGGATGGGCCTGGCCGGATCCCGCGAGCGCGAAGGCAGTGCCGTGATCGGGTGAGGTTCTCACGATGGGCAGGCCCAGGGTCATGTTCACGCCATCGTCGAAATGGAGCGCCTTGATGGGGATCAGGGCCTGATCGTGATAGCAGCAGAGCGCAGCATCATATTCGCGGCGGGCGCGGGCGCTGAACATGGCGTCCGCAGCGTGCGGTCCGGTGATATCCACGCCCTCGCTGCGAAGCTGCGCCAGCACCGGTTCGATGATGGTCCGCTCCTCATCGCCCAGCAATCCGCCCTCTCCGGCATGGGGGTTGAGGCCCGCCATGGCGAGTCGCGGCTTCTCGATGCCGAACAGGCGCCGCAGGCCGCGAACCGTCGCGAGCGCGCGGCTGCGGATCAGGGAGGAGGTCAGGGCCTGGGGGACTGCCGCATAGGGCATATGGATCGTGATCGGCACGACGCGGAGCGTGGGCCCTGCCAGCATCATCACGATGTTCTCGCGCCCCACGCCGCAGCGCTCGGCGACGAATTCCGTCTGTCCCGGATGCGTGAAACCCACTTGCGCGAGCTGGGCCTTGGAGACGGGGGCCGTCACGAGGGCACTGGCGCTTTCAGAACGGGCAAGGCCGGTTGCGGCCTCCAGCGACTGGAATGCGCAGCGGGCGCCGTCCAGCGAGGGAGATCCCGGCACGATCTCACCGGCATCGGCGACCTGCAGGCACGGCAGGGCCTCGCCAAAGACCTGCGCGGCATCCGCGGGATCGTGGATCTGCCGGATCGGACCATCCCAGACGGCACGGACCGCCGCGGCATCTCCCACGACGAAGAAGCAGGGCAGATCTTCAGCCTCCCGGGCCTCCCAGGATTTTGCAATGACCTCGGGACCAATCCCCGCCGGGTCTCCAAGTGAAATGGCAACAGGACGCATCGATGGGACAGCCCCCGGGGGCCGGGTCTGGATCAGCTCAGTTATAGTCGATCACCGCATCGCGACGCAGGTCGCGCAGATAGGTGCGGGCTCTCTTGTTGACCCGATCTTCTTCCATCTGGGACATGATCTGGTCGAACGAAGGCGATCCCGCGTCTTGCGGATCGTCGCGGCCACACAGGATGAGCGCGCGCACGCCCTCGGTCGCCGAGCCGAAGGGCGGCGTAGCTTCCCCGACCTGCATGGCGAGCAGGACGGACTGGAGCTGCGGCGGCAGGTTGCGCGCGACGATGTCATTCTCGACCACGGTCGCGCCCAGCCCCTTGGCAAGTTCGGAAACCGCGCCGCAGCCCTGCAGCTTGCTCAAGGCCTCGCCGAAAGCATTGGCTTTCTGCTGGGCCTGCGCGGGTGTGGTGCCCGGCGGGAAGTCGATGGCGAGCTGCTTCAGGCTGAGCACAGAGTCGCGCGGATCGGCCGTCAGCACCTGGCGCTTGTCGACGAGATAGAGGATCGAGAAGCCGCCCGGGATGGGGATGGGGCCCACGACCTGTCCAACCTCGAGCTGCTGCACGGCGCTCGCCAGCGCGTCGGGCAACTGGGCAGGACGCACCCAACCCAGATCGCCGCCGACGGCCGCGGTCGATGCCTCGGAATATTGGCGGGCATAGGCCTGGAAGGAGCCACCCTTGCGGATCTGCTCCATGATCTGCTCGCCGTTCGCCTGCACTTGCTGCGTCGTTTCTGGCGTCGCGGAAAGGTAGATTTCCCCAACGTGGAATTCATCTTTGCCCTTGGAGGCCTTCAGCCGGTCCATGATGGCGGTGACCTCATCCTCCGAGACGTTCACGAAGGGCTGGACTTCCCGCCGCAGCAGGCGGTTCCAGGCGACTTCGCCTTCGATCTGGCGCTTGATGCTGCGCTCGGACGAGCCATGCTCGCTCAGATATTTGGCGAAACCTTCCGGCGAATAGCGGAAATTGGCCGCGACCCGCGCGAAATTCTCGTCCAGTTCGGCCTTGGGGACGCGGATGTCCTTTGCCGCTGCTTCCTGGATCTGGAGCGTCTCGTCGATAAGGTTGCGCAGCACCTGCAGGCGCAGGCGGTCGGTTTCCTCCGCGCTCACCTTGCCACCATTGGCAAGCACGACGAGCGCGAGGCGCTGTTCGATATCCGTCTCGGTGATGACTTCGCCGTTCACCAGCGCCGTCGCCTTGCGCACATTGGGATCGCGCTTGCCGAACATCGTCACATCGGCGGGAATGTCGAGCGCCGTGGACGGGGCGTTCAGGTCGTCGCCGCCGACCGTCTGCGACGGCGCCGCCTGGACGATCAGGCATGTCGCAACGCTCGCAATCACCGCTCTGGCGATACCGGAAGGCATCCTCTTAACCTTGATCAAAATGCTCTCCATTCAGAAGCAGGCGATGGCCCGAAAACTGGCCCGCTCGCTCCGGCTGATGCCGCGATGCGGCTGAACCGGGGCTGAGCGATGACTGTGACCGTCGCAGCCAGATCCCCGGTGAAGGCTGTTCTTTACATACCCAGATTCTTAAATACCAGCCGCAGCTGAAAGGAATTGCCGAGCCGCGCGTCGCCGACCGTCTGATAGTCGCGGCGCCATGTGAAGCCCATTTCCAGGCAATCGTCCTCATAGGCAATGCCGAGACGGTGGCGCACGGGCTCGAAGCCGGAGAGCGTGCTGGTCGGATCATCATTCGCGCCGGTGAGGTCGATATTGGTCGAGCCGAAAACGGACCAGTAGCGGGCGATCGCGACCCGCGCCGCAACGCGGACTTCCTCGACATCGCGCAAGTCCTCCACGCCGGACGTCACGTTGCGATCCAGCCGGAGATAGCCCACCTCGATATAGGTCTTGCGCGAGCCGACCGTCGCCTCGATCTCGTTGCGGCGGACGGCCAGATTATCCTTGTCGACGCGGAAGCGATGCGTGACCGCCAGGAAATCCTTGTAGCGCAGTTGCGCGCGCCCCACGATGTCCGACATGCGATCGGAAAGGCCCGTGCCGTCCGGCAACACGGTGGCGCGTTCGGTGAGCCGGTAGCTCTGACCCACCGTGGCGTCGAATGTGAAATTCGGCCGATCGAGCCGATAATCGAACCCGTAAGTGATCCGGCTCGAATCCTCGAAACGGTCATAACCCGGAAAGCGATTCAGCGCGAAAAGGTTGGAATCCTCCAGATCGATCGCCCGTGCATCCTCATTGGGTACATCGAGATTGGAAATGCGCGGCGCGAGCACCAGCTGGATGCGCGGCGTGATCCGCTGGCTGCCGCCCAGCGCCTTGCCGATGAACGGCCAGCGCATGTCGAGCGCGAGCGCTGCGATCCCCCGCGTCTGCCAACCGGGTTCGCCGCGGTAGATGACCGTCGGGCTGAGATCATTCTGCGCGCTGTGATAGACATCGCCCCGGGCATAACCGGTGATGCTCACTTCCTGGCCCATCCCGGTCAGCCGGCTCTGGGTCCAGGTGACGCCCGCGAAAGCGCGCTGGGTATCCTGGCCATCGGTGCGCAGGATCGATAGGCTGTTCGCCTGAAACTGCACGCGCCCGCCGAACAGAGGATCGGTCGTGCGCAGGCGATAGTCGATTGCGGGGATGGCGATGGGCAGCTGCCCCGCCGAGACGCCCGGCCGCAACGACTGGAAGGCCCAGCCTGCGATGGACAGGTAACTGCGCGTATCGATGCGCTCGAGATTGAGGGTCGAACGCAGCCTGTCTTCGCGGGAAATGTCGTAGCGGTTGAGGAAGGTGCGATCGGAAACGTAGCGGAGCGAGCCGGACAGCGACCACAAGGGATCGAACTGGAATTTTCCGCTCGCGGCGAGGTAGCCGCGCAGCTTGTCCTTGGTGGTCGTGATAGTCGGATCCGCCACCGGGGTCACGGCGCTGACGGTCGCGAAGCCGGTGACCTGGTAAGCGCCATTGGAAAGCAGCGCTCGATAATTGCCCTCGATCATCGGCAATTCGGCGCTGAAGACGTGCGGCGTCAGGGTCAGGTCGCGATTGCTGGAGAGGCGCCAGTAATAGGGCACGGCGAACTCGAAGCCGTTGCGACGGTCATAACCCACATCCGGCACCAGCAAGCCATCGCCGCCTTCCTCGCCGATGCTGTGGCGCAAGCCGGGCAGGGGGATGAGCGGCATCCCGAGCAGCTTGACCCGCGCATTGTCGTAGCGCACCCGCTCGCGCGCATTGTCCAGCACCACCCGATCGGCCTGGATCTGCCAGGTCGGCTCCTTGGGGCAGCCGGCATCGGTTTCGACACGGCAAGGGGTGTAGGCGGCGCGCTCCAGCACATAGATATCGCCTTCGCGCGTGCCTTTCTCGGCGGCGAGGCGATTGGCATTGTTAGTGACGATCAGCAGATTCTGGATGACCCCGTCCCGCAGGCTCTCGGTGACGTCCATCTCGTCCGCATAGGCCCTGTCGCCTTTCTCGTTAACGAGGGCGACATCGCCGCGCGCGATTACCGTTCCCGCCTTGCGGTCCCAGCTCACTTCATCGGCAAAGAGGCGTGCCCCTTCCCGCGACACCTGGACATTGCCCGACGCGGTGACGACATCCGAATCCTGATCATAATCGATGCGAGCGGCCTCGAAAGCGATTTCCTCGGCCGAGATCGGCTGGTCCGGCGGCGCCAGGTCACGAGCAGCGACCGGGGGATCCTGAAGGATTGGGCCCTCGCCCGTCGTTTGGGCGCCGGCGCGATTCGCGCCTGTCCCCGCCAGCAGCAATGCGATTGCCGTGGCGGCGACCATCGTCGGCCGCTGGAGAGCTTGCCTCTGTTGCGCGCGGCGCAGCCTCGTCGCCAAACCTGTCGTCTCCATACTGGTTGCGGGCGGAAGCTTTGCTTGGCGCCTGCGCCGCCTATTGCATTGCCGCGCCCCGATCGCAATCTCCTAGCCAAGCGCGAAATCGCGTCAATCGCGCCGTTTGCCGTGGCGCGGCGGGCGGCAAGGCGCTATTCGGCAGCCAATCATGCGCCGGCTGGCGCGGTCATTTCGGTTCCAGGAGCTTAATTCATGAAGATCGCCATCAGTGCTTCTCGTCCCGAGGATGCGGGATGTCTCATCTTCCCGATCGCCAAGGGAGCGGACATCGCACCGGCCATCGAGGCGCGGGCCCTGGCGGCCGATGCCGCCGCCAGCCTGCGCTTCGCGGGTGAAGCCGGGGGCCTTGTCGAGTTGTTCGCCAGCGAGGCCGGGAAGACCATGCGCATCCTGCTGGTCGGGACGGGCGAAGGCAGTGCCGCCGATTTCGAGAAGGCGGGCGCCTCTGTGTCCGCACGGCTGCTGACGTCCGGCCTGAGTCACGCAGCGGTGGACGGCACGGCAATCGAGGCGGCATCGCTTGCCCATCTCGGCTTCGGGGCTCTGTTGCGGGCATGGCGGATCGATACCTATCGCACGCGGCTCAGCGAGAAGGCGAAGCCGACCCTCGAGACGCTGACGCTGGTCAGCGAGGCGGCTGAGCTGCCGGCTCTGTGGGCGGACCGCGAGGCCCTGGCAGGCGGTGTGGCGTTCACGCGCGAGTTGATCTCGGAGCCGGCCAATATCCTTTATCCCGAGAGCTTCGTGGAGCGTTGCGCGCCGCTGGCCGATCTGGGCGTCGAGATCAGCGTGCTGACCGAGGACGACATGGAGCGGCTCGGCATGGGCGCGCTGCTCGGCGTGGCGCAGGGCTCGGTCCGCAAGCCGCGCCTTTTGGCCATGCGCTGGGACGGCACCGGGGGCATTCAGGAAAAGCCGCTGCTGCTGGTCGGCAAGGGCGTCACCTTCGATACCGGCGGCATTTCGCTCAAGCCCGGCCCCGGCATGGAAGACATGAAGTGGGACATGGGCGGCGCCGGGGCCGTGGCGGGTACCATGAAAGCCCTCGCGCTGCGCAAGGCCAATGCCCATGTCGTCGGCATCTGCGGCCTCGTCGAGAACATGCCGGACGGCAATGCGCAGCGGCCCGGCGATATCGTCACCACCATGTCGGGCCAGACGGTGGAAGTGCTGAACACGGATGCCGAAGGACGGCTGGTGTTGTGCGATGCCATCTGGTGGGCGCAGCAGACCTACAAGCCCGAGGTTCTGCTCGACCTGGCGACACTGACCGGTGCGATGATCATCGCGCTGGGCCACGAGCATGCTGGCCTCTTCAGCAATGACGATGGTCTTGCCAATCAGCTTCTCTCCGCAGGTGTCCAAAGCGGCGACAAGCTGTGGCGCTTCCCGCTGTCCGAAGCCTATGACAAGCTGCTGGACAGCCCCATCGCCGACATCAAGAATATCGGGCCGCGCTATGCCGGCTCCATCACGGCGGCGCAGTTCATCAAGCGCTTCGTGCAGGATGGCGTGAAGTGGGCGCATCTCGACATCGCGGGCATGGTCTGGGCGGACAAGCCCGGCGCCACCTGGGACAAGGGCGCGACCGGCTATGGCGTGCGCTTGCTCGATCAGCTCATTCGCGATCATTATCAGGCGGACTGATCGGGGGACGGAAAAGAGCGTGCAGGTCGACTTCTACCAGCTCAGCCGCGATCCGGTCGAAGCCGTCATGCCCGCGATCGCGCGCAGGATCCTGGAGAGCGGTGGCCGGCTGCTGGTGGTCTCGGACGAGCGGGACCAGCTCGACCGGATTTCCCGGGGCCTGTGGAACGCGGGGCCGGAGACCTATCTCGCGAACGATCATGCCGACGCGCCGGCGCCGCATGTCCAGCCGGTGCTGCTCTCGCCCGGTTGCGAGCCGCTGAACGGCGCCCGTCATGCGGCGCTGGCGGATGGTCGGTGGCGGGAAGAGGTCCTTGGCTTCGATCGGGCTTTCTACTTCTTCGACGAGGCGACCATCGCCGGTGCGCGTGCGGCATGGCGCGCGCTGAGCCGGACGGACGGCGTCGTCCCTCGTTTCTGGAAGCAGGAAGGCGGCCGCTGGCGGCAGGGACCCTGAGCATCGCCGTGCTCTCAGGGTGGTGACCAGCCGGTCGTGTGGATCAGTTCGGCCAGCAATTGCGTGCGATGAAGATGCTCGATCTCCGGATCGGCGACCTGAAGATATTCGGCCCCTGAGAGATTGTCGCCACGCTTGCGGTTCAGTGGTGGCTCGAGGCTCTCGATCATCAATGCCTCCATCGTTTCGATGATCACATTGTGGTTCCACGAGGAGGACGGGGTGTGGAGCAGCCCATCCTTGCCCACAGCCCGCATGCCGAACCAGGAGAAACGATCCCAGCGTCCCGCCATCCGGTCCCCCGTATGGGCCTTGAGGCGGGCGCAGAGCTTCTCCGTCGCCCGGCCGACATAAATGATCCGATCGCGGTCATGCAGCAGGTAGACGCCGACCTGCTCTGCAAAGTCCACCTTGCCCGGCCCGCGCTTCTGCCGCCCGAACAGCCTGGGCTGGCCGCTCCAGCGGATCTGGTCCCGTTTCCAGTACATGCCGAAAGCGGTGAGCGCGCCGGTGCCGGAGCGGGGCGCCGCCCTTTCCGTGCCTGGCTGCAGTGCCGGGCCGGGGCAATCCTCGCAGATCGTCGCGGCGGGCCGGTGATAGATGATGGGCTCCCTGCAATGACCAGCTTTGACGCAGGGGGCCACAGCAGTGCCCACCGGCGCCGGAGGACGGGAATGCAGGGCAGGGACTGGCGGGACATCTGGGCCGTCTGGCCTGTACTGGATCGATCCGTCCGTCTGGCGGATCAGTCGATACATGATCTCTCCGGGAACAACATCTTGTCCGGGCTGGCTTTCCATTTGCATGTTATGCTCCCGTCCCCGGGCATCAGCTTAGATGGACCGCATTAATCGATCGTAACAAGGTTTCTGGTGTGCACTTGATCCGGCAGCACTTCGCCGCTAGAGGGCGCGCGTCTTTCCATTCAGCCTGATTTCGGAGCATTCCCATGGCGGTGACTCGCACCTTCTCGATCATCAAGCCCGACGCCACGCGTCGTAACCTCACCGGCGGCGTCACCAAGATGCTCGAGGAGGCAGGCCTGCGCGTCGTCGCTTCCAAGCGCATTCACATGACCCGCGAGCAGGCCGAGGGCTTCTACGCGGTGCACAAGGAGCGCCCCTTCTTCGGCGAGCTGGTCGAATTCATGATCTCCGGCCCGGTCGTCGTGCAGGTGCTCGAAGGCGAGGACGCGGTGAAGCGCAATCGCGACGTGATGGGCGCCACCAACCCTGCCAATGCCGACGAAGGCACCATCCGCAAGACCTACGCCGAGTCCATCGAGGCCAACAGCGTGCACGGGTCGGACAGCGAGGAGAATGCCGCGATCGAGATCGCCTACTTCTTCAAGCCGGAAGAAATCGTCGGCTGAACGCGAGTCGTCCATGCGACAGAAGGGCTGCCGGAGTGATCCGGCGGCCCTTTTTCATATCAGGCGCCCGCCGCCGGCTAGCCCGCCCAGGCAAGCAGGTCGAAATCATCCGGGACGATGAGGAAGAGATTGGCGACCGGGGTGAGCATGTTGCTGCGATGCCCCTTGCCGCGCTGGTCCTCGATGAACACCAGATCGCCCTTGCCGATGCGATGACGGGTTCCATCGGTGAGTTCGACATCGATGTCCCCGGTGATGTTGATGGAGAACCGCTTGTTGGGCGCTGTCCCCCAGTGCGTCCTGCCCGGGCCGATGCTGCCGGCGAGAACGGTTTCGACGGGAATGGGCTTGTTTCCGTGCACGCGGACCCGCCGGGCACGGGAAATGCCGTCCGCATCGGCATAGACATGCAGCACTTCGAGCAGGCCGGGCGGCGCGCGCATTGTCTGCGCTTCGGCGCCCTGCGGAGCGAGCATGGCGACAAGCGCACCCGCAGTCATGAGATCACGCCGACTTGTTTCCATCCTTCGCTCTCCCTGTCCTTGTTAGGTGATCGCCTCGGATTCCTCGGCACTTTCCGGCGGCGCATCTTTCTTGCGCGGCGCTGGCCCGGGGAGGAAGAAACGTCCCGCGCTAGTCGTTGCCTCGCATCTGCTCATGATGGCGGATCACTTCGTCGATGACGAAGCGCAGGAACTTCTCCGTGAAGTCCGGGTCAAGATTGGCGTCCATCGCGAGCCGGCGCAGCCGCGCGACCTGCTCGCTCTCGCGTTGCGGATCCGCCGGGGGGAGGGCGACGGTCGCCTTGTATTCGCCCACGGCCTTCGTGATCTTGAACCGTTCGGCCAGCATGAAGACGAGCGCGGCGTCGATATTGTCGATGCTTTCCCGGTAGCGCCTGAGCGTTTCGTCCATTCCGCTGCCTTCTCCTTTTTTTGCGGCGGGCATCACTCGCCTCTCCGCAGGCACAAGGCAAGCCAATTTGCTTGCCAAACCGGGGTGCTGCCGCCAGAGCACGGCCATGAGCGCCACCATTCACCGCCTGTCGCGCAACAGCGCGCCATCGCTCGAGCCGATGATGAGCCTGGTCGCGGAAGACCTGAACAGCGTCAACGCCGTGATCCTGGCGCGCATGCAGTCGCGCATTCCGCTGATCCCGGAGCTTGCGGGCCATTTGATCGCGGGGGGCGGCAAGCGCATGCGCCCCATGCTGACACTCGCTTGCGCGCGGCTGCTCGATTATGCCGGCACGCGCCATCACAGGCTCGCCGCCGCGGTCGAGTTCATCCACACCGCCACGCTGCTGCACGACGATGTAGTGGATGGCAGCGCGATGCGGCGGGGCAAGCGCACGGCAAACATGATCTGGGGCAACAATGCCTCGGTGCTGGTCGGCGATTTCCTGTTCAGCCGCTCCTTCGAGCTGATGGTCGAGGACGGATCGCTCAAGGTCCTCAAGATTCTGGCCAACGCCTCCGCAGTTATCGCCGAGGGTGAAGTGAACCAGCTCACTGCCCAGCGCCGGATCGAGACGGACGAGGACCAGTATCTGGACATCATCGGCGCGAAGACCGCCGCGCTGTTCGCGGCCGCCTGCCGTATCGCGGCCGTGGTGGCCGAGCGGCCCGAAGCGGAGGAACTCGCGCTGGACGCCTATGGCCGCAATCTCGGCATTGCCTTCCAGCTGGTCGATGATGCCATCGATTATGTCTCGGACGGCGAGACCATGGGCAAGGACACCGGCGACGATTTCCGCGACGGCAAGATCACGCTGCCGGTCATCCTGGCTTATGCGCGCGGCAACGAGGCGGATCGCAAGTTCTGGAAAGAAACCATGTCCGGCCTGCACGGAGACAATGCCGATCTGGCCCATGCCCAGTCCCTGCTCGCCGCGACGGGCGCGATCGACGACACGCTGGCACGAGCCCGCCATTATGGCCAGCGGGCGATCGATGCGATCGGCATGTTCGGCAATGCGCGGGCCAAGGCGGCCCTGACCGAGGCTGTCGAGTTCGCAATCGCGCGCGCTTACTGATCGCAAGATGCCGGACAGGCCGGGGGGCTTGTTAGAAAGCCGCGTCTGCGTCACGGACGAGGCATGATGCAGCGACTTCCCATCCATGCGGTTCTGCCCGATCTGCTCGCGGTTCTGCGTGCGCGGACGGGTGCGGTGCTGGTCGCGCCGCCCGGGGCTGGCAAGACGACGATGGTCGCGCCGGCCCTGCTCGCCGAGCCGTGGGCGGCGGGTGGACAGATATGGCTGCTCTCGCCCCGCCGGCTTGCCGCGCGCGCCGCGGCCGAGCGCATGGCCGAGCTTGCCGGCGAGAAGCCGGGCGAAACCATCGGCTACGCCACGCGACTCGAGAGCCGCACCTCACCGCGCACCCGGCTGCTGGTTGTGACTGAAGGCATTTTCCGTCGCCGCATTCAGGCGGACCCCGAGCTGTCGGGCGTGGCGGCCGTGCTGTTCGATGAAGTGCATGAGCGCAGCCTCGAGGGCGATTTCGGCCTTGCCCTCGCGCTCGACGCACAGGCCGGCCTGCGCGAGGATCTGCGCCTGCTCGCCATGTCCGCTACGCTGGATGGCGCTCGATTCGCCGCGCTGATGGGGGGCGTTCCGGTCATCGAGAGCGAGGGGCGGGCCTATCCGGTCGATCTTCGTCATGTCGGACGCGATGCAGCGCAGCGACTCGAGGATGCGATGGCCGCCAGCATCCGGCGCGCACTCGCGGAAGAGAAAGAAGGGGACGTGCTCGCTTTCCTGCCGGGCGTGGGCGAGATCGGGCGCACTGCGGAGCGACTCGCGGGCCTGCCGCCGCATGTCGCCGTGCGTCCCCTGCATGGCTCGCTCGATCCGGCGGCGCAGCGCGCGGCGCTTCGGCCCGCCGGCCCGGGCGCGCGCAAGGTCATCCTCGCGACGAGCATCGCCGAGACCAGCCTGACCATCGATGGCGTGCGCATCGTGGTCGACAGCGGCCTCGCGCGCAGGCCCCGCCACGATCTTGCGGCCGGAGTGACGCGTCTCGTGACGGAGCGCGCCAGTCAAGCTGCCGTGATCCAGCGCGCGGGCCGGGCGGGGCGACAGGGGCCGGGCGTCGCCTATCGCCTGTGGGAAGCGGCCGCCACGTCCGGCATGCCGCCTTTCGATCCACCGGAAATCCTGGAAAGCGACCTGACCGGCCTCGTGCTGGATTGCGCGGTCTGGGGCGTGACAGACCCCGCGACCCTGCGCTGGCTCGATGCGCCGCCCGCCGCAGCGGTGAGCGTGGCGCGGCGCCGTCTCACCGCGATCGGCGCTCTCGATCAGGAGGGCCGTGCGAGCGCTCATGGGCGCGCTATCGCCGAACTGCCCCTGGAGCCGCGCCTCGCGCATATGCTGCTGCTTTCGGCAGAAGCCGGCGAGGGCCCGGCCGCTGCCGATGTCGCCGTGCTGCTGACCGAGCGTGGCCTTGGAGGACCCTCCGTCGACCTTTCCCGCCGTCGCGCGAACTGGGCACGCGAGCGCGGGCCGCGCGCGGACGGCGCGCGCAGGCTGGCGGCGCGCTGGCTTGGCCTTGTCGGCAAGAGCGCGCCCGCAGGCGAGGGCGCTCGCCATGATGAGGATGCCGCGCTGGCCCACTGCGTCGCGCGTGCATTTCCGGACAGGATCGCGCGCAGGCGTGCTGCTGACGGGCAGGACTGGATCAGCGTGGGTGGGCGCGGCTTCCGGCTCGATCCGGCCGATCCGCTGGCCCGCGCGGAATGGCTTGCCGTCGGGGAGATTCAGGGAAGCGCCGCGGGCGCGCGCATCCTTTCGGCGGTCGCGCTGGAGGAGGCGGATGTGCTGGCGCTGGCGGCCGAGCGGATCGAGGAAAAGCGGACCGTGCGCTGGCGACGCGACCTTGGCGGCGTCGAGGCTTCCCGGGAGCGCTGGCTGGGCGCCATCCGCCTCTCCGCCGGCCCGGATGATTCGCCCGAACGCGCGGCGGTGATCGCCGCGCTGGCGGCCTCGCTACGGGAAGGCGGACTGGAGCTTCTGCCATGGGGCAAGGCCGCCATGTCCCTGCGCATGCGTGCCGATTTTGCCGGGGAAGGCGCGCCCATCTCCAGCGAGGCCCTGCTTGCCGATGCAGAGGCATGGCTGGACATGCTGCTTCCGGCCGATGCCCGCCGCCTTGGCGCCATCGACTCAGGCGCGCTGCGCAATCTGCTGGTCCAGCGCCTGGGTTGGGATGCCACGCAGCGCATCGAGGCGCTTGCGCCGACGGACTTTACCAGCCCGGCCGGGAGCCATCACGCCATCGATTATGACGCGCCGGCCGGTCCCACTGTCGAGGTGCGTGTGCAGGCACTGTTCGGCTTGTCGGAGCATCCTGTGGTGGGAGCGGCGCGAATCCCGCTGGTCCTGTCGCTCACGTCGCCTGCGGGGCGACCGATCCAGACCACGCGGGATTTGCCGGGCTTCTGGAAAGGAAGCTGGGCTGCCGTGGCGCGCGAAATGCGGGGCCGTTATCCCAAGCATCCCTGGCCGGACGATCCTGCCGCCGCGAGTGCGACTCTGCGCACCAAGAGGGCGGATGCGCGGGGCTGATCTACGGCACGGCGATTCTCCCAGGCACGCGATCTTGACACGCCCTGCGGTTTTGCGCGACGGACGAGCCGACAAGCAAGGGAGTCCCCATGGCCGCGCGTATCTACCAGATTCCCAAGAATGCGATGCAGTCGGGCAAGGCGCGCACCGGCACATGGGTGCTGGAGTTCGAGGCTCTCGAAGCCAAGAAGCCCGATCCGATGATGGGCTGGGCCGGTTCGGGCGACACGCGCGAGCAGGTGAAGCTGACTTTCCCGAGCGAAGCCGCCGCGCGCGCTTATGCCGAGCGTTACGGCATTGCATGCCATGTGGTCAGGACGCCGCCCAAAACCTTGAAAATTCAGGCTTACGCCGACAACTTTCGCTAAGGTTGCACTGCCTCGCGCACCGGTTTCCGATAAGCCGCGCCGCCAATTCGCTTAAAAGGCGTCGGCAATATCCATCATCCTGGTGAGCCTCCTGGGCGCGACCGCCCGCCAGCTCTTTGCCAGCCATTCCCCGACATGGTCCCAGTCCACGCCGGGCCTGTCGAGCCGGAGCGCGACCCAGCCGCTCGCGCCATAATAAGCGGGGCGATAATAGAGATCCGGCTCCGCATCGATGAGCGCGTTCATCTCGTCCGGCCCTGATGTCTTCACCAGCAGCGCGATGGCGTCCTCGCCATGATGATTCACTGAAACATAAGCGAAGAACTTGCCGGATTTCTCGCCGCCCACCCGCCAGCCCGGCGCGCCATGCGATGTGCGCGCGTCCGTCTCGGGGAGGGCAAGCGCCAGCTCTCCCACGCGAGCGATGATCCAGTCCGCGTCCATCTCCCGGCCCACATAGTCGGCCAGCATGCGCGGATAGAGCTGATACTCCGCATAGAGCACGCGCTGTGCCAGTGAGTCGGCCGTGTCGCCGGGCAGGATCGAGACGGGGATCTGCCCCAGCACCGGGCCGTCATCCAGTTCGGACGTGACCAGATGGACTGTGCAGCCGCCATGGCTGTCACCTGCGTCGATCGCGCGCTGGTGCGTGTCGAGGCCCCGGTAATTGGGCAGCAGGGAAGGGTGGGTGTTCAGCATCCGTCCCGCCCATTGCGCCACGAAGCCAGGCGTGAGGATGCGCATATAGCCGCACAGCGCCACGTAATCCGCGCCGGAACGGAGCAGCGCTTCCTGCATGATCGCCTCATGCGCCTCGCGGCTCATGCCCTTGTGGCTGTGCGCGAAGGTCGGCACGCCTTCGGCCGCCGCGATGGTGAGCCCGCGCGCCTCGGGCCTGTTGGAGGCGACAAGCACGATCTCATAGGGGCAGCCGGGCAGGCGCGAGGCGTAGAGCAGCGACGTCATCGTCGTTCCCGTGCCGGAAAGCATCACTGCGACTTTGGCTTTGGCCATGGAACGTCTACTCATTCACCATCGCCCTGAACCTGTTCCAGGGGCTATCTGCGATCGGGATCGGTCAATGCGGCCAAATGGATACTGAAACAAGGTCAGCATGACGTGCGGCAGGCGTCAGCCGAGATGCGTCGCGCTCCAGCCGGCCATCGCGCTCCAGCTTTCCGCCGAGCCCCTTACGGTGCAGCCCTTGTCGCCTGCGCGAATCTCGCCGAGGCGATGCACCGTTTCGCCGGCTTCCTCGAGCGCGGCAGTCACGCCGGTGACATCGCCGGGCGCGACGACCACGGCCATGCCGATGCCGCAGTTGAAAGTGCGGGCCATTTCGCCCGGCTCGATATTGCCCTGCGCCTGCAGGAAGGCCATCAGGCGCGGCTGTGGCCAGAGATCGGCATCGACATGCGCATGGAGACCGGCGGGCAGAATGCGCGGGATGTTTTCCAGCAGGCCGCCGCCCGTGATGTGGGCCATGGCGTGGACAAGTCCCTTGCGGACCAGCGGCAGCAGCGACTTCACATAGATCCGCGTGGGCGCCATCAGCGCGTCGATCAGCAGCACGTCCTGATCGAACAGGGCAGGGCGGTCCAGTTTCCAGCCCTTGTCCGTCGCGAGGCGACGCACCAGCGAATAGCCGTTCGAATGGACGCCCGAGGAGGCGAGCCCCAGAATTACGTCGCCTTCGGCAACCTTGTCGGCAGTGAGGACTTCGTCCCGCTCGACCGCGCCGACGCAGAAGCCCGCGAGATCATAGTCGCCGTCCGCATACATGCCCGGCATTTCCGCCGTCTCGCCGCCGATCAGTGCGCATCCGGCCTGTTTGCAGCCTTCCGCGATTCCCGCGATCACGCGCTCGGCCACGCCGTTGTCCAGCTTTCCGGTCGCGAAATAATCGAGGAAGAACAAGGGCTCGGCACCCTGCACGATCAGGTCGTTGGCACACATCGCCACGAGATCGATGCCGACCGTGTCGTGCTTGCCGCTGTCGATCGCGAGCTTGAGTTTCGTGCCAACGCCGTCGTTTGCCGCGACCAGCAGGGGATCGCGAAATCCTGCCGCCTTGAGATCGAAGAAACCTCCGAAGCCACCGAGGTCCGCGTCGGCCCCGGGGCGCCGGGTTGCCCGGGCGAGCGGCGCGATGGCGCGAACCAGCGCGTTGCCCGCGGCGATATCGACGCCGGCCTGGGCATAGGTGTAGGCGGGGGGAGCGTTGTGCTTGCTGTCCATGTGCCGCCATTACCAAATCGGGCTTGGTTTTCCAGAGCAATGCCGCCAAAAGGACGCCGTGACGCTCAGCCTGCCTTCCCTGCGCCCCATTCACCTCGTTTTTCTGCTGGTTCTGGCAGCTTTCGCGGCCGTGCTTGTCGCGCAGATCGAAGGCGAGCGAGGGATCGCGCCGATCGCGTCCAATGGCGATTTCGAGGTGCGGGACATTCGCGTGGACGTTTACGGCCCGAATGCCGACGCTGCGCGCGCGACAGGCTGGCGGCTGGCCCAGCGACTCGGCTGGCGCGCGCTCTGGCAGCGCACGAATGGCGCGGGCGGGCCGATGCTGGGTGACGGCGTGCTGGATGGCCTGGTTTCCGGCATCGAGGTCCAGCAGGAGCAGATCGGCCCCAATCGCTACATCGCCACGCTGGCCGTCATGTTCGATCGCGCCCGGGCCGGGCAGGCGCTTGGCGTGAGCGGCCAGATCATGCGCTCTCCGCCGTTGCTGGTGATTCCCGTGCTGTGGGATGGTGGTGCCGCGACTACCTTCGAGAGGCCGAGTGAGTGGCAGAAGGCCTGGGCCATGTTCCGGACCGCCGAGAGCAGCATCGATTATGTACGCACCGTCGGCGATGGTGCCGATCCGATGTTGCTCAATGCCGGCCAGACGGGGCGGCGCGGTCGCAACTGGTGGCGGGTATTGCTTGATCTCTATGGAGCTGCCGACGTCATCATGCCGATCGCACGTCTCGAGCGGACCTGGCCCGGCGGACCTGTGACCGGCCACTTCACCGCGCGTTACGGACCGGATAATCATCTCATCGGCAGTTTCACCATGACCGTGAACAGGTCGCAGGACGTGCCTAAAATGATGGCGGACGCGGTCGGCCGGATCGATGCGCTCTATGCCCGTGCGCTGGCGAGCGGCACGTTGCGACCCGATCCTTCACTGGTCATCGAGGAGCCGGTCAACGCCGTTGAACTGGAAGGCGTCGAGAATCTGGATTCGCTCCTCGCCGCACTGCCGAGCGAGGAAGGAACGGGGCAAGTGAATGGCGGTCTCACCATCATGGTGGATACGCCGTCCCCCACCTCGCTGAGCGAGGTTCAGGCCTTGTTGCGCTCTGTCCCGGGCGTCAGCGGCATATCCACGACGAGCCTGGCGCTGGGCGGCACTTCAGTGATGCAGCTTGGGTTTGCCGGCTCGGCCGATCAGCTTCGCGTCGCGCTGGAAGCGCGCGGATTCTCCGTCAGCGGTTCAGGGAGCACGCTGCGGATCGTCCGCCGTCCCGGGGCTCCGGCGGCACAGCCCACTCCGGGGGGCGGCGACCGATGAGTCAGTTGCCGCTGCCCATGGGCTGGTCGCAGCGGGGGGAGCGAGACAGCCTGCTGATCCATGAAGCGAATGCCGATGCCATCGCGCTGGTTCGCAACTGGTCCCGCTGGCCCTCATGCTGCACCCTGCTGGTCGGGCCACCACGCTCGGGCAAGACGCTCGTGGGCGCGCTGTTCGCGGCCGAGAGTGGCGGGCAGGTGGTCGATGATGCCCATCGCGCCGACGAGCAGCATCTCTTCACGCTCTGGAACGACGCGCAGGACAGCAGGGCGCCGCTGCTGCTGATCGCGCCGGAGCCGCCGCCGGCCTGGAGGATCGCCTTGCCGGACTTGCGCACGCGCCTTGGCACCGCCGCGATCGCCCGGATCGGCTTGCCTGACGAGGCGGTCAGCGCTGCACTCATTGCGCATGGACTGGAGCAGGCCGGCTCCGCCTTCGCACCGGATGTCCCGGAATATCTCGCCCGGCGTACCGAGCGATGCTATGGGGCGATCGAAGCTCTGGTGAGCCGCCTCAATGCCGCATCGCTGGCGACGGGGCAGAAGCTTTCCGTGGGATCGGTGCGGCAACTTTTCCGTAACGAAACCGGGCCAGGCGAAACAACCGACCCATTTTCGCGCGGAGAATGAACGACCGTGGCTGAAGCCGATCCTGTCCCGTCGATTTCCGATGCATCGATCCCTGAACCGGGGCGTTATTTCAATCGCGAGCTTTCCTGGCTCAACTTCAACCAGCGCGTGCTGGAAGAAGCCTCCAATCCCGCACATCCGCTGCTGGAGCGGCTGCGCTTCCTTTCCATTTCCGGCAACAATCTCGACGAGTTCTTCATGGTCCGCGTGGCCGGGCTCAAGGAGCAGCAGCTTCAGGGCGTGGAGCTCCGTTCGGTCGACGGGTTGACGCCGGCCCAGCAGCTCGAGGCCATCGGGGCGCGCGCCGACGCGCTCATGGCCGAGCAGCAAAGCGTCTGGCACGACCTGTGGGCGGCCCTGCGCAGCGCCGGAATCAATGTGATCGGCACCGAGCAGGTCGACGGGAAAGCCGAGGCCTGGCTGCGCGAGCATTTCCTGGAGCAGGTCTTCCCGATCATCACGCCCCAGGCGCTCGATCCGGCACATCCCTTTCCCTTCATTCCCAACAAGGGACTTGGCCTGTTCTTCGATCTCGTCCGCGAGTCGGACAAGCAGGTGGTGCAGGAACTGGTGATCCTGCCGGCGACGCTGCCACGCTTCATTCGCATGCCGGGCCGCACGGCGCGGTACATCGCGATGGAATCGCTGGTCCGGCGCTTTACCGATCTGCTGTTCCCCGGCTTCATCGTCCGCGAGAGCGGGCTTTTCCGCATCCTGCGGGACAGCGACATTGAGATCGAGGAAGAAGCGGAGGATCTCGTCCGCTATTATCGCAGCGCCATCAAGCAGCGCCGACGCGGCCGGATCATTCGCCTGGAGATGGAGCGCGGCGTTGCCGAGCCGGTCGAGAACATGCTCCAGACGCTGATGCAGGGGCATGAGGCGATGTCGGTGGACATTGACGGCTTCGTCGGGATCACCGATCTCGCCGAGCTGGTCGAGGAGGATCGCCCCGATCTCAAGTTCACGGCTTATGTGCCCCGCTTCCCGGAGCGTATCCGCGAATATGGCGGGGATTGCTTCGCGGCGATCAAGGCCAAGGACATCATCGTCCACCACCCCTATGAGAGCTTCGATGTCGTCATCGCTTTCCTGAAGCAGGCGGCAGCCGACCCGGACGTCGTGGCGATCAAGCAGACACTTTATCGCGCTGGCAAGCAATCGGCGATCATCCGCGCGCTCATCGACGCGGGCCGATGCCGGCAAGTCGGTCACGGCGATCGTCGAGCTCAAGGCGCGCTTCGACGAGGAGCAGAACCTGCTGTGGGCCAGCCAGCTCGAGCGGGCCGGCGTGCAGGTGGTCTACGGCTTCATCGAGTGGAAGACGCACGCCAAGATATCCATGGTCGTCCGTCGCGAAGGCACCGGCTTCCGCACTTACTGCCACTTCGGCACCGGCAACTATCATCCGGTCACAGCCCGCATCTACACGGATCTCAGCTTCTTCACGGCCGATCCACGCGCCGGGCGCGATGCAGCCGCGGTGTTCAACTACATCACGGGCTATGTCGAACCCAAGTCGATGGAACTGCTCACCTTGTCGCCGCTCAATCTGCGGCAGAGGCTGACTGAGCTCATCGATGCCGAGATCGAGCATGCCCGGACCGGACGCCCGGGCAATATCTGGGCCAAGATGAACAGCCTTGTGGATGCGGCCATCATCGAGAAGCTTTACGCGGCGAGCAACGCGGGCGTGAAGATCGAGCTGATCGTGCGGGGCATCTGTTGCCTGCGGCCGGGCGTGCCGGGCATGTCGGACAATATCCACGTCAAGTCGGTGGTCGGCCGGTTCCTGGAGCATAGCCGCATCTGGGCCTTCGGGAACGGCAAGGCGCTGCCCAACAACGACGCGAAGCTGTTCATCAGTTCGGCGGACTGGATGCCGCGCAATTTCGACCGGCGGGTGGAGTATATGCTCCCCATCGAAAATCCGACGGTTCACGATCAGGTGCTCGACCAGGTGCTGGTGGCCAATCTGCTCGACAATGAACAAAGCTGGGTGCTGAACGCCGATGGTTCCTATGAACGCCTCAAGCCGGAAGGCAAGCGGTTCAATCTGCACCATTATTTCATGACCAATCCGTCGCTTTCCGGGCGCGGCGCGGCGCGGCGCAAGGACGTTGCGGTGCCCAAGCTTTCGCTCGGCAAACGTGGCTGAACGGAGCCTGCTTCCCGTGACATTGCTTGATCGTCCCACAGGCCAGTCGAGGCAGACGACGCTCAAAGGCGCCCATTTCCGTCGCACCGCCATCATTGATATCGGCTCGAACAGTGTCCGCCTCGTCGTTTATGATGGGCCCCGGCGGGTGCCTTTCATTCTGTTCAACGAGAAGATCATGGCCGGCCTTGGCGCCGACATCGGGCGGACAGGGCGGATCGGCGAGCGCGCCATAGAGCGCGGTCTTCAGGCACTGGAGCGCTTCTCCCGGCTGATCGAAGAAATGGCGGTGGAAGAAGTGATCTGCGTGGCGACCGCGGCGGTGCGGGACGCCGGCAACGGCGCCGAGTTCATCGAGCGCGCGGATAGTCTCGGATTCCAGGTCCGCATGCTGAGCGGTGAGGAGGAGGGCAGGGCGTCAGCCTTCGGCCTGCTCTCCGGCATCCCGCAGGCCGAAGGGATCATGGGCGATCTGGGCGGGGGCAGTCTCGAACTCGTGCGGGTCGGCTCGGGCGGTGTCGGGCAGGCGGTATCCCTGCCGCTGGGCGTGTTCCGCATCGGGGAGATCAGGCGACGGGGCAAGAAGGCGCTAGCGCAGCGCTTCGATGAACTGCTGCATCAACTGGGCGGCGACGACTTGCCTGCCGATGTGCCATTCTATCTCATTGGCGGAAGCTGGCGGGCGCTGGCACGGCTCGACATGCAGATCACCGGCTATCCCCTGCCGATCCTCCACCATTATGAAATGACGCCGGATCGGCCTGCGGCACTGCTGCAGTGGCTGGAGCGGGCACAGAAGGCCGATCTCAAGGGGCTGCCCGCAGTCAGCAGTGCGCGCCTGCCGGGTCTGCCTGATGCGGCGCATATGCTGGTCGCGATCGTGGAGCGGCTGCGGCCCTCCCGCCTCACGGTCTCGGCTTTTGGCCTTCGTGAAGGCCTCTTGTACGAGCAGTTGCCGCCAGAGCTGGCGGAGCAGGATCCTCTGCTGGTGGCGGCGCGCATCGAGGGCGATGCCCAAGGGCGGTTCGTCGGCCATGGCGACCAGATCGCGGGCTGGATCGCGCCGCTGTTCGAGAGCGATCCGCCCGAATGGGCGCGCGTACGCCTCGCGGCATGCCTCCTGGCCGATGTCGGCTGGCGTGCCAATCCCGATTTCCGGGCGGAGCGTGGCCTCGAATTCGCGCTGCACGGCAACTGGCCCGGCGTCACGGCGGCAGAGCGCGCGGCCATGGCGCAGGCGCTTCATGCCAATTTCGGTGGCGGCAACATGATTGCCCCCGCACTCGAAGCGCTCGCCCCGCCGGAGTTCCTGCGGCGCGCCATCCAATGGGGTCTTGCGATCCGATTGTGTCAGCGGCTTTCCGGCGGCGCGGAGAGTCCGCTGCAAGGGTCTTCCCTCGGGATGCGAGATGGCACGATCATCCTGAAGCTGGAACCGGAATATGCCGCGCTGGCCGGAGAAGCGATCGACCGGCGACTCCGCCAGCTGGGCAGTGCCATGGGAGCCGGCTTCCTCGTCGATGCATGATCTGGCCTGCCGGCAGACCGGCCTCCGCGTGAACTGACCCTGCGTCGTCCTGGCCGACTCAGCCGCAGCGGGCGCTGGTGACGATCATGGCCTCGTCATAGGAAACTGTCAGGCGGTCCTGCCTGAAGTCCATGGTCATCGCGCTGCCGGGTGGGCCCCAGCGCAGGGTGCGCGCACCCGATCTGGCGAGCAGTTCCGCGCCCAGCTCGGCGCTCACCTTGCGGCCGACATAAGTGTCGAGGCCTTCGGCCGTGCATTCACCGGTGGCCTGCGGGGGCGTCGTCGGGCCCTCCGCAGTGGTAGTAGCGCAACCCGGCAGCATGATGGCTGCTGCGAAAGCAATGGTCCGGCGCATATCAGGCCTCCGTGCGAGTCATCAGCAGCTTACCATCGCGCACCGCGAAAGCCATCCGCCCTTCCACCAGATCGAGCGCATCGCGGCCGAACTGTTCGAAGCGCCAGCCCTCGAGAATGGGCAGGTTTGCCCGCGCACCCGCGGCCAGCAGTTCAAGATCGTCGGAGCGTGCCAGCAGGCGGGAAGCGACGTTGATCTCGCGCGAGCGGATCTTGAGCAGGAGCTTGAGAAGGTCGGCGACCAGCGCGCCTTCCTTGCCGAGGCCCGGGCGGCTTGGATCGCGCTCGGGCATCTCATCGCGCGGCAGCGGCTTTGCAGACTGGATGGCGGCCATCAGCCGCGCGCCGATCTCATTGCCCTTCCAGCTTGCGGAAAGCCCGCGCACCTTGCCCAGATCCTCCTGAGCGCGCGGCGGATGCGAAGCGATGTCCGCCAGCGTCTCGTCCTTCGCGATCCGCCCGCGGGGCAGGTTCTTGTCGCGCGCTTCAAGCTCGCGCCACGCGGCGATCGCCTTGAGGCGCCCCAGCACCTCGGCCTTCCGGCTGGAAATGCGAACGCGTTTCCAGGCATCGCCGGGGTTCACGGTGTAGTTGGACGGATCGGCGAGCCGCTCCATCTCCTGATCGAGCCAGATGCCCCGGCCTGTCTTGCGCAGTTCCTCCAGCATCAGCGGGAAGATCTCGGCCAGATGTGTCACGTCGCCGATGGCATAATCGATCTGCCGCTTGTCGAGCGGCCTGCGGCCCCAGTCGGTGAAGCGGGCGCCCTTGTCGAGATGGATACCGAGCCAGCTGTCGACCAGGTTGGAATAACCGATCTGCTCGCCCTGGCTCAGGGCCATGCTGGCAATCTGCGTGTCGAACAGGGGATAGGGCGTCTTGCCCGTGAGATTGTAGACAATCTCGATATCCTGCCCTCCGGCGTGGAAAACCTTGAGGACGTCCTCATTGTCGACCAGCAGCGACAGCAGTGGCTTGAGGTCCAGACTCGGCGCCTTGGGATCGATGGCGGCAGCTTCCTTGCCGTCCGAAATCTGGAACAGGCACAGATCCGGCCAGTAGCTGTTCTCGCGCATGAATTCGGTGTCGATGGCGATGAAATCCGCCTTCGCCATGCGCTCGCACAAGGCGAACAGAGCTGCATTCTCGGTAATCAGTGGATGGATTTGCATATGGCAAGTGATCTTATTATGGGCCGGTCCTCGGGTCGGGAGCCGGGATAAGCGAGACAAGGCGCGTCCCTTAGCCTCCTTGTCAGTCTTTGTCATTCATCCAGCCGCCTCGCAATGAGGGGCACGAAATAAAGGCCAGTCACGCATGCACGCCTATCGCACGCACACCTGCGGGGAGCTTCGATCCACTCATGTCGGGGAGACGGTCCGCGTCTCCGGCTGGGTTCACCGCAAGCGCGACCATGGCGACCTCGTTTTCATCGATCTGCGCGATCATTACGGTATGGTGCAGCTCGTCACGGAAGTCGACGGGCCGGTCTTCTCCGTGATCGAAAGCCTCAAGGCGGAGAGCGTCGTGACGATCACCGGCAAGGTGGTCGCGCGTGCGGCGGAAGCGGTCAATCCGAACCTCTCCACCGGCGAGATCGAGATTCGCGCGGAGGATGCCAGCGTGCAGTCCGCCGCGCAGGAGCTGCCTCTGCCGGTGGCCGGCGAGCTGGACTATCCCGAAGAGATTCGCCTCAAATATCGTTTCCTCGATCTGCGCCGGGAAACGCTTCACGCCAACATCATGCTGCGCAGCAACGTCATCGCGTCGCTGCGCCAGCGCATGATCGGCCAGGGCTTCACGGAATTCCAGACACCGATCCTGACCGCGAGCTCGCCTGAGGGCGCGCGCGACTATCTGGTGCCCAGCCGCGTGCATCCGGGCAAGTTCTACGCGCTGCCCCAGGCGCCGCAGATGTTCAAGCAGCTCCTGATGGTGGCGGGTTTCGATCGCTATTTCCAGATCGCCCCCTGCTTCCGCGACGAGGATGCCCGCGCGGATCGCTCGCCCGGCGAGTTCTACCAGCTCGATTTCGAGATGAGCTTCGTCACGCAGGACGATGTGTTCGCGGCCATCGAGCCGGTCCTTCATGGCGTGTTCGAGGAGTTCGCCGACTGGCAGGGCAAGAAGCGGACGGTCAGTCCCTTGCCGTTCCGGCGCATTCCCTATCGCGAAGCGATGCTCAAATATGGCAGCGACAAGCCGGATTTGCGCAATCCCATCCTCATTTCCGATGTCAGCGCGCATTTCGTGGGTTCGGGCTTCGGCCGCTTCGCGTCGATTGTGGAGAGCGGCGATGTCGTGCGGGCCATTCCCGCGCCCGGCACCGCCGAGAAGAGCCGGAAGTTCTTCGATGACATGAACGCCTGGGCGCAGAGCGAGGGCTTTGCCGGTCTTGGCTATGCCACGCGCAAGGGCGGTGAGTGGGGCGGCCCCATTGCCAAGAACCATGGCGAGGACAAGATGAACGCGCTGGCCGACGCGCTCGGTCTCGGGCCGGACGACGGCCTGTTCTTCGCGGCCGGCAAGGAAGCGCAGGCAGCGAAGCTCGCCGGCCTTGCGCGCACGCGAGTCGGCGAGCAGCTCGGGCTCATCGATCCCGATCGCTTCGAGTTCTGCTGGATCGTCGATTTCCCGATGTTCGAGTATGACGAAGACGCCAAGAAGATCGATTTCAGCCACAATCCCTTCAGCATGCCGCAGGGCGAGCTGGAAGCGCTGGAGACGATGGACCCGCTCGACATCCTCGCGTGGCAGTATGACATCGTCTGCAATGGCGTCGAGCTGTCGTCGGGTGCCATCCGGAACCACAAGCCGGAGATCATGTACAAGGCGTTCGAGATTGCCGGCTACAGCCGCGAGGATGTCGACACGAATTTCGCGGGCATGATCAATGCGTTCAAATATGGCGCGCCGCCCCACGGCGGTTCCGCGCCCGGCGTGGACCGCATCGTCATGCTGCTGGCCGACCAGCCGAACATCCGCGAAGTGATCGTCTTCCCGATGACGCAGAAGGCCGAGGACCTGATGATGCAGGCGCCGGCGCCTGCGACGCTCAAGCAGCTTCGGGAACTGCATATCCGGATCGTCGAGCCGCAGAAGGGTTGAGCGCAGCCGAGGGGCTGCACCGCCTGCCCATGCCTTCATCCGGCCTCCCCGGCGGGCCGGATGAGCAAGGCCGGGCGAGCGGTGTGCGATCCACGGCCTTCAGGGCGATGCACTCTCGACAATGACTACCCGGGCGGTAGGGTGGGGCATGGCCATCAAGCTTTCCGACTATGAGAAGGGCGGCAATTTCGAAGGCGACTTCGACAAGGCTCTGCTCAAGCTTCAGAAGCGGCTGGAGAAAATCCAGGTCGCGCATATCGTTCACAAGCGGCGCAGCGTCGTCATGCTGGAAGGCTGGGACGCGGCCGGCAAGGGCGGGATCATCAAGCGCATGACGGCGCTGCTCGATCCACGCTATTTCAAGGTCTGGTCCATATCGGCGCCCACTGAGGACGAACTCGGGCGGCATTTCCTCTGGCGGTTCTGGACGCGCCTCCCGGCGGACAGGCATATCGCGATCTATGATCGCAGCTGGTACGGGCGCGTGCTTGTCGAGCGGGTGGAAAGCTTCTGTTCCGAGAAGGAGTGGAAGCGCGGCTATGACGAGATCAACGAGTTCGAGGCGCAGCAGGTGGACAGTGGCACCGCCATCGTGAAGCTGTTCGTCCACATCACCCAGAAAGAGCAGGATCGCCAGCTCGCCCAGCGCCTGGACGATCCGTTCAAGCGCTGGAAGACCGGCCTTGAGGATTATCGCAACCGGGCGAAGCGGGACGCATATGTTGAAGCGATCAAGGAGATGTTCGCGCGGACCGACACGCGCTGGGCGCCCTGGCATGTGATCGACGGGAATGATCGCAAATCGGCGCGGATCGCGGCGCTCACTTGCATTGCCGACGCGCTGGAGAAGCATGTGCCGATGGACATGCCGCCAGCCGATCCGGTCGTGATCCGGCTGGCGCAAGAGGCCTTCGGCTACGATCCCGACGACTGATGCGTGGCTCTGCCGGTCACGATGCAGAGCTTCCCACCCCGATCAGGACGGCCCGGTGAACTCCTGGTACATGATATAGGCGTCGACATAGCCGAGCTTGGGGTGCCGGAAGGCGCCGGGCAAGGCTCCGATGATGGTGAAGCCCATGTGCTGCCAAAGCCGCACGGCGCGATGATTGGTCGCGATCACGAGATTATACTGCATCGCGCGGTAGCCTTGCCGGCGGGCGGTTTCCAGCGAGTGGCGGCACAGCGCCTGCGCGACGCCTTTCCCGCGCTGGTCCGGCCGGACGGCATAGCCTGCATTGGCGACATGCGCGGCCGGGCCGGTCGAATTGGGCCGCAGCGTATAGGTCCCGATGACTTCGCCCGTGGGCCCTAAAGCCACGAAGACGCTCTTGTCGGCCGCAAACCAGTAGGCGCGCGCCGCAGACTCATCGAGGTCGCGATCCAGCGGATAGGTTTCACCCTCGCGGATCACAGGCTCGATGACCGACCAGATGCCCGGCCAGTCCTCCGGCGTCGCAGCGCGTATGACTGGCGCATCAGTCACTATACTGCCGGATTCCATGACAAGCTCTTCCTCGCCGCCGCTGTTGCTGATCGCTTCGTTCATCATTGCCTCACTGGAAGATAGGAGATGGCGTTGCCTCGCCAGTTCAGGATGAGGCCCGTGCCTTCTTGTCGCACTGGCGCTGCATCAAAATCCACGACGCCCATGTCGTTGGGCAGGAGAAGGATGCGGACCTCCAGCCTTCCCCCCTTCGGTGCGGGCGGGAGCTGAAAGACGGGCGAGGTCGTGCCATGGAAGGGCTCGGAAAGTTGAATGGACCGGGGTGTGCGGCCCGCGAGGTCGGCGAACCAGCCATCGGCCTGCGTATAGCCCGTCCTTTCTTCTCCCTCTTCGAACGCGATGCGGAAATCGACGGCAGGGATGTCCTTTCCGTCGGGCCATGTGACGTGCAGGGCGAACGGGGGCTCCTCTCCTGCAGCGGCATCATGGACACGGGCGCTTTCCAGACGGAACTCAGCCGGCTTGGGACGGGGCAGGGTGGTCAGCCGAAGGTCGCCCTGTTCGCAGGTCCATTGCCCTTCTGCCCATTCGTCGAGCGCACCGGTGCTCAGGAAATAGCGAAAGCGACCATCCTCGGTGATTTCGATCCTTGAGGCGACGTCAGGCCCGGCGGAGGCGCGGAACTCGCCAGTCAGGCACTGCGCGGCAAGGCTCGGCACGGGCGCAAGTGCAGCGAGCGTGAAGACCAGCAATGCGTAGCGGATGAGCCGGCCCACGCCGGATGCTCCCGGCGGCCGGGAAGCGGATCCGTCCGTCACGTCGCTTCCGGTGCAGTGGGAACGGCATCACCCGGATAGCTGATTTCCACGACCTCCCATTCCTTCTCGCCACCCGGCAGAAAAACGCGCCGCAGATCGCCCACCGTCGCGCCGCGCAGGGCGCGCGCCAGAGGCGTGTCCCACCCGATGCGTCCTTCCCCGGCATCGGCTTCGTCGTTCCCGACGATGGTCACGTTTCGCTGCTGGTCATCCTCGTCCGCAATCGTGACGGTGGCACCGAAGAAGATGCGGCTCCTGTCGGGCTGCTGACGCGGATCGATCACGCGTGCCGCCTTCATGCGCTCGGAGAGCCAGCGCAGGCGCCGGTCGATCTCGCGCATCCGTTTGCGGCCGTAGAGATAGTCGCCATTCTCGCTGCGGTCGCCATTGCCGGCAGCCCAGCTCACGATTTCGACGATCTTGGGGCGCTCGTCGGACAGCAGCCTGTCATATTCCGCGCGTAACGCCATCATGCCGGCCGGCGTGATGTAGTTCGGCCTGGCCGGACTGCTCATCCGGTTTATCGGCGGCGCTTGGGGCGTTTGGTGGCGTACATGAGCGCGGCTACCAGAGCGGCGGACCCGACGCCGATGCTCATCCAGAAAGCCTTGTTGGCCGTGAGAGGCTCCGTGCCATTGGCTTCGGCGGGGGAGGGCGCTGCCGCTGCTCCGGCTTCCTTTGATTGTTCGGTCATCGTTCCTGATCGTCGTTGATGAAGGGAAATATTGCAGGGAAGAAAGCGGGCCTCAGCCCGGCCGCTGCTTCCCGAGATACCGGCTGAGCGGCGCCGAGGAGGAGGAGGACGCCATCTGCCGGGTCGGATTGACGAGATCGTAGATCACGGCGTTCTCCAGCACGCGCTGCACATAGTTGCGGGTCTCGTAGATCGGAATATCCTCGATCCACTGCACGATGTCCGCGCCCGGCAGGCGCGGATCGCCGTTGGCCTTGAGCCATTTGTTCACATTGCCCATGCCGCCATTATAGGCCGCCACGGCAAGGGGGTAGCTGCCGCCATAATAGCGCAGCAACTGGCTGAAATAGGTGCTGCCCAGCTCGATATTGTAGTGCGGTTCGAACAGCGAGCCCGTGTCGTAGCTCATGCCGATCTTGCCCGCCACTTCACGCGCGGTGGCCGGCATCAGCTGCATCAGGCCGCGCGCGCCGGCGCGGGAAATGATCGCACGGTCGAACTGGCTCTCCTGCCGGGTGATGGCATGGATCATCGTCCAGTTCATCTGTTGGCGATCGGGCACTTTCATGCGGGGGAAGCTTGCGTCCGCATAGCCGGAGAGGCCGTTCGCCATGGCGCGCCGGCCGACCATGACACCCAGGTCGGGGCGCCCCAGCATATGGGACAGCTCGGCCACGAGCACATGGTCTTCGTCCGTCTCGGCCGTGGAGGCGAGAGCGCGCACGAAGCGGGACTGCTCCATCCATGCACCATCCCTGCCCAGCTTGAGCGTCGCCTGCACGATCGGCCGCGAGAGGAAGGCCTTTCGCTGTGCCGCGGCAAGCTCCACGCGTCGTTCGGCGGCTGCCGGTGCCGGAATGGCCTTGCCTTGCCGCTCCAGCGCGAGCTGGCCATAATATTGATCGGGGAAGGTGGCGGCCCGCGCGAAATGCTCGTTCGCGACGCTCTGACGACCAGCGGCCGCGGCGGCGCGGCCTGCCCAGTAATAGCCCTTCGATACAGTCTGCGGTGATCGGGCGCCGGTCGCATAGCGCACGAACATGCCTTCCGCGTCGGCCGGGCGACCAAGCTTGTTGAGTGCGGCCGTCCCGGCGAGCCAGACCAGGCTCGTATAATCGTCCCGCACGCCCAGCGGCTGGGCGCTCACGTCCGTTCCCGGCTCGAAGGCGTCGTCGACCTTGGATGCGATGGCGTAGGCGTTCGACCACTGGCCATCGGAGCCTGCGGCCCGTGCGTGGGCGAGCAGCAGCTCGTACCAGCGCTCGGCATCGCCGGGCCGCTGCATGAGCGTCATGCGATTGGCAAGAAGGGTTCGCACCCCGGCATTGTCGCCATTCTCCGCCATCCAGCGGGCCTTGTCCGCAAGATAGCCGGCGTCCATCGCGCCGACCGGATCGGCCGGCCCCATCTTCAACGCCGCGTCAGCCGCCTTCCGCTGGAATGCGATGCGCGCGGCGACGACGGCCTGACGCGTCACGGGCACGGAGGGCAGCACGCGCTCGGCCACGTCCGCGCGACGGCGCCACAGCGCGGCATCGGCGCGCTTGAGATGGTCATCCGCCGTAAAAACCGAGAAGAACTGCCCGCGCAGCTTTTCTTCGTATTTCGGGTCCATCGGCCCCGCGATCCAGGCGGCGCGGGCCACGCCTCGCGCATCCTCGAACCGGGCAAGGCGCGCCAGCGCCAGCGCATGGACAGCCTTGCCCTGCGCCGTCGTGGCCGGATATCTCTCGAAGAAGCGGATGATCTTGCCGGGGTCGTCCATGTCCGGATCGGCCAGACGCTCGGCATTGCCGCGCAGGCGGCCCTCGTCGGGCCAGCCCGGATAGGCAAGCAGGAAGTCAGCATAAGCGGCAAAGCCAAGCGCATCGCTGGAGGCCAGGCGCCGCCATTCGCTGATCGCCGAGGTGATCTGGGCATCGGAGGCGCTGCTGGCAGCGATCCGTTCCCGAACCGCCTCCCAGGTGACGGTCGTGGCGGACTGCGGTGCGGACGCGCTGGTCGCCCCCGAGGCAAGTGCCGCGGCGATGACGATGGCGGGCAAGCGAAGGTCTTTTCCCATGCGGTACATTATGGCAGAGCCTCGATGATCGAACGGTGAACGGGCGCGTGCATGGCCCCAATATGCCTGTCCGAGCGCGCGCTTTGAAGGAGTTTTTTCATGTTTTCCGGTTCGATTCCTGCACTTGTCACGCCGTTCCGCGACGGACGGGTCGATGAAGCAGCGTTTCGCGCCTTCGTGGACTGGCAGATCGCCGAGGGATCCAGCGCGCTGGTGCCGTGCGGAACGACCGGCGAAAGCGCCACGATGACCATCGAGGAACACAACCGCGTCGTGCGAATCTGCGTCGAGCAGGCGGCGGGGCGCGTGCCGGTGATCGCGGGGTGCGGATCGAATGACACGCGGATCGCTCTCGAGCACATGTTCGCCGCACAGGCGGCCGGCGCTGCCGCCGCGCTGGTGGTCGCGCCTTATTACAACAAGCCGAACCAGGAAGGCGTCTATCAGCACTTCGCTTATCTGGCATCGCGCTGCGACTTGCCGATCGTGCTGTACAATGTGCCCAGCCGGACGATCACGGACATCGGCATTCCGGTCATGCACCGGCTGGCGGAGGAATTCAGTTCGATCGTCGGGGTGAAGGACGCAACGGGTAATCTTGGCCGCGTGACGGCTCAGCGCCTCGCTTGCGGGCCTGATTTCTGCCAGCTTTCGGGCAATGACGAGACGGCGCTGGGCTTCAATGCCATGGGCGGACGGGGCTGCATCTCGGTTACGGCGAATATCGCGCCACATCTCTGCGCGCAGTTCCAGAATGCCTGCCTGTCCGGTGACTGGGACACAGCGCTTCACCTGCAGGACCGTCTCTATCCGCTTCATGATGCCATGTTCTGCGATTCGTCCCCGGGTCCGGTGAAATATGCCCTGTCCCGACTGCGCGAGGACATGCCGGCGGAGGTTCGACTGCCTATTACATGGCCATCCGGTGCAGCGCGCGCGACCGTTGATCGGGCCCTCGAGATCGCGGGTCTGGTTTAGCAGCGGTCCATCTCCTAGATATAGATTGCTTCACCGAAAGAGAGTTTCCATGGCCCGCCCGCGTCCATCCACCTTCAATAAGGTCAGGACCGTCGCCGAGAACCGGCGCGCTCGCTATGACTATGCCATCGAAGACGTGTTCGAGGCCGGCATCGCGCTGCGCGGCACGGAAGTGAAATCCCTGCGCTTCGGCGAGGGGTCGATCACGGAAAGTTATGCCGAAGTGAACGATGAGGAAGTGTGGCTCGTCAACAGCAACATTCCCGAGTTCAGCCACGGCAATCGCTTCAACCACGAGCCGCGCCGGGCTCGCAAGCTGCTGCTGCATCAGCGGGAGATCCAGAAACTCCATGGCGCGGTGGCGCGGCATGGCATGACCCTGGTGCCGCTGAGCGTCTATTTCAACGAGCGCGGCAAGGCGAAAGTCGAGCTTGCGCTGGCGCGGGGCAAGAAGGCCCATGACAAGCGCGAGACGATCAAGGAACGCGACTGGAAGCGCGAGCAGGGCCGGCTGCTGCGGGAGCGGGGCTGATGCCCAGGAAGCGGCTGGTGCGGGCATTCCGCGAGTCCATGCCCAGCCGGGAAAGCCTTGAGCAGAACCGGTTCGTCAAGCCCGTGGCACACCGCGTGCTCGCACCGGAGCTGTGGCGCTTCACACGGCGGTCGGTGCCGCGCGGGGTCGCTCTTGGACTGCTGGTCGGCATCTTCCTGCTGATCCCGGGTCTGCAGATTGCCGGGGCGGCGCTGCTGGCATTGCCGGTGCGCGCCAATGTGCCGCTGGCCGCCGCCATGACCTTCCTGTCGAACCCGGCGACGACGCCCTTCATCCTGGCCGCCTCTTATTATGTCGGCTCGACCATGCTGGGGCGTTCGGGCGATTTCAGCCAGGTGATGGCACTCATCAACAATCATGCCGGCGTGGGCGACTGGATGCGCTGGCTCTTCTCCGAAACCGCGCCGGCTCTGCTGTTCGGCCTTGCGGTCGTTTCGGTCGTATGTGCGGCGGTCGGCTATCTCCTTTCCTCGCTGCTGTGGCGCTCCCGCCTCGCACGGAAGTGGAGGCAGCGTGCGCATGCTCGCCTGCGCGAACCGGAGATGGAAGGCGACGCAATCGAACTCGGCCTGAGGGAACAGGCTTCGTGAAAGCCATCGGCCCGGGATCTCATCGTGGCGACCTGCTCAGCCTGACTGCTGACAGGCCCACCGTGAATCCCGTGCCGATCATCGTTGCGGCGGCGTTCTTCAGTGCGCTTCTGCTGCTCTGGCTGCTGGGGGATGTTGTTCTGGCGGCCGGCTTCGGGGCAGCTGTGATCGGGGGCGCGGCGCTCATCTGGTATGCCCAGCGGCTTTTCCCGTCGGCACAGGTGGATCAGGCCGTGGTGACCGACTGGACGGTCACGCGGGCGGCTGCCGAGGCAGCGGGGCATGCGATTGCGGTCACTGACCGCACGGGCCGCATGGTCTGCGCGAGCGATCAATATGGGGAGTGGTTCCCAGGTTATCCGGTGCCGGCGGAAATCAAGGTTTCAGCGCGCGATCAGGAACGGCTCGCCCAGGCCGCCCGCGCGGCATGGCGTGATGGAGAGGCCGAAGTGGCCGGTCTGTTGCGCGGCAGCCTGCAGCTCGATGTCCATGTGCTGCGCACCGGCCGCATCGACGACTATCTGCTCTGGCGCTTCGCCAGCGTGCGGCAGGCCAGCGTCATGGACGATTATCTGCGCATCATAGAAGGGCAGGCGGGACGGCAGCTCTCCGAAGCAGGCATCATGTGCGTGATGATCGGGGGCGAGGGACGCATCCGGGCCGCCAACCCCGCTTTCACCCTGCGCGCGACCGGCAGGCCGGACAGCAACATCATCGGCCGCGATTTCTCCGCCTATATGCGCGTGGATGCCAAGGGCCGCATCTTCTATGCGCAGGAGGAGCAACAGGCGACGCCGGTTCGCATGATGCAGATTCCGGTGCGTCCGGAAGATCCCGCCGGCCTGCTGGTGCTCGTGATGGTCGACGACAATGTGCCGTCGGTCGAGGGCATTTCCAGCCTCGCTTATGTGGAGACGCTGCTTTCGCTACTGCCTTTCGGCCTGGGCATGGCCGATCGGGACGGGCGCCTGCTGTTCTACAACAATGCGTTCGCCCGGGCGGCCGGCATCGGGCCGGGCGACAAGCCGAGCTACCCCGGCGATCTGGTGATCGGCGAGGATCAGGCCGCTGTCGCCGAAGCGATCCGCCGCTATGCCATCGGCCCGCAGATGTCCGGCGATCTCCAGGTCCGCCTGCGCGGAGCCCCGGAGGAGTCCGTGTCGCTCAGCCTTGCCGGCGTGCGCGGTCTGGGCGAGGCGGCGGTGCTGCTCAGCCTCAAGGACAACAGCGAGGAGACACGTCTCAAGCGCCAGGTCGCCCAGCAGACCAAGATGCAGGCGGTCGGCCAGCTGGCGGGCGGCGTTGCTCATGATTTCAACAATATCCTCACTGCCATCATCGGCCATTGCGACCTGATGCTGATGCGCCATACGCCGGGCGACAGCGATTATGACGACATTCAGCAGGTCAAGGCCAATTCCAATCGCGCGGCATCGCTGACCCGGCAGTTGCTCGCCTTTTCGCGTCAGCAGACGCTCCGGCCGCAGGTCCTCCAGTTGCCTGACGTGGTATCGGAAGTATCGAGCCTGCTCAAGCGCCTGCTGGGCGAGAACATCAAGCTGGAAGTCTATCATGGCCGGGGCCTGGGCACCGTGCGGGCGGACCCGGGGCAGCTCGAGCAGGTGATCGTCAATCTCGTCGTCAATGCGCGGGACGCCATGCCGGACGGGGGAACAGTGACTGTCCGTACGTTCGCGGTGTCAGCGCAGGACGTGCGTGACCTCAAGAACGAGATCATGCCGATCGGCGACTATACCGGCCTCAGCGTCGGGGACACCGGCGTCGGCATCGCGCCCGATCTGCTCGGCAAGATCTTCGAGCCTTTCTATACCACCAAGCCCGTGGGGCGCGGGACCGGTCTGGGCCTTTCCACCGTCTACGGTATCATCAAGCAGTCCGGCGGCTTCATCTTCCCCGAATCGCAGTTGGGTGAGGGAACTGTCTTCAAGATCTATCTTCCAGTTCACGCCACCAGCGCGGAAGTGGGCGGGAGCACGGCAGTGACTCGCAAGCGCCCCGCCACCGAGACCTGGGGCACGGGCACCATTCTGCTGGTGGAGGATGAGGACATGGTCCGCAGCGTCGCCGAACGCGCGCTCACGAGGCAGGGCTATACGGTCGTCAGTGCCAGCGATGGCGAGCAGGGGCTGGCGCGCCTAGCGCAGACCGAGAAGGTCGATCTCCTCATTTCGGACGTGGTCATGCCGGGGATGGACGGCCCCGCCATGGTGCGAGCCGCCCGCGCATCCTATCCGGATATCCCGGTGCTCTTCATGTCAGGTTATGCGGAGGAACAGCTGCGCAAATCGATCGATATCGATAACGTCGCTTTCCTTCCGAAGCCGTTTTCCGTCTCCCAGCTGGCAGAAGCGGCGCGCGACGTGCTTGCAGCCGCGCGGGGGGCGGGCTGAACCCGGCACCATTGTGCAGGGCAGCGCCCATCGCCATCACCCGGCGATCAGAAGGGGCGTTCCCCGATATAATTGCCGGCCTGCGCATAGCGGCAGACCAACACGTCTTCCTGCGTGCCCCTCGCACGCGCGCAGCCAACCTGCCTTGTCGCGCGCCACACGACCTGCGTGTAATGACCTACATCTTCCACCCGGCCGGTGATGCTGTTGTCCGGGAAAGTGCCGCGACGGAAGTTGCGCTTTTCCCTCACCCATGCATCGACCATCGCCTCGGGGGTGTAGTGGCCTTTCGTGCCCGCCCAGAGATTCTCGCCGACCGGTTCGCGGGAATTCTCCGGAGCATGTTCGAACTGGCCGTTCCTCGCGAGATGATCGGCCCAGCTCTGGGCCGAGCGGGCCAGTGCCGCATTCCAGTTGAGCGGCTCGATCCCGAGCTTCACGCGCTCCGCATTGTGCGTAGTCAGCAGGCGCTGCTCGAAATTCAGCATCGGGTCCGTGGCGCCCATGGCGAATGGCGCCGCCAAGGCGAGAAGGCCGGTGCAAAGGCGGCTGTGCCAGCTGTGATCCGTCATCGCTCAGAACTCCCGCAGGTCCGCGGGATTTCTCTCACCAGCTCGTCACGAGCATGTGGACGAGGCTGGTTAACGGGATTTTAACGTCGAGGGCGGCGGCTGTGCGTCGTGACGGACAAGCTTTTGCTGGCGGTGTTCTCGATCAGTCCGATTCCCGGGACATCAGATCTGTGTCTGGCGGGGCGGCGAGCCGTTCTGATCGTCGGCGGGGACGATCACGACCATGTCCCCCTTGTGCATCTGCGCGAAGAGCAGCCGCGCAAAAGCCAGCGGCACGCCGATGCAGCCATGGGTTGCCCGGCCGACCCGCACATCGCTGCCATGGATCGCCACGCCATCATCTGTCAGCCGGAGCATGTAGGGCATGGGCGCATCATATGTACGGGAATGATAGTCCGCGTCCTTCTGAAGGACGGTGAAGCTGCCTGTCGGAGTGGGCTTGCCATCCGTGCCATAGAGAATGACCGCGGAACCGATCTCATGCCCGCCACGGAATACGGAGAGGATCTGCCGAGCGAGGTCCACCCGCACCCATAGCGGCCCCTCGGGCACGCCTGCCTCGTTCCAGACATGCGTGCCGAAGCGCATCGGGCCGCGGACATTGAGTATGCTGTAGATGGTGCGCCGCGTGCCGTCCGGCATGAGCATCACCGGATATTTGCCCGGCGGGTAGTGCTGCCGCGTGCGTTCGCCGGAGCTCTCGGCGCTGACCCGGGACGGCTCGGGGGTGACACGCCGCGTCTTTGCTTGCTGGTGGAGGCCGAGGGCCGCGATGACGATGCCGGCGCCGAACAGCAGGAAGGACCGCATTCCCTTTCGCATCGATGCCGCTTCGCCCGGGCGGCCTATTGGCGCGCCATGCGGCGACGCCCGGCCACGCGCATCATCGCACCCACGACGCACAGGCCCAGCAGGATGGCGGCCCAGGTGGCCGGCTCGGGAATGGGCAGTGGCTGCGGATCAGGCGTGGGACCGGGACCGGGGCCGGGCGGCAGGATACCGCCGCCGGGGCTCAGCGGCCCGGCGGGCAAGCTCGCAAACGGCGTGCCTGCGGGGCCGGCAGGGCCGGAAACAGGCATCGCAGCCAATGCGGTTGGCATCACCTCGTCGAACAGCGGCATGTCGCCGAGGATGGCAGGCGTGGGATCGGGAAGCTCTATCAACGGGAAGGGGCTGGAGGCCTCCCGCAGGCCGGGCAGCACGCGCTCACGGGGAGATGCAGCGTGCTTGGCGCGGGATTTGATGGAGTATGTCGAGCCGGGGGTTCTCTCGCCGGGGGACCGCAGATCGAAGAGTGCGGCGGGATCGCGCAGGGCTGCCGCGATCTTGGCCATGCCCGTCTCACCGATCAGGACCTGACCGCCGAGGGTAGCGAGCAGAAGGCCGGCGGCAAGCGGCCACAGGCCCAGGAGCCGTCGGCGCCCGGGAGCAGCGGAGGATTCGGTCCGTCCGGCAGATTCGCGCCCGGGCCAGTCAATCCATGACCAGAAGCGATCTGCCCGAAAAAAGCGGTAGAGCTGAGCCAATGAAAATAATGCCGAAATGTTGTTCCAAGGAATTCCAAGCGATCTAACAGAAAACTGCTAACATCATTTTAATGATTTTTGGCTTTTCTTCATGGTTAATTCATTAACCGAGCATTTCCATGTTCGGTTATGCCTGCCTGATCGCTTTCACCTTTATCAGCCATTAGCCGTGCATTCCGGAATGGCGCGATCGCCTCCGGTCCGCTCGGCATGGAATCTGGCATCATCGGGAAGCCCACGGGACGTCCCTACTTCATGTTCCGCTCTTGTTCAACGAGAACAAATAGGATACAGACATATCTTGTATGGTCTGGACACTATGTTTTGACATCCATGGGGAGCGGCATCATGACGGTAAATCTCAAGCTCATAGACGGCGACAAGAAGGCAGGCACCATGGAACGGCAGAAGGCTCTGGAAGCGGCTCTGGCTCAGATTGACCGAGCCTTCGGCAAGGGCTCGGCCATGCGGCTCGGTTCCAAGGAAACGATGCAGATCGAGGCGATTTCGACGGGGTCCCTCGGCCTGGACATCGCGCTTGGCATCGGCGGATTGCCGCGCGGACGCATCATCGAGATTTACGGGCCTGAAAGCTCCGGCAAGACCACGCTCGCTCTGCATGCGATCGCCGAGGCCCAGAAGACCGGTGGAACGGCAGCCTTCATCGATGCCGAGCATGCGCTCGATCCGGTCTATGCGAAGAAGCTCGGCGTGAACATCGACGAGCTGATCGTCTCCCAGCCCGATACGGGCGAGCAGGCTCTGGAGATCGCCGACACGCTGGTGCGCTCGAATGCGATCGACGTGCTGGTGATCGACTCGGTTGCGGCGCTGGTGCCGCGGGCCGAGATCGAAGGCGAGATGGGCGACAGCCATGTCGGGCTTCAGGCAAGGCTCATGAGCCAAGCCCTGCGCAAGCTCACCGGGTCGATCAGTCGCTCGCGCTGCATGGTGATCTTCATCAATCAGGTGCGCATGAAGATCGGGGTGATGTACGGCAATCCGGAAACGACGACCGGCGGTAATGCACTGAAATTCTATGCTTCTGTTCGCCTCGATATCCGCCGCACCGGCCAGATCAAGGACAGGGACGAGATCACCGGCAATGCGACGCGTGTGAAGGTGGTCAAGAACAAGGTCGCGCCGCCGTTCAAGCAGGTCGAGTTCGACATCATGTATGGCGAGGGCATTTCCAAGATCGGCGAGATTCTCGATCTTGGCGTCAAGGCCGGGATC
Organism: Sphingobium lignivorans; assembly: GCF_014203955.1. Taxonomy (NCBI): domain Bacteria; kingdom Pseudomonadati; phylum Pseudomonadota; class Alphaproteobacteria; order Sphingomonadales; family Sphingobiaceae; genus Sphingobium; species Sphingobium lignivorans. Next base: position 1,674,597 of record NZ_JACHKA010000001.1, read on the forward strand.
ATCGAAAAGTCGGGTGCCTGGTTTTCCTACGATTCGGTTCGCATTGGTCAGGGACGGGAGAATGCCAAGCAGTTCCTGCGCGAGAATCCGGAAATGACGACCAAGCTGGAGCGCGCGATTCGGGCTCGCACCGAGGATGTCGCCGAAGGCATGATGGCCGGCCCGGAAAGCGATGATGCGGGCGAAGAGTGAGCCATGACATTGGTATCGGGAAATTGGTTCAAGTGAGTTCTAATGACCGTTGACAGACCGTGAAGCGAGCGCCGGATTTTTGGCGCCGCTTTTCGTCACCTCATCTACTGTAATGCCATCTGGGAGCGCTTCCTACGAGTGCTTCGTCACGCTTCTCTCGAGAGCGCGCCTGCGGAACTCGCGGGGAGCAACGGAATATTTCTCGTGAAATGTCCGGGTGAAATGCGCAGAGCTGTTGAAACCCCAGGAAAAGGCAATTTCGGTCAGCGTATGCATGCTCCATGCCGGGTTGCTCATCTGGCGGGCGCATTCCTCGAGCCGGCGGCGCAGGATATAGGCCAGTATCTTTTCACCGCCGCTTGCGAACACGGTACGAAGGTGACGGCCCGAGACGCGTAACCTGGCAGAAATCAGGGCAGGAGACAGATCGGGATCGCGCAGATTGTCCTCGATGAACTGGATGACGTCCCGACGCCGTTGCCACGCGATGGCCGAGGCATCCGCGAGGGGGGCATTGCTGGATGTGTAGGACATCGAGATCATCTCGAGCAGGTAGCGCGCGACCCGCTCCTCATCGAGCGGTGAGCAGCCCGGCCCCTGCCCGGAACCCAGTTCACGCACCATGGCCGCCGCCGCGCCAATCAGGCCTGCCGCACGTCCGAGACGCTGCCCGCAGAATTGCTCGGGCGTCGGCAGGTAGGTGGACAGGATCTTGAGCGGCACGCGGACCATGATGTTGACCGCCGGTCCCTCGGTCTTGAAGAAATGGGGAAGTCCGGTGTCGCACAGCACGAAGTCGCCCGGCGTCAGTTCCGACTCTTTGCCGCACTGGTAGAAAGTGCCTGTCCCTTCCGCCTGAAGAAGGAAATTATACAGGCGTGGCGCCCCGATGACGATGTCGCTTCGCCTGCGCTCCACGCTGCAGCGATCCATGGCATGGCGCGCGATCTTGACCGGACCGAGCTGCGTGATCCGCAGTTCCGCGTCGAACCTGTCCGTATCACCGGGCGTGAACTCGCATTTGCTCATACGCGTGGCATAGAGCGCGGCCCAGGCAGCCCCTCTGTCGGCACGGGGCAGGCCATTCGTGCTGATCAAGTCCATCAAGCGACCTCTCCCGGAGAAGCCCGCCATTTCGAGGGGCGGTGCGTCGATCTTAGGCCGAAATGGTCGCATCACCAATAATCCCTGTCAACGCATGAACCATAGGTCACCTGTCGGGGGCCGGTTCCCGGCGGCGCCATCCGAGGCGTACCGGATCGCTCCGGGTGGTCGCCGGTCTGCCGGGCAAGGGGTGATTTTGACTGAAATGGCGCAATCTTCGGTGACTGAGTGCCGGCGCGGCGGTTCGGCCTTGCCCGCCGCTCTTACCCTGCACATGCTGACCAAAAACCGCCTGGGGAGGCTTGAGTGCCGCGTTTCATACTCCACCTTGTCACGCTTCTCGTCATTCTGGTGTGGCCGGCGATGCCGGCGTTCGCGCAAGGGCAGGCGGCGTCGGAAATCGACGAAGTGGCGCGCGATGTCGGACGCCTTGAATCGCTTCGGGCCGTGAAAACGCTTCAGCGAATCTATGCCCAATATGCGCAATATGGCTTGTGGCAGGACATGGCCGGCCTGTTTGCCAGCGATGGCAAAGTGATCTGGGGCGAGGAAAGGATCAGCGGCCGGGGCGCGATCGCATCATGGCTGGCGGGTCGCAGCGGCCCGGCGGGGCAGGCTGGTGCCCTGAACACGGAATTGATCGATGATCCTCTGGTGAACCTCTCGACCGATGGTCGCTCCGCGGAGGGGCGCTGGCGCGGGCTCGCTCTTCGCGGAGACGGCAAGGGCAGGGCGTGGATGGAAGGCGGCGTGTATGAGAACCGCTATGTGCTCGAGAATGGCGAATGGAAGATCGCCACGCTCCACTATCATCCGGAATATGAAGGACGCTACGAGACCGGCTGGAGCAATGTCGGGCAGAAGGACCTGCCGATCGTTCCCTATCATTTCAAGACGGATGAGGCCGGTGTCCCGATACCCAGGCCGCACGGCGCAGCGCCAGTGAGCGGAGCGCCCCCGGACGCGCTTTCGCGCCGCGTAGCCGCACTGAACGCCGAAGATGACGTCCGCAATCTTCAGCACGCTTATGGCTATTATGTGGACAGGCGCATGTGGGACGATGTCGTCGACCTGTTCGCGCGCGACGGCGTGATCGAATTGGGCGGCAAGGTCTACAGGGGCCAGCAGGGTGTCCACAGAGCCATGGAGATTATGGGGCCTCAAGGCCTCCGCCAGGGCATTCTCAATGCCCATCTGCCTTTCGGCACGGTTGTGGAGGTCATGCCCGGCGGGCGCGAGGCCTATACGCGGGGCACCGAGCTGGCGATGATCGGTGATGCGGAAGCCGGCACCGCTCGCTGGAAAGTGCATGTGTTCCGCAACCGCTTCGTGCGCGAGCAGGGCGTGTGGAAAGTCCGGGAAATGCGGGTCACCCCGATCATGGACGTCGACTACAAGGCCGGCTGGGGCACGGACCCCCTCGGTCCGAAGAGTGCTGGCCTGCCGCCCATGCCGGTCTTCCCCCGGGCTTACGCGCCCGCAACTGGGCGGGCTTCTGCGGGCGGGCGCCGGATCGCCGCCGTGGCGCCGCTCACCGGGCCGATGCCAAAAGGGGAACGCGCAGTCAGAGCAAAGGACCTTGCGGACGTTCGTCGCCGCCTGCTCCGGTCCCAAGCCTGGGATGGCACGGAGAATGTCTCCTCCGCTTATGGCCATTGTCTGGACGATCATCAGTGGCCGTGCATGTCGGGGCTCTTTGCCGAAAAGGGGAACAAGCAATCGCCATTCGCCGGCTATTATTTCGGGCGCGATCGCATCGCTGCCGCGGCGACGGCGATGTACGGCGCAACGCGCGATCCCTCGACCGTGATGCGGCAGCGCATTGCCTATCACTGGCGCATAGCGCCGGTCATCCACGTCTCGCATGATGGACGCTCGGCCTTGCTGCGCACCTATCTCTTCCATCCCAACACGGCCCGGTATGACCCTTCGAGCGGCCAGCCGAACACGGGAAACACGATCCAGACCGGCATGTATCCAAACGACCAGGTCGTGCTCGAAAACGGGATCTGGCGCCTGTGGACCCTCACGATCGACGAGCCTTACATGATGATGCCTCACTGGCAGGGCGGCTGGTCTGCCGCCAGGGTTCCGCCGCCGGGCGGCGGCATGCGCGCGAGCCCGTTGCTGCAGAGATATCCGCCCGACCTGCTGCTCACCGATCTCGGCAAGCGCGAGGAGGGCTTCGCGGGGGGAACCGGGACCAAGATCGACTGGCCGGGCATCCTGCCGATGTGGTTCCACTATCGCAATCCGGTCAGCGGCCGCGTGCCGGAGCGTTACTGGCCCGACTGCGTGCCCTGCGAGGCGCGCCCGGACGTGCGACTGACCAGCAATGGTTACCAGATGCCGCCGACCGGCCCGTCCGTGGATGGTCTGGAACTGGGTTTGTCGATGCGCGACGAGGATGGTGCGGGGCGCAAATAGGGTCCCCAAGCCCGGCGGGAGGGGGCTCGATCCCCGCCTTGGTCAGTGCAGGGGTATGAATATTCCGCTGTTCGGAAAGCTCCAAAACCCTCCTTTTCCAGCCATCACGCGGGAAATAGACTCGTGCTTCCGACGGGCCACCAGTCGCATGGATTGTCCATCATGCAATGGGCTGCACCTGTCGTGAACGATGAGCCGTAACTGCTGCCAAAGCCGACAATTCTGGGCGCCGATCTGGGGAAGTTAAGAAATTTGGGCCGGGTAAACCCCTGTTCCTCGGTGGTCTTGCCGGATCATCCGGGGGCCGGAGACGCGGTGGTGGCCGGGGCTCTGGCGCCAATGAGACCGAAATTCGGAAAATAAAATTCAAGGGAGTGGAAATGAAAAACAGGATGAAAGAAGTCGCTTCGACTTTGGCACTGGCGTCCGCGATCGTGATCGCCTCGCCGGTTCTGGCCCAGGATACGGCAGCGGCGCCCCGCGAACAGGGAATCCAGGACATCGTCGTGACCGCGACGCGGCAGGCCACGAACATGCAGGACACGCCAATCGCGATCACGGCCGTCACGTCCGAAGCGCTCGAAGAGCGCGGGCTGAAGTCCGTCGCTGACCTGACCGCCCTCGTGCCCAATGCCGAGTTCCGCCGGACCCATGGTGCATTCGGACCCGGCGTGTCCGCAAGCATTCGTGGCATCGGAGCCTCCGACACGAATATCGGGAACGACCCCACCGTCGCCTACTATGTCGATGACATTTATTATCCGACCCTGCTGGGTTCCAACTTTGACCTGCTCGACATCGGCCATATCGAGGTGCTGCGCGGGCCGCAGGGAACGCTGTTCGGTCGCAACTCGCTGGCGGGCGCGGTCAACATCGTTTCCAAGCAGCCGAATTTCAACGAACAGTCGGCTTATGTCGAGCTCAACGTCGGCCAGTATAACCGTACCGACGTTCGCGCGGGCTTCAACCTGCCGCTCGGCGAAAATCTTGCCCTGATGGTTTCCGGCGCGTTCAAGAAGCGGCAGGGGTATCAGAAGATGCTGGACTTCACATGCGAGATGAACCGGCGCGGCACGCCGGAACTCGCCGGAGACGTACCGGTCTACAATCTCGCGACGACCAGCAATCCGAGATACACGCCGGATGATTGCGTCGTGGGACATCTGGGCGGCGAGGACGTTCAGGCGGTGCGCGCCAGCATGGCGTGGGAACCGGCAAGCAATGTCCGCCTGACGGTCACTGGTGAATTCATCCGCGACCAGTCGGAAAATCCGGCCGATACCACCCTCTCGCTCAATCCGGCGCTCAACACGCCGAACGAGAATCTGACCTTCGGCTATTATGGCGTGGCCTATGATTCCCGGTTCATCACCGGCAATCCCTACACCACTTACGAGACCTACAATGATCCGATCGGCGCCGGCACGGTCATCCCCGGCCACACCTACTACAACGGCATGTCCACCCATGGCGGCCACACGCTTCCGGCGCGGAATGACCTCACCAACTGGGGCATCTCGGCCAAGCTGGTGGTTGGCTTGACCAGCGACATCGATCTCACCGCGATCGCCGGTTACCGCAGCCTGGATGAAACCCACATCTACCAGAAGGACGGCACGCCCCTGATGACCGAGATGACGACCAATGTCGTCACCAATGATTACACCACGGGTGAGCTCCGCCTCTCCGGGCAGCATGGCTGGATCGACTGGGTGGCCGGCGCCTTCTATTTCGAAGCCTCCGGGTTCCAGCATGCGGTGATCGATCAGCCCCGGACCGGCCTGATCCGCTATCTCAACAACAGCTTCGATCCGGTGAGCAAGGCGGTGTACGCCAATGCGACGGTTCGTCCGTTCGACAATGGCCTGAGCTTCACGGGTGGCCTGCGCTATTCCGATGACAAGAAGGTCGTGTCGCTGTCCAACCTCGTCGAGACTACGCCCAATCCAACGGACATCGAATTCGACGTCACGCCGGAAGCCAAGGTGCTGAGCTGGAAGCTGGGCGTAAACTACGAACTGAGCGCCAACATGCTGGTCTATGCGTCCGCCGCGACCGGCTATACCTTGCCGGGCTTCAATCCGCGACCGCAGCAACCGAGCCAGATCGCGCAGTTCGACGGCAACGAGAGTGTCGCCTATGAACTCGGCGCCAAGCTGGACATGTTCGACCGGCGCCTGCGGCTGAACCTGGCGGGCTTCTACACGGACTTCAAGACGCGGCCGACGGCGCTTGCGGGACAGGAGCTTCTCCTTGGCCCGGACGGACAGCCCAGTCCCGGGAACAGCATCCTGATCCCGCTACCGGACGCGCCGGAAGGATCGACCACTTGCCGGCCGCGCACCCCGGCGGAGATATCCAGCGGCGTCCCGGGCTTCTCTTGCATCACGCGCAGCTTCTATCTCAACACGCCGGCAACGATCTGGGGTGTCGAGGCGGAAGCGACCGCACAACCGATCGATGGACTGGTTCTCAACGGGGCGGTTGGCTATCATAAGTTCAGCTCGCCTGACGTGGACAATCGCGCGATCAATCCTCGCCAGCCCGAGCCCTTCTGGTCGGCAAATGCGGGCATTCAGTACACGATTGAAGGCATGCCGCTTGGAGGAACGCTGACTCCGAGACTGGACTGGAGCTATCAGGGCAGCCGCGCGCCGAGCACGCGCACGACAGCCTGGAATCAGCCCGGCTATTCGTTGTTCAACACACGGCTGACCTATGACCTGCCCGATGCGGGCTTCGCCATCTCGGCCGGCGTGACCAACCTCTTCGACAAGCTCTATTATGAGAATTTCTTCATCCTGCAGGATTCGGGACAATCGAACGTGCAGGGGCAACCCGCTGCGCCTCGCCAATGGTATCTGCAGGTCAAGAAGACGTTCTGATCGAAGACATGACAGGCGGCCGGAGCCAGAGCAGCTGATCCGGCCGCCCATCAGAAGGGCGTTCAGAGGACGCCGCTCGCCGGGAAGAAGAGGGGAGGCGTGTTGATGGCACCAGGTAGATCGATGGCATGGGCCATCCTTGTCGCGCTTTCCGGCTGCGCGGCGGCCTCGTCTCCGCCTGCCGGCAGTGCATCGGCTCCCATGCTGATCGCGCGGCAGGGCGCATTCGAAGCGGGTGGAAGCCTTCTTCGCGAGGGCGATCGCACGCTGTCCTGCGATCATGGCCATGTCGAATATCAGATTCCCGTCAATGCGCGGCGCACGTCGCTGTTCCTGTGGCACAGCTCGTCGGTCAAGGTGTGGCAGAACCGGTGGGATGGCGGGGAGGGCTTCCAGTCGATCTTCCTGAGGCGCCGCTACCCTGTCTATCTCTGGGACGGGCCCCGCGTCGGTCGCGGCAACTGGGGGTGCGAGCGCTATGTCTATGAGCCCCGCACTGGCCGCGACCAGCAGAATTTCGTCTCCTGGCGGCTCGGCAGCCGTTATCCGGACTGGTTCCCCGGCGTTCAGTTTCCCACTGGCGACGCCGAGGCGCTGGATCAGGCGATGCGCGCGCGTTACTTCGAGTTCGACACCGTCGCGAATGCCCGGCTGGAGGCTGCTGCGGCGGCCAAGGCGATCGATCGCATCGGGCCCTCCGTCCTGGTCACCAATTCTGCGGGCGGGCTGCGCGCCCTGCTGACTGCCCTCGAGAGCGACAATGTGAAGGCGATCGTCGCTTACGAAAATCCCGGCTATGTGTTCCCTGACGATGTGCAGGCGCCCGAGGGGCCGGAGCGCTTCGGTCCGGTCATTGTCCCGCCGGAGGTGTTCGAGCGGCTGACCCGCATTCCGATTCAGTTCGTTTTCGGGGACAATCTCGACAAGTCCCCGTCCTGGGCCCAGTTTGCCGAAACCGCACGAAAATTCGTCGATATCGTCAATGCGCGTGGCGGGCGCGCGGAAATCCTGATGCTGCCCGCCGCCGGGCTCAAGGGGAATACCCACATTCCCTTTGCGGATCTCAACAATGTCGCCGTGGCCGATCTGCTTTCGGAGTATCTGGGCCGGCATGGGCTGGATCTCGAGGCCGAGAAATGAGCGGGCTCGCAAGGATGCGAACGGGTGGGGCGCGGGGAGTCCCTCTCACGCGTCTGCTGGCCGCCTTCTGCCTGCTGACGATCTCCGCTGCCGGACTGGCGGCCACCGACAAGGCGGCACCGCCGCAGCCCACGGTTGCCGCCGACACGCTTGACGCGCTGGCGCGGGACGTGGACCGGCTGGAATCCCTTCGCGCCGTCAAGGATCTCCAGCGACGCTATGCGCATTACAGTCAGTATGGGCTTTGGCGCGAAGTCGCGAACCTCTTCGCTCGCAATGGCAGGATTGAATGGGGCGACGAGCGGATCGAAGGCGCCGCCGCGATTGCCCGCTGGCTGGAGGCGCGCCACGGTCCGCGCGGGCTGGCGGCCGGCGCGCTCAACACCGAGTTTCACGACATGCCGCTGGTCAACCTGTCGGCGGACGGCCGGACCGCGGAAGGGCGGTGGGCTGGACTGGCGTTTCGCGGCGATGGCAAGGGGCAGGCCCGCATCGAGGGCGGCGTCTACCAGAACCGTTATGTACGCGAGGATGGTCGCTGGAAGATCGCGGCCCTGCACTATCACCCGCAATATGATGGCGATTATTCCAACGGCTGGCGCAACAGCGGCAATGCCGATCTGCCGATCATTCCCTATCATTTCGATCCGGACAGTGCCGGCGTGCCCCTGCCGGCCGCCAGCGGCCCGCCGCCGCGCAGCAGCGCCTCGCTGGCCGACCTCTCCGCGCGTGTCTCCAGCCTCAATGACGAGGATGCCATCCGGAATCTCCAGAACGCTTATGGCTATTATCTCGATCGCCGGATGTGGGATGACGTGGTCGATCTCTTTGCTGCCAATGGCGCGATCGAGATCGCCGGTGAAGGCCGGTTCGCGGGCCAGCAGGGCGTGCGCACCGCGCTCTCCCGCATGGGGCCGCCGGGCTTGGCGCGCGGCAACCTCAACGACCGCCCGCTATTCGACCTGATCGTGCGCGTCGCGCCGGGCGGCCGGGAGGCACGGGCGCGCGGCATCGAGCTCGCGCAGCTCGGTGCGGAAGGCGGCAAGGCGGGCTGGGAAATCAATGTGATCAGCAGCCGTTTCGTCAAGGACGGCGGCTTGTGGAAGATAAGGGACATCCACATCCAGCCGGTGATGAAGGCGGACTATGCAACGGGATGGGGCGGTGGCGCGCTGCCGGGAAGCACCGCATCGCCCCCTATCTTCCTTTCAGACCGCGATCCGGCGACTGGCCCGGCGATCGGCCGGTCACCAGCGGCTCATGCTCTGAGCCTGGCAGACATACGCCGCCGTTACCAGCGATCGCTCGCCTATGACGGCGCGGAGAATGTCTCGGCCGCCTACGGCTATTATCTCGACGATTTCCAATGGTCGAAAATGTCGGCGATCTTCGCGGTCGAAGGGAACAAGCAGTCCCCCTTCGCCGGCTATTATATGAGCCGGGCACGCATCGCAGGCGCGGCGGATGCTCGCTACGGTGCCCCGCCGGACATGCGCGCGCGCGTCGTCTTCCACTGGCGGATCCAGCCGGTCATCCATGTCTCGCAGGATGGGCGATCGGCCTTGCTGCGCACCCGCCTCATTCACTTGCGCACCGGAAAATGGTCGCCCGAGCTGGGCCAGCCGAACGCCGTGGGCTTTCAGGCCGGCATGTATCCGAACGACCAGCTGGTGCTCGAAGACGGTATCTGGCGGCTCTGGAGCCTGACGATCGACGAGCACTATTTCACGAGTCCCGAATGGAAAGGCGGCTGGGCAGCGGTGAAGCCGACGTCGCCCGGCTCGGGGGCGGGAGGCAGTCCGCTTCTCAAGACCTATCCGCCCGATTTGGCGATGACCGATCTGGGGATCCGCGCCGAGGGCTTTCGCGGCGGTACCGGTGCGGCTCTCTACTGGCCGGACATCCTGCCGATGTGGTTCCATTATCGCAATCCGGTGAGCGGGCGGGTGCCGGAGCGCTACTGGCCGGACTGCGTGCCCTGCGAACGGCTGCCGCAGGCGCGCATGACTCACCACGGCTATCAGATGCCGGAGACGGGGCCGCAGGCTGATGGCGTGGCGGTGTCCGCGCCACAGGGGCGCTGAGCCGGGCAGGCAATCACCGGGCTCGGCCGGTCTGCCGATCCTGACGACATGAAGGTGCGTTTTTTGGGCGGCTCTGCGGCCGGTCATCCCGTGTTTCATTTGCCCGGGCGGGCTTGGCACGAGGCGCCAGTACCCGCTCGGTCGTCAGGACCGGGGCGGGCAGTCCCGGTCCTTCACTCCCCTGCCATCATTCGAAAGCGGCAGGCGCCTTTTCGTCAGGCAGGCCGATCAGCCGCGCGGCATTGCCGCCGACCAGCCGGCGGATCGCGTCATCGTCGAAGCCGAGATCGATGCACAGGCGGATCACCGACCGGAAGCCGGTCACGGGCGTGGGATTGTTGACCTGCCCGAGATCGGAGCCGAGGATCGTCTGCTCGGTGCCGCCGGCATTGATGACATCGCGCAGTTCCTCATGCGGATAATATTGGAACCGCGAGCCGGGGATGAACATGCACAGCGAATGCTCGATGAAGGCGCCGGTCCTCGTCAGCTCGGCGATGTCGTCATAGGTCGCGCCGATCGTATAGGTCGGGTGTTGCACCAGGCGGCGCTTCACGCCGCGCTTCTGCGCTTCCTCGAACAGCGGCCATATCTCGGAAATGTGGAGATGGCCCGCAGACAGCACAGCATCGAACTCGGCGATCTGGTCCAGGATTTCCTTCACCTCGTCCTTGAGCCGTCCGTCCTCGTCGACGACGGTGAGCATCTTGGGACGGCGCATCCGCACGCTGGTCGGCAGCAGCTCGCCATGGCGGTTCTGCCTGATGTGGTTCGCGGCCGAGAATGTCGGCATCCAGACCAGCTTGGCGCCGAGTTTCAGACCATGGTCCACGGCATAAGGATTGAGCCCACCCGAGGTGTCGTTCAGTGGCACGCCCGAGAGCATCGTTACATCGAGATGAGCGTAATGCGACGAGAGCAGGGCCGTGATCGGTGTGGCCGAATAGAAGTGATCCTTGAACAGCAGCGCGCGCATGCGCGCATCGGATGCCTCCTGCAGCGCCTCGATATGATCGATCATGCGCGGCATGACCGATGGGCCGCTGTGGCAATGCATGTCAATGGCGCCGACGAGTAGCGCGTCGACTCGCTCATCGAGCGTGCTCTGGGGCGCCACCTGCGCCTGGTCGGAATTGGCAGTGGCCATCAGAAAACCCTCTCTAGCCCGTTTTGGTCGTTGCGATCGCCAATCTAGAGCGTCACCCGGCCAGCAGAACGGCGGATTTGGGGGTTTCCGTCACGCGAAAAGTCGGTGGCGCCGAGTACTGGTCGTCCGATTTTGGCGATATCAACCAACACCGGACACTTCCCGCGTGAGGGAAGGAGATGTCGATGTTCCAGGGGAGGATGGGGATGAAAGGACGGAGGCTTTGGCTTCTGGCAGCGGCGATGGCGGCGACGTCGCTTTCCGGCACGGGCGCGCGCGGGAGCGAGGTCAACCTGCCCGGCGAGGCCATCGCTACAACCCCGGTGCTCCGCATCGGCATCATCACCTATGCGGGGCCAGGCGGGGGCGAGCGGATCAAGCAGGAACTGGCCCGCATCGGCTATCGCGAGGGCGAGAATGTCGTCTACCGGGAGTGGGCAGGCAATCGCGACCTTGGCGCCATGGATGGTCATGCCCGCGAACTGGTGGCGTGGCGGCCGGACCTGATCGTTTCCCTGATGACGAACGCGCATGTCGCCGTCCAGCGTGCCACGGCCCGGAACCCGATCCCGGTCATCTTCTGGTCCGCGGATCCGCTGGGGACCGGTGTGATCCGCAGTTACCGGAAGCCCGGCACCAACTTCACGGGTTTCTCCTACGAGCCGCATGTGCAGCTTCTGCAAGTCCGGTTCCTCAAGCAGGCCGTCCCAGGCATCCGGTGCATCGGGCATCTCTATAACCATACTTACGCTCCCGCGCCCGGGACCCTGCGAGAATTGCAGGCGGCGGGCGCACTGATGAACCTGCCGGTGAAAGTCTATGAAGTGCTGGAAAGCGAAGGGCTGGAGCCCGCAATCCGCCGCATTCGCGAAGACGGATGTGGCGGCTTCGTGGTCGGGCCGCATGAACTGTTCAACGCAAATGGCGCACGCATCGGTCGTGCCGCGCTCGATAACGGGCTGGCCGCCGTCAGCATCCAGATCTCGGTCGCGCGTGGCGGCGGTCTGGCGACCTTCGCACCCCCGTTCGAGCGCGGCTGGGCGGCCATGGCGCTTGTTGCAGATCGGCTGCTCAAGGGAGAGGCGCCGGGCGAAATCCCCATCGAGCGCGGCTTCAAGAGCCCCATGACGATCAACCTCAAGGCAGCCTCCGCCCTCGGGCTGACCTTGCCCGACGCCTTGATCGACGAAGCCGACGAGGTCATCCGGTAAGAAGCCTGCGTTGCGCGCGACCTTTAAAGTGCCGCGATATAGCCGCCGTCGAGTGCGATCGTGGAGCCGTGGACATAAGCGCCCGCGCGCGAGGCCAGGAAGATACACAGGCCCTTCACATCGTCCGCCTCGCCGGGGCGTCCCAGCGGGATATGGGCGGCCACGCTGGCCTTCACCGCCTCGGACGTGGTGTCGGTCATGCGCGAGTGAAACGGACCGGGAGCGATGGCGTTGACGCGGATGCCATCCCGGCCCAGCCGCTTGGCGAGTGAGCGCGTGAGATGATGGAGCGCCGCTTTCGACGCGCCATAGGCATGCGCTTCCCAGTTGGGAACATGCAGCCCGCCGATCGACCCGAGATTGATGACGCTGGCATATGTGCCGGGCGCGACGGCGGCGCGCAGCAGTGGCAGGGCTTGTTGAACAAGGAAGAAGGGCGCGCGGAGATTGACCTCCATGGCGGCGTTCCAGCTCGAAGTGTCGATGGTCTCGATCGGCCCATTGCCGCCCGTGCCGGCGTTGTTCACGAGGATATCCAGTTTACCTTCACGCTCGCCGAACGCTTCGACAAGCCTGGCCGGACCTTCCGGGTCGGCCAGGTCCGCCACCAGCGGCAGGCAGGTGCCTCCCGTGGAAGCAGAGAGGTCGGCGGCTATTCCCTGAAGCCGGTCGAAATCCCGGCCGGTGATATAAGTGCGCACGCCACGCTCCGCATAACCTTCCGCGATCATCCGGCCGATCCCGCTGGTTCCGCCGGTGATGAGCGCTACTTTCCCAGCCACGTTGAACAGGTCGTCGGCCATCGGTTCCTCCGTGCGTTTTCGGTCGGCAGGGCTCTGCGCGACGCCATCATGACCGGCAATGGCCTGTTGCATGCTTTCCATCAGGCGGAAACATTCGCTATCAGTATTGCGTGTCCGCCGCGTGGCGGCAAACTCGCGATCGTCTATCGCAGGGTTCTTGGGAGAGGATGCGCCGGCTGCGGCCGGCGCGCGCAAGGAGGGCTGGCATGGTCAGCAAGAAACAGGCAGGAGGCGGCTCGATAAGATCGGTTGAGCGTGCGATCGACATATTGATGGCGATGAATCGCCGTCCGTTCTCGACGCTCCATGATCTTCACCGCGACACCGGTCTGCCGAAACCCTCGATCGTGCGGCTTTTGCGCACGCTCGAGGCAAAAGGCCTCGCCATGCAATCGTCGAGCTATGGCGCATATCAGCTGCTCAGCGGCGTGAAGTCACTGGCCAGCGGTTTTCATCATGAGCCCGAGATCATCGAGGTCGCGGAGGATATCATGATCGACTTCACCCAGCGTGAGGGCTGGCCCCTCTCCATGGCGCTGTTCGATCTCAACGCCATGACGGTGCGCGCGTGCACGATCCGGTTCACCGCTCTTTCGCTGGAGCAATCGTCCCTCAATCGCCGGCTGAGCCTTGTCACCCGCGCATTGGGCCGAGCCTATTTCGCCCATAGCCTGCCGAGCGAGCGAGCCATCCTCCTCTCGATTCTCAAGGACAGCAAGGATCCCGAGGATGCCGGCGCGCAGAACGAGGAAACCATCGAGCGCATGGTCGAGGATGTGCTCCAGCGCGGCTATGCGACGCGCGATCCGCTGATCGATGGCCGGTCATCGACCATCGCTGTGCCCATCCGTCAGCAGTCCCGCGTCGTTGCGACGCTGGGCTTCACATGGATCACGGTCGCCATGTCGCTTCAAAAGGCGGTGGACAAATATCTGCCGCGGCTGGTCGACACGGCGGAAAGCATCTCCCGCATGATCGAGAGCGGCAATCCGGCGTCGCGCGAGCAGCCCCGGGCGCAGGGCAGGGCAATTGGCCCGGCGGCGGTGCTGCCGTGCATGTCCGTCAACGAGCTGCCCATCATGGCGGGAGAAATGGCCGGCGGGCGCTCCTGAAATGGGGCAGCCGCAGGGGCGGTATCAGTGAAGTCAAAGACAGAAAGACAGGGAGCGGGACCATGAAAGGCAAGGTTTTTCCAGGCGCAGTGCTGGCGCTGGCGGCGATCGGCTGCATTGCCGCGGTTGGGACGCGGAGCATTGCGCCGGCGAAGGCCGGCAATACCGCGCCTGCTGCCTCGCCCACAGCGAAGGCCTATGTCATCGCGGAAATTAGTGTGAAGGATCTCAAGGGATATCGCGACTATGTGGCCGCGGCATTTCCGGTCATCCAGAAATATGGCGGCAAGTTCCTGGTGCGAGGCGGCACGACCATCGCCGTCGAGGGAGCGCCGCCCGCGGGCCGTATCATGGTGATCGAGTTCGAGAGCCTGGAGCAGGCGAAAAAGTTCGAATATTCGAAAGACTATACCGACATTGCGCCCTTGCGACATCGCACATCCGACAGCCGGCTGCTGATCGTGGAAGGCACGACGGACGCCGTACGGGACCAGCCCTGAACCTCCACAGCATGGGGCGCCGCCCGTTCTTGTTCCGCACCGGTGGAATGATCTGGCGCATGGCCGGGTCGGCGACCTGTCGGCTCCACAGGATCGACACCTCCCGCAGGAGAGCGCCGTAGATGATTGCCGCTTCCGTTTCCGATTATCGTGAGCTGGCCAGGCGAAGGCTGCCCCGGTTCCTCTTCGACTATATCGATGGCGGCTCCTACGCGGAAATCACGTTGCGCCGGAATGTGGACGCGCTGCAGCAGATCGAACTGAGGCAACGCGTGCTGCGCGCGGTCAGCACGGTCGATCTTCGCGCGACGTTGTTCGGCCAGCCCTACGCGATGCCGGTTGGCCTCGCGCCCATCGGTCTTGCGGGGCTGACGGCGCGGCGCGGCGAGCGCCAGGCCGTGCGCGCGGCGGAACATGCGGATATTCCTTTCACGCTTTCCACCGTCGGGGCCTGCACGCTGGAGGAAGTGGCGCAGGCCGCCAGCCGGCCTTTCTGGTTCCAGCTCTACATGATCCGCGACCGCGCCTTCATGCGGGATCTGCTCGCCCGGGCCCGCAGCCTTGGCTGCTCGGCGCTCATGTTCACCGTGGATATGCCGCTGCCCGGGAGTCGCTATCGCGATTATCACTCGGGCCTCGCCGGCGCACCGGGACTGCGCGGCGACATGCGCCGCCTGATGCAGGGCCTGCTGCGACCGGGCTGGGCATTCGATGTCGGCATCATGGGGCGGCCCCACACGCTCGGCAATGTCGCGCCCGTGCTGAAGGGCAAAAGCGGCATCGAGGATTTTCTGGGCTGGATGAAGAACAACTTCGATCCCTCTTGCAGCTGGAAAGACCTGGATTTCATCCGTTCCGAATGGGATGGGCCGTTGATCATCAAGGGGCTGCTGGATGTGGAGGATGCGCGCGAGGCAGCCGCTATGGGCGCGGATGGCCTCGTCGTTTCCAACCATGGCGGGCGCCAGCTCGATGGTGTCGCGGCGACGGCCAGCGCCTTGCCGGGCATCGTCGACGAGGTCGGCGATCGCCTGACGGTGCTGGTCGATGGCGGCGTCCGCTCGGGGCTCGATGTCGTCCGCATGCTCGCCTTGGGCGCCAAGGGCGTTCTGCTCGGCCGCGCCTGGGCTTATGCCCTCGCGGCGCGCGGTGAAGCTGGGGTCCACCATGTGCTGGAACTCATCGAAGCGGAAATGCGGGTTGCCATGACGCTGGGCGGCGTCGGGACGATCGCCGGACTGGACCGTGCATCATTGTCCCGCATGGCCTGATCGCCGGGTAGAGGCCGATCGGCGCCGGCCCGCGCCGCCTCGCCAGGTTCTCGTGACTTCAGCTGCGGCCGGAACCATAGACATGGTTGGCGTTGCCATGCAGGAACTTCTGCGTCTCCGCAGCTGTGAGGGACGCGGCTGCTGATTGGGCCATCGCGACCTTCTCCGGATATGTCCAGAGCCTGCTCTGCCCGACGTCGGACCCCCACATGAGGCGGTCCGGGCCAAATCTGTCGACCATCCGGCGAACGAAATCAGCGGATTTCACGCCCGCCTTGAGGAAGCGCTCCATGTTGATCTCGGTGATCTTGAAATAGATGTTGGGATCGTCCTCGAAGATGTGAATGCTCGACTCGATTCCCCAGTCCGGCGGCGGCGGCATGACGATCGGCGTTCCCGCTTCCTCCGCGAGCGCGACCTCATATTGCGAGGCGCCGAAATATGTACCCGCATGGTCCAGGATGATAGGCAATTGCGGGTAGCGCCGGGCCATGAGCTTCACGAGCGGCAGCACATAGGACAGCTGGTTGTTGAAGATGATGAGGGCCATCGGCGTGCCGAACTCGGCGCAGACATCCCAGACCTCCATCGCGACCGGGGAGCTCATCCACGCGGTATCCAGCAGCCATGGCCGTGATTGGGCCATCCGAAAGCCAAAAGCCTGGCCTTCCTGCACCAGCGTCCGATAGGTCGCGGGTGTTTTGGGATCCTGCGTGTCGAGGATGACGACCGGGCGGAAGCGATCGGGATATCGGGTTGCCGAATCGAGGATATAGCTGTTGTCGTATCCGTAGATATGGCCGCGTTGCACCAGGCAGGCGAAGTCCACGCCATTGTCGTCCATCATGGCGATCAATTGTTCCGCAGTCACCGTGAACGGCGATCGCTCGGGCGTCGGCAGGCCAGCGCCGAAAGGGCGGGGCGGGTAGGTCTCCCAGTCATCGGAGACGAGATGGGCATGCGTGTCGATCAGTCTGAATGGCATGCATCTCGTCCTTGCCAGCGCGTTCGAGCCACAGTGCGCGATCTCGGCGCGGCCACCGTTTCGAGCTAAAAACCTATGGCCGGGAATGCCTTGCGCTTGACTGTAGGGGCTGAACGACTTGTTCGATATGCCACCTGCTCCCTTGCGGTTCAGGTCGCTTTTGCCCGTGCGCACCTGAGGGTCAGGAGGGGGCCGGGTGCCTCGACGATGCCGTTTGGAGCGCGGCTGCCATACAGGGTGCTGGCAGTCTCCTGTCGCTGACGGTCCCGGCGAGCAAGGGCGCCGACCGTCTTGCGTTATCGCAGGCCCGCCGGAACGCACTCCCCGCTTGTAGCTTGAGCTGCCATCCCTTAAGCGGCTCCCATGACGTCGACCAACGATATTCGCCGCTCCTTCCTCGATTATTTTGGCGCCAACGGGCATGAGATCGTGCCTTCGGCCCCGCTTGTCCCGAACAATGATCCGACGCTCATGTTCGTGAATGCGGGCATGGTGCCGTTCAAGAACGTGTTCACCGGGCTTGAGACGCGGCCCTATCGTACGGCGACTTCCTCGCAGAAGTGCGTGCGCGCCGGCGGCAAGCATAATGATCTCGACAATGTGGGCTATACCGCGCGCCACCACACTTTCTTCGAGATGCTCGGCAATTTCTCGTTCGGGGACTATTTCAAGGAACAGGCGATCCATCATGCCTGGAACCTGATTACCCGAGAGTGGGGCATCGATCCCCAGCGGCTCACCGTCACCGTCTACCACACGGATGACGAGGCCTATGACCACTGGAAGAAGATCGCCGGTCTGCCCGATGAGCGGATCATCCGCATCGCGACGTCCGACAATTTCTGGTCGATGGGCGAGACCGGGCCGTGCGGGCCCTGTTCCGAGATATTCTTCGATCATGGCGACCACATCTATGGAGGCCCCCCGGGAAGCCCCGAGGAGGATGGCGATCGCTTCGTCGAAATCTGGAATCTCGTGTTCATGCAGTTCGACCAGCAGGCGGACGGCAACCGGATCGACCTGCCAAGGCCCAGCATCGATACCGGCATGGGCATCGAGCGCATCGCCGCGGTGCTTCAGGGCGTGCATGACAATTACGATACGGACACCTTCAAGGCGCTGATCAGTCAGTCGGTCGCGCTGACGAAAGTGGCGGCGGAAGGCGAAGCGCGCGCGAGCCATCGCGTGATCGCGGACCATCTGCGTTCCTCGGGCTTCCTCATTGCCGACGGCGTCCTGCCGGCCAATGAGGGGCGCGGCTATGTCCTGCGCCGCATCATGCGCCGCGCGATGCGTCATGCGCATCTGCTGGGGGCTGCTGATCCGCTCATGCACAGGCTGGTCGGCGGTCTGGTGGCGGAGATGGGCGCGGCCTATCCCGAGCTGGTGCGGGCCCAGCCCCTCATCGAGGAAACGCTGCTGCGGGAGGAAACCCGCTTCCGCCAGACGCTCGACAAGGGTCTGCGCCTGCTTGACGAAGCCGTCATTGATCTCGCGCCCGGGGGCACGCTTGCAGGCGAAACGGCTTTCCGCCTCTACGATACTTACGGCTTCCCTTATGATCTCACCGAGGACGCCCTGCGCGCGCGGGGGCTGGGCGTTGATCGCGCGGGCTTCGAAGTCGCGATGGCGGCGCAGAAGGCCGCGGCGCGGGCCGCCTGGAAAGGGTCGGGCCAGAAGGCATCCGAAGACGTCTGGTTCGACATCGCGGAATCTGAGGGATCGACCGAGTTTACCGGCTATATGGGTGAGAGCGGTGAAGGCCGCGTCGTGGCGCTGGTGAAGGATGGCGTGCGGGTCGATCGCACAACGGCGGGCGATCATGTCTCGATCGTCACCAATCAGACGCCCTTCTATGGCGAAAGCGGCGGGCAGGCTGGCGACACCGGCATGGTCCGGGGCGCCGACGGCCTGGTGGCCACCGTCACCGACACGTCGAAGCCGCTCGGGCGCATTCATGCCCATCATGCCGTCATCGAGGCGGGGACGCTGTCGGTGGGCGATATCGTTTCGCTGGCCGTCGACGGCCAGCGCCGCGCCCGGGTGCGCGCCAATCACAGCGCGACGCACCTGCTGCATGCCGCGTTGCGCAAGGAGCTTGGTGCGCATGTCACGCAGAAGGGCAGCCTCGTCGCGGAAGATCGCCTGCGGTTCGACTTTTCCCATCCCGAGGCGTTGACCCCGCAGCAGATCGCCGCCGTCGAAGCGGAGGTCAATGCGCAGATCCGGGACAATGCGGAAGTCACGACCCGCCTCATGTCTCCGGAAGATGCCATCGCCGCCGGCGCGATGGCGCTCTTCGGCGAGAAATATGGCGACGAGGTGCGTGTCCTGTCGATGGGACGCAGCGAGGAAGAAATCTATTCGGTCGAACTGTGTGGGGGCACGCATGTCCGGGCGCTGGGTGACATTGGTCTTTTCAAGATCATTGGCGAGAGCGCGGTGGCCAGCGGTGTCCGCCGCATCGAGGCATTGACGGGCGAGGCGGCGCGCCTCTGGCTGAGCCAGCGGGAGGAGCAGTTGCGCGCGGTCGCGGCGAGCTTGCGGACGACGCCGGAGGAAGCACCGGCCCGTGTCGCCATTCTCGTGGAGCAGGGGCGGCGGCTGGAGCGTGAACTGGCCGAAGCCAAGAAGGCACTGGCAATCGCCGGTGCTGCCGGTGGCGGTGGCGCCGCGGCCCGCGCCGGAAATCGTGAATGGCTACAAGGTCATTGCCCAGCATCTTCAGGACCTCGACCCCAAGGCGCTGCGCGGCCTCGTCGATGAAGCCAAAGCGCGGCTCGCCAGCGGTATCGCCACCATCGTTGCCACCAATGACGGCCGGGCCGCCATCGCGGTGGGCGTGACCGACGATCTCGTCGGGACCTTCAGCGCCGTGGATCTGGTGCGCGCGGGCGTTGCCGCGCTGGGCGGGCAGGGCGGCGGCGGCCGGCCGGACATGGCGCAGGGGGGCGGGCCTGACGCGTCTGCGGCGGACGCGGCTCTGGATGCCGTGCGGGCCGCTATCGCAGCTGCCTGAAAGAGAGCGCAGGCCGTCTCCGGGTCTGCCAGCTCATCCTGCCATCGAAAAGTGGGGCCCTGGCGGTGAGGAGTGATCCACCCGCCGGGCGTGCCCGCAGCCTGTGCGGATGATGTTCCCCGCTGCATCCTGGCCCTGCTGCATCGAGAAAGCAGCGCCGCCTGAAAACCGCGCCGCCGACGGGCCCGGCCGGTCCGTGAGTCCTGTCGCAACAAGAGAGCCTGATCGCCCTGACCACGCATGTTGCTTCGGACCAGAATGCCGGTTCAAACCTGCGCTGCACTTCTGGAAGTTTACAAAGATGACGACCCGTCGGTGTCATCTTCCGCTTCCGTGAACTTCCCACAAGCCAGATGCCAGAGCCTGTTGCGGCAAGCCTGTAAGGCCCGACAGACGTGAAAGTTCCCCAATGAGAAAAGAAGCGCGCATTGCCTGTCACCCGTCTATTGGAAGGGGTTCCACAGGCCTGCCATGACGGAGGGTCTGTAGGACAGCGGAAACGAGGCTGATGGGGATGGGTGGCGAGCGTTCATCCGCACCGTCTCGCCCGAGACGGCTGGCCCGGATAGGTCCGGTCAGGCCTGCTCGCCCGTTTCTCCGCTTTCGCTCAGGCGATAGCGGCGCAGGCGCGGTGCTTGCTCCAGCTGCGCGGCGGCCTTGATGGCTTTCTGCAGGTCGTCTCGCTTCTGGTGAACCGATGCGATGACGGGCCCCACCGCAATGCCAAGGTCGACGAGCGCCGTCTCGGCGAGATGGAGAGAGCTTTCCAGCGCTTCAGGCACAGCGTCGCTGGCGCCGGCGCGGTACAGCTCGGCGGCGTGGTCCGTATCGCGGGCGCGCACAATGATCGGCAGGTCCGGGGCCCAGCTGCGGACACGGCGCGTCACCCGGACCGCCAGCACCGGATCGTCCATGGTGATGATGAGCGCGCGCGCATGGCCGATGCGCAGGCGGTCCAGCGTGTCAGGACGTGCGACATCCCCGAAGCGCACGACATAGCCGTCCTGCCGCGCCTGCCCCACGATGTCGATATTGCTCTCGACCGCGACATAAGGCTGATCATGTGTGCGCAGCAGGTCCGCCACCATGCGCCCGACCCGGCCGAAGCCCAGAATGATGGCGCCGCCGCTTTCCGGCCCTGGCTCCTCGCTCGCACGATCGCTGGCGCGCGCTTCGATGCGGCGGGCCGTGTCGTGGCCGATCCGGGCCAGGATCGGCGTGATCGTCAGTCCGATGGCCGTCACCATTTGCCAGAACGCGGCCGTATCCGCGCTGATGAGGCCCGCGATGACGGCTGTGCTGAGAACGATCAGCGTCGTCTCGGAAGGGCTGGCCATCAGCGTTGCCGTTTCGAACGCCATCCCCCGTCGCGCCCCGGCCAGCCTGAGGAGCAGGCCGGTGACGATCGTCTTGGCAGCAAGCACTGCCACGACGGCAAGCAGGACCTTGTCCCAACTCCTCATGAGGGCCAGCGGATCGATGCCCATGCCGACCGTGATGAGGAAGACGCCGAGCGCGAGGCCTTTGAAGGGCTCTGTGATGCTCTCGACCTCGCCATGATAGTCGGTTTCCGCGATCAGCAGGCCGGCCACCAGCGCGCCCACGATGGGGGAGAGGCCTACCACGACAGTGATCAGGCTGGATACCATGACGACCAGCAGGCTCGCCGCGAGGAACACCTCCGGGCTTTTCGTCCGCGCGGCCTGGGCGAACAGGCGAGGGAGCAGGAAGCGCCCCGCGACAAACATGGCCACGACCGTGACAGCACCCTGCACGAACACGGTGGCGAGGTTTGTCCAGCCATCGTCGCCCACATTGGGTGCCATGGCACCGAGCGCGAACACGATGGGCACCAGCGCGAGATCCTCGAACAGCAGCATCGAGAAGGCGGCCTTGCCCACGGGCGAGCGCGTACCGCTGATCGGCAGCACGAGCGCCGTGGAGGAGAGGGCGAGGGCGAGGCCAAGCCCGATCGCGGAATACCAGGAGCTGTCGAACAGCAGGAAACCGGCGGCGATGACCAGCGCGCTGCCCAGCAGCTCGGCCGCGCCCAACCCGAAGACCAGCGCGCGCATCGACCACAGGCGCTTGAACGATAGTTCGAGGCCGATCGAGAAGAGCAGGAGGACAATGCCGAACTCGGCGAAGGAGGATATTGCCGACGAGCTGCCGATCGTCACATGCGAGAGCGCAGGGTAACGGCCGATCAGCTGGCCAAGCCCGTAAGGCCCCACCAGCATGCCCACCAGAATGAAGCCGATGACGGGGCTGATACGGAAGCGCGCGAAGGCCGGAATGACGAGGCCCGCGGCACCAAGGATCACCAGCGCATCACTGTATCCCTGACTGCCGAAAGGGCCGTGGATCATGGGCGGATCGCTACCGCCGTCGCGGACCCCATGGGAGCGAACGCGCGACGCGCTTCATCCTCATGGGGTGCGCCGGGAGAGGGGATGCTGCTCGGCATCGCTCCCCTTATTGCCAGTTGCTCATCTCGGCCTCGAGATTCGCTCGAATGGCCTCGAAGAACTGCTCGGTGGTCATCCAGGCCTGATTGGGCCCGATGAGGATTGCGAGATCCTTGGTCATCTGGCCATTCTCGACCGTCTTGATGCAGACCTTCTCCAGCGTTTCGGCGAAGCGGATGACCTCCGGCGTCTCGTCGAACTTGCCACGGAACTTGAGACCGCCCGTCCAGGCGAAGATGGAGGCGATCGGGTTGGTCGAGGTCGCCTTGCCCTGCTGGTGCTGGCGATAATGGCGGGTGACCGTGCCATGCGCGGCCTCGGCTTCCACCGTCTTGCCATCCGGTGTCATCAGGACCGAGGTCATGAGGCCGAGCGAGCCGAAGCCCTGTGCTACGGTGTCGGACTGCACATCGCCATCGTAGTTCTTGCAGGCCCAGACGAACTTGCCGCTCCACTTCAGCGCGCTGGCAACCATGTCGTCGATCAGGCGATGCTGATACTCGATGCCAGCTTCCTCGAACTTCGTCTTGAATTCGTTGTCAAAAACCTCCTGGAACAGATCCTTGAAGCGGCCGTCATAAGCCTTGATGATCGTGTTCTTGGTGGAGAGATAGAGCGGCCACTTGCGATCGAGCGCATAGTTCATCGAGGCCCGCGCGAAGTCGATGATCGACCGATCGAGATTGTACATCGACATGGCGACGCCCGAACCCGGGAAGTTGAAGACCTCGCGGTCGATCACTTCCCCGTCGTCGCCCTCGAAGACGAGGCGCAGCTTGCCGGGGCCGGGGACGAGGAAATCGGTTGCGCGATACTGATCGCCGAAGGCGTGGCGGCCGATGACGATCGGGTCCGTCCAGCCGGGCACGAGCCGCGGCACGTTCTGGATGACGATCGGCTCGCGGAAAACCACGCCGCCCAGGATGTTGCGGATCGTGCCATTGGGCGACTTCCACATCTGCTTGAGGTGGAATTCCTCGACCCGCGCCTCATCGGGCGTGATCGTGGCGCATTTGACGCCGACGCCATGCTTCTTGATGGCCTCTGCCGCGTCGATGGTGATCTGGTCGCCGGTGCGGTCGCGCTCCTCGACGCTGAGATCATAATAGTGAAGATCAATGTCCAGATAGGGTTTGATGAGCCGCTCGCGAATCCATTCCCAGATGATTCGGGTCATCTCGTCGCCGTCGATTTCGACGACGGGGTTCTTCACCTTGATCTTGCTCATGCGCGCCTGGTCTTTCCCTGTTGGAAGCGGTGGTCGGCTGGAAATGGGCTGATGCCCTTTGCTCTGCCTCTAGGCAAAGCGGTGAAGAGGATCAACCACCCGAGAAGGAAAAGCGCGTCGCGACGGCCCTCCTGCCCCTCGCGCATTCCCGGCGGCGATCAGAGATTGTGCGCTGCCGCTGGCGTGCCTAGACTGGAAGGCATGACAACAGAATTTTCAGGATCGCAACCAGTCCTTTCCACGCGCGCCGGAGTCAAGTGGAGCTTCCCGAGCATTCATCCCGAAGGGCGCAAGTTCGGCGCCATCGCGGTGGGCATCACTGTCTTGCTGGCCTTGCTTGGCTGGTCCGTGCTCGCCTGGCTGATGGCGGGGCTCACGATCTGGGTTTTCGCTTTCTTCCGCGATCCCGTCCGTGCCGTTCCGCAGGAAGAATCGGCGATCATCGCGCCGGCCGATGGTCTCGTGACGCTCATCCAGACCGTGATGCCCCCGCCGGAAATGGCAGGCCCGGAAGGGCTGGGGGAGGGACCGCTCGTTCGGGTATCCATCTTCATGAGCGTTTTCGACGTTCACGTGAACCGGACGCCGATCTCGGGCGTTATCAAGGACGTGGTGTACATCAGCGGAAAGTTCATCAATGCCGATCTGGACAAGGCGAGCGAGGACAATGAGCGACAGCACATCCTCGTTGAGCGCGGCGATGGGCTGCGCATCGGTTTCACGCAGATCGCGGGGCTTGTCGCGCGACGCATCGTTCCCTTCGTCAAGCGAGGCGACATAGTGGCGGCCGGGCAGCGCATTGGCCTGATCCGCTTCGGGAGCCGGGTGGACGTCTATCTCCCGGTCGGCACGGCCCCGCGGGTGGTGCTTGGCCAGCGCACGGTCGCCGGCGAGACGATCCTGGGCCAGATCGGTGACCCGAAAACCGTGACTGGCGTGCTCCAATGAGCGTGGGCCACGGCCTTGCGGCGCTCTGCTTGCCAACCCAGCGAAAGACGCCGGCATGACCCCGCCGCCGCGCCGGTTCGCGCAGCGCATGAGCAGCAGGGGCATCACGCTTCGGCAAGTGGCGCCCAACGCCGTGACAGCCATGGCTCTCTGCTTCGGCCTGACCGCGATCCGCTACGGTATTTCCGGTGACTGGGGCCGGGCAGTCGCGGCGATCATCTTCGCCGGAGTGCTTGATGGGCTGGATGGGCGAATCGCCCGGATGCTGCATGGGGAAAGCCGCTTTGGCGCGGAACTCGATTCCCTGTCGGACGCCATTGCTTTTGGCGTCTCGCCTGCCATCATCCTCTATCTCTGGTCTCTCCAGTCCATGCCTCGCTTCGGCTGGATCGTCAGCCTCGTGCTGGCACTGAGCTGCGCCCTGCGGCTCGCGCGCTTCAATGCCAGCATCGATGCCGCCGAGCATCCGCGCAAGGCGGCTGGCTTCCTCACCGGCGTTCCCGCGCCGGCCGGGGCCGGCCTGGCGCTGATGCCACTTTATGCCTGGTTCATTACGGAGATGGACCTGTTTCGCGACTGGCGGCTGGTCGGGCCGTGGGTGGTGGCGATGGCTCTTCTCATGATCTCGAACCTGCCGACTCTGGGCTGGAAACGCTTGCGCGTTCCGCCCGCCTGGCGAATGTTCGCGCTGCTGCTGGCCGGTGTGTTCGCCGCCATGCTGATGGTCGCGCCCTGGCATGCGCTACTGGCGCTGACGCTGGGCTATCTGGCGCTCATTCCGGCGGGCATCATCAGCTACGGACGCGTTAAGCGGCGACCTGCCGCGCCCGGACCGGTGCCGCCTGAAGGCTGACCGGCGCGAGGGGCGTGCATGCAACCTGCGCGCCTTTTCCATCATGTTCGCCGCTCCAGCCATCCATGTTCAGCGTGCGCAGGGCCGCCAGCGCCTGGCGCCAGCTGCGCGCGAATTCCCTGGCCATCAGGGTCGGAGCCATCACCAATGCGGCCATGAAGAGCAGGGATCCGAAAGCATAGAACATCGAGGCGTCCTTTCTGCGCAGGCGGCGCAAATGTTTTCCATTTGTTCCTGTATGATCTCTCTTTGTTCTCATTCGCCCTCGTTGTCAACTCTTGCCTTGCTGCTTTATCTCGGCTAAGGGCGCGGCCCTAATCCACATGGGATCCGATATATACCGGTGCCGCTTCGCGGTCACTGGATCCCAGAGGCTCAACCGGAAGGAGTAACTATCATGGCGGCACCCGTCGTCACCCTGCACCAATTGATCGAGGCCGGCGCGCATTTCGGCCACCAGACCCACCGCTGGAATCCCCGCATGAAGCCGTACATCTTCGGCGAGCGGAACGGCATCCACATCATCGACCTGTCGCAGACCGTGCCGCTGTTCGCGCGCGCGCTCGATTTTGTCTCGGCGACCGTGGCCGCCGGCGGCAAGGTGCTGTTCGTCGGCACCAAGCGCCAGGCGCAGGAAGCGATCGCAGACGGCGCGCGTCGTTCGGGTCAGCATTTCGTCAACCATCGCTGGCTGGGCGGCATGCTCACCAACTGGAAGACGATTTCCGGTTCGATCAAGCGTCTGAAGTCGCTTGAGGAGAAGCTGTCCGGCGATACGCACGGCTTTACCAAGAAGGAAGTCCTCCAGATGACGCGCGAGCGCGACAAACTGGAACTCTCCCTTGGCGGCATCCGCGACATGGGCGGCATTCCGGACGTAATGTTCGTGATCGACGCCAACAAGGAAGAGCTGGCGATCAAGGAAGCCAACACGCTCGGCATCCCGGTCGTCGCGATCCTCGATTCGAACGTCAATCCCGCGGGCATCGCGTTCCCGGTTCCGGCCAACGACGATGCGAGCCGCGCCATCCGTCTCTATTGCGAGGCTGTCGCGCAGGCTGCGACGAAGGGCAATCAGGGCGCGGCTTCCGCGGCCGGCATCGATCTGGGTGCCATGGATGAGCCCCCGGCCGAGGAAACGCTCGCGGCCGAGGCCTGAGGTTCGGTTTTCTCTCCGGCGCTGCAGCGGGCATTGCCGTCTGCGCGGCCGGAGAGAGGTCGATGGAATGAATCGCCCGGGCAGGGATCAGGTGACATCGGATTGTCACCTGTTCTGCCTAACGGGCGTGCAAATTTTTGACAGATGGGAGCCAACAGAATGGCACAGATCACTGCAGCCGCCGTCAAGGAACTGCGCGAGCGTTCGGGCGCGGGCATGATGGATTGCAAGAAGGCGCTGGCCGAGACCGACGGTGACGTCGAGGCGGCGGTCGACTGGCTGCGCGCCAAGGGCCTTGCCGCAGCGCAGAAGAAATCGAGCCGCACGGCCGCAGAAGGCCTCGTGGCCGTCGCGGTTGACGGCACCAAGGGTGTTGCGGTCGAAGTCAACAGCGAGACCGACTTCGTTGCGAAGAACGAGCAGTTCCAGAACTTCGTCCGCGCCGCGGCCGAAGTCGCACTAGCCGGCGGCATCGGCGATGCCGAGGCGCTGAAGGTTGCCGCGCATCCGGCGGGTGGCACGATCGAGGACGCGCTCGTCGCGAACATCGCCACGATCGGCGAGAACCAGCAGCTTCGCCGCGTGAAGGCCGTCTCAGTCGAGCAGGGCCTGATCATTGATTATATGCACAATGCCGTGGCGCCCGGTCTCGGCAAGATCGGCGTGCTGGTGGCGCTCGAGAGCCCAGCCGGCGCCGATGTGCTGGCCCCGCTCGGCAAGCAGATCGCAATGCACATCGCTGCTGCTTTCCCGGTTGCGCTGAAGGCCGAGGAAATCGATGCCGACATCATCGAGCGCGAGCGCAAGGTCGCGACGGAGAAGGCAGCCGAATCCGGCAAGCCCGCCGAGATCGTCGCGAAGATGGTGGACGGCGCCATCGCGAAGTTCGCGAAGGAGAATGCTCTTCTCTCGCAGCTCTTCGTGATGGATAACAAGACCTCCATCGCCGATGTCGTCGCCAAGGCTGCTAAGGACGCTGGAACGACCATCCAGCTGACCGATTATGTCCGCTTCCAGCTCGGTGAAGGCATCGAGAAGGAAGAAAAGGACTTCGCGGCCGAGGTCGCGGCCGCCGCTGGCGTCTGATCAGATATTCGCAACTTTGAGCGCGGGGAAACTCTCCGTGCTTGGCATGGCGGCGCGGGCTCTCTAAGGTCCGCGCCGCTCCCACGTTACGCACCGTATTGAAGGCTTTCATGACATCAGCTTCTCCCAGGCGCATTCTGCTCAAGCTCTCGGGCGAGGCGGCGATGGGTGACCAGAGCTTCGGCATAGATCCGGTCACGGTGGCGCGCGTCGCCGGGGAAGTGAAAGTCGCCAAGGACGCGGGCTACGAGCTGTGTCTGGTGATCGGGGGTGGTAACATCTTCCGAGGCATGGCGGGTGCCGCGAAAGGCATGGATCGCGCGAATGCCGATTATATGGGCATGCTGGCAACGGTGATGAACGCGCTGGCGATGCAGGATGCACTGGAGCATCTGGACGTCGCGACCCGCGTGCAGTCGGCGATCCCCATGGCGAGCATTTGCGAGCCCTATATCCGGCGGCGCGCGCTGCGCCACCTGGAGAAGGGGCGGGTCGTCATTTTCGCAGCCGGCGTCGGCAGCCCCTATTTCACGACCGATAGCGGCGCGGCCCTGCGGGCAGCGGAGATGAATTGCGACGCGCTTTTCAAGGGAACATCGGTCGACGGCATCTACGATGCTGATCCCAAGCTTGTCCCCGCCGCCAAGCGTTTCGACCAGGTCAGCTACGATCAGGTCCTCAACCAGAATCTCAAAGTGATGGATGCGAGCGCCGTGGCCCTTTGCCGTGACAACGCCATTCCCATCATCGTTTTCAATATTCGCGAGCAGGGCAATCTCGCGCGCGTCCTTGCGGGCGAAGGTATTTCGACGATCGTCAACGGCGGCTGAGCTGCCGCGACGGACATATTGCGGAGAGGCACAATGGCAAAATACGACAAGGCTGATCTGGAGCGTCGGATGGCCGGCGCTGTCGAGGCATTGAAGCATGATCTTTCCGGCTTGCGCACGGGGCGTGCCAACGTGGCGCTGCTCGATCCGGTGACTGTGGAGGTCTATGGGGCGCACATGGCGCTCAACACGGTCGCAACTGTCTCCGCACCCGAGCCGCGGATGTTATCCGTGCAGGTTTGGGATCGCAGCAATGTCGGGCTGGTCGACAAGGCCATTCGCTCGGCCGGACTGGGCCTCAATCCCATCGTCGATGGGCAGAACATCCGTCTCCCCATTCCCGATCTGACCGAGGAGCGTCGCAAGGATCTGGCCAAGCTGGCGAGCCAGTATGCGGAGAAGGCGAAGATCGCCGTCCGCAACGTGCGCCGCGACGGCATGGACAATCTGAAGACCGACGAAAAGAAGGGTGAGATCAGCGAAGATGAACGAAAGCGCCTCGAAACCGAGGTGCAGAAGATGACCGATTCCACCATTGCCGAAATCGATGTGGCGGCGCAGGCCAAGGAAAAGGAAATCCTTGGCAAGTAACCGGCCCGGTGGCTCCGCCAAGGGGAGGCATGGCGGCGATGATCCTGTCGCGTCATAAGCTGTCGCGTGAAGCCGCGTCGATGCCGGACGCAGGTGGGCATTCCGCGTTGCCACGTCACGTCGCCATCATCATGGACGGCAATGGCCGCTGGGCGAAGGCCCGGCGCCTTCCGCGCATCGCCGGGCACCGAGCGGGCGCGGAAGCCGTGCGTCGCACTCTGCGTGCGGCCAGCAAGCTCGGCATCGATTGCATCACGCTCTACGCCTTCTCGTCCGAGAACTGGAAGCGTCCCGAGCAGGAGATCGCGGACCTCACCGGCCTCATGAAGCAGTTCATTCGCGCCGAGCTTGACGAGATCCATCGGGGGAATATCCGCCTGCGCATCATCGGCGACCACAGGGCTTTCGAGCCCGAGGCAGCCGCGATGGTCGATGCCGCCGTTGAGAAGACAGCGGGAAACACCGGCGCCACGTTGGTGGTTGCGCTCAATTATGGCTCGCAGGATGAGTTGACGCGCGTGATGCGCAGCCTCGCAGAGCGCGTGCGGAGCGGTGATCTGGATCCCCAGGCCATTACGCCTGACATCATCGCGGCCGAGCTGGATACGGCCGATCTGCCGCCGCTCGATCTCCTTATCCGGACGTCCGGCGAGCAGAGGCTTTCCAATTTCCTGCTTTGGCAAGCGGCCTATGCCGAGCTCTATTTCACCGAAACCCTCTGGCCGGACTTCGATGAAGCCGCGCTGGCAGCGGCGGTGGCGAGCTATGCCGAGCGCGATCGCCGTTTTGGTGGCCTCTGATGTCCTCGACTGCGCCACGGTCTGATCTTGCCGTGCGGACAGGGTCCGCCATCGTCATGCTGGCGGTCGCGGGCCTCGCGCTGTGGTCGGGTGGAGGGTTCTTCAGGCTGTTCGTGCTGGTCGGCGCTGCACTGCTGATCTGGGAATGGAAAACGATGGTCGATCGCTTTCCGGACGATCGCACGACGCGGGCAACATGGCTGGCTTTTGGAGGCGTCTATGTGGCCCTCGCCGCTCTGGCTCTCATCGCGCTCGAGCGAGGGGGAATGGTCCTGCCGGTGCTTGGTGCCGTGATCGCGACCGATATCGGGGCCTATTTTGTCGGGCGGACCATTGGTGGGCCCAAGATCGCGCCTGCCATCAGTCCATCCAAGACATGGTCTGGCCTTGCGGGGGGCATGATCGCGTCGGGCTTGCTCTTGATGCTTGCCGGCCCGGCGCTTCTGTCAGGCGCGGTCGGAGGACAGTTCGACGCTGATGCCATTTCCGGCGGCATCGGCGCGCTCCTCCTTGTTCTGTGCGGCGGCGCGATCGCCGTGCTCGCGCAGGCAGGCGACTTTTTCGAGAGCTGGATCAAGCGCAGGGCGGGGGTCAAGGACAGCGGATCGTGGATTCCTGGCCATGGCGGGCTTTTCGACCGTGTTGATGGGCTTCTGCCGGTGAGTATTGCTGCCGCTCTGGCGCTTTGGCTGATAAGGATATCCTGGTGAGCGCCGTCCGCAGCATTTCCGTTCTCGGTGCAACCGGGTCCGTCGGGCAATCGACGCTGGACCTCATCGGTCGTGAGGCGGATCGATATGAGGTCCTGGCATTGACGGCCGGGAGCGACGTTGCCGGGCTCGCGGCGGCGGCGATCAGGCATCGGGCGCGCTATGCGGTGATCGCCGACGGTGATCGCTATGCGGATCTGCGTTCGGCTCTGGCCGGCACCGGTGTGGAAGCAGCCGCCGGCCCCACAGCCCTGATCGAGGCCGGGGCGCTGGGCGCGGACTGGACAATGGCCGCGATTGTCGGCTGCGCCGGACTCGCGCCAACGCTGGCCGCGATCCGCGAAGGGCGAACGGTGGCGCTTGCCAATAAAGAGGCGCTGGTCTCCGCAGGCGACGTCATGATGGCTGCGACGCAGGAAAGCGGGACCAACCTGCTGCCCGTGGACAGCGAGCATAACGCGATTTTTCAGTGCCTCGCGAGTGGCGGGATCGATGCTGTGCGCCGGATCACGCTCACCGCGAGCGGAGGGCCGTTCAGGACGCTGTCGCGCGAGGCGATGGCGCAGGTGACGCCGGCGCAAGCCGTGAAGCATCCAAACTGGTCGATGGGGCGCAAGATCAGCGTCGACAGCGCCACGATGATGAACAAGGGGCTTGAGCTCATCGAAGCCTGGCACTTGTTCCCCGTGGGACTGGAGCGGTTCTCCGTTCTTATTCATCCGCAATCAATCATTCATTCCATGGTGGAATTCCGCGATCGCTCGACCATCGCCCAGCTGGGCTGTCCGGACATGCGCGTGCCCATTGCCAGCGCGCTGGCTTGGCCGGCCAGAATGGAAACGCCCTGCGAGCCGCTTGATCTCGCCCGCATCGGCCGACTGGATTTCGAGGAGCCTGATGAGGTGCGCTTTCCCGCGCTGCGGCTCGCCCGCGAGGCCATTGAAGCGGGTGGGAGCGCGCCCGGGATCCTGAATGCGGCCAACGAAGTGGCTGTCGCCGCTTTCCTTGAGGGGCGGATTCGTTTTCTGGACATTGGCCGGATCGTGGAAGACGTGCTAGCGCGGACCGACATCATGCCGGTCCGAGGCATCGAGGACGTCTGGGCGATCGACAGGTCGGCACGGCATCTCGCCGAGCGCCTGGCAGCGGAGCTCATCACGTGACTGACAACCCAGGCTTCATCTTCACCATCATCGCTTTCCTGCTGGTGATCGGCCCGCTCGTCTTCATCCATGAGATGGGCCACTATCTGGTCGGACGCTGGTTCGGCGTGCATGCTGAAACCTTCTCGATCGGTTTCGGGCACGAGCTCAAGGCCTGGCATGACAAGCGCGGGACGCGCTGGCGCATCGGTGCATTGCCGCTCGGCGGATATGTGAAGTTCGCCGGGGATGCTGGCGTCGCGAGCGAAGCTGATCCTGCCTGGCTCGAGCTCAGCCCGGAGGAAAGGCAGCGCTGCTTTCCGGCAAAGCCGGTCTGGCAGCGGGCGCTCATTGTCCTCGCGGGCCCGGTGGTGAACCTCCTGTTCGCGGCGCTTGTTCTCGCGGGCTTTGCCTATATCCACGGCGAGAATGTGACGCCGACCCGGATCGGCGCGGTCGTCGAGGGAGGCGCGGCGGATGCGGCTGGCCTGCGTCCGGGCGATCGCATCCTCGCGATCGACGGCGAGAAGGTGGAGCTGTTTCCGCAGCTGAGCAAGGCTGTCATGACGCGTTTGCCGGGCGAGGAAGTGACCCTCGAGCTGGACCGCGCCGGGCGCGTCATGGAAGTTCCGTTGGCGCTGGGAACGCGAGTCGAGCGGGATCGCTTCGGCAACGAATATCGCATCGCCCAGATCGGCATCCAGGCCGCTGAATCCGTGCAGCGCGATGTGTCTCTGGCCGAAGCGCCCATTGTCGGGTTGCGCCGCACGGGCGAACTGATCGCCATGATGGCTAACGGCCTCGTGGATATCATCACCGGCCGGCGAGCGATTTCCGAGCTTGGCGGTCCACTCAAGATTGCCCAGATTTCCGGCGAGCAGGCCGCGCTCGGACCCGAAGCCCTGATCGCGTTCATAGCCCTCGTGTCGATTAACTTGGGGTTCATCAACCTGTTGCCAATTCCCATGCTCGACGGGGGTCATTTGTTCTTCTACGGGATTGAAGCCATTCAGCGCAGGCCGGTCAGC
Source organism: Sphingobium lignivorans (assembly GCF_014203955.1). Classification (NCBI taxonomy): domain Bacteria; kingdom Pseudomonadati; phylum Pseudomonadota; class Alphaproteobacteria; order Sphingomonadales; family Sphingobiaceae; genus Sphingobium; species Sphingobium lignivorans. Next base: position 1,707,320 of record NZ_JACHKA010000001.1, read on the forward strand.
CCTCGGTTTCAGGAAATCGCCTTTCGCTCCGGAATGGCGCTTCTGCTTGGGCTGATGGTTTTCGTGACAGTGAATGATCTGGGGTCATTTGGTCTCTGGCGGGGTCTGTCCGGCTTGATTGGGTGAATATGTTGAGGCAGGAGCAGCGCGCATGATCGCTGATCGGGTCGACGTTTTTGGGTACTGGCGAGGAAGCAGGGTTTGAGCGAAATTAGACGAATGTCGGCACAGGGTCGCCTCGCGCCATTGCTTCTGTGCGGCACGATGCTCGCCGGGCTGGGGCAAGTGCCTGCGCATGCGCAGGAGACGCCTGCTCCCGCGCCATCCCTGCCGGCGGCCAGCGCTGTCAGCCCCACCGGCACGGTGCGCTCGATCACGGTGGAGGGCGCGCAGCGGCTGGAGCCGGACACCGTGCTTTCCTACACGCGCCTGCGTGTCGGCGCTTCCTATACCCGTGCCACGCTCGATGAGGCGCTGCGCGAGCTTTATGCGAGCGAGTTGTTCTCTGATGTTCAGATCCGCGACAATGAGGGTGCGCTGACCATCCAGATCACGGAAAATCCGGTGATCAATCGTATCGTCCTCGAGGGTAATCGCCGCCTCAAGGACGATAAGATCCTGCCAGAGATCAAGATGGCGCCCCGGCAGATATACACGCGCTCCAAGGTGCGCGCCGATGTCGCGAGGATCATTGAGCTGTACAGGCGGCAGGGGCGCTTCGCGGCTGTCGTCGATCCCAAGCTCGTCAAGCTCGACCAGAATCGCGTCGACATCGTCTATGAGATCTCGGAAGGGCCCAAGTCCAAGGTCCGCCAGATCAATATCATCGGCAACAACGTGTTTTCCGACGGCCGGCTACGCGGAGAGATGGCGACGAAGCAGTCCCGCTGGTTCCGCCTTTTCTCCTCGGGCACCACTTACGACCCGGATCGACTGGCTTACGATCAGCAGAAGCTGCGCCAGTTCTATCTCACCGAGGGTTACGCCGAATTTCGCGTGATCTCGGCCGTCGCCGAGCTGACCTCCAACAAGCAGGACTTCATCATCACTTATGTGGTGGAGGAGGGCGATCGCTACAAGTTCGGCGATGTCACGGTTCGCAGCGACATTCGCGACCTCTCATCCGACGGTCTGACCCGTTCGCTGCGGATGAAAAAGGGGGATTGGTACAATGCCAAGGCCGTGGAGGACACGGTCGAGCAGCTGAACCAGACAGCAGGCCTCTTTGGCTACGCTTTCGCGGACGTCCAGCCCGAGTTCGAGCGGAGCAAGGACGACCGGACGATGTCGATTACCTTCCGCATCGCCAATGCGCCGCGCGTCTATGTCGAGCGGATCGACATCAACGGCAATACGCTGACGCAGGACAAGGTGGTTCGGCGTGAGTTCCGCCTGCACGAAGGCGACGCCTTCAACACCTTCATGGTGCGCCGCTCGCAGGATCGCATCAATTCGCTCGGCTTTTTCCAGGAAAGGCTGGAAATCGAGCAGAAGCCCGGATCGGCCCCGGATCGGATCGTCCTCGAAACCAATGTCGAGGAAAAGGCCACCGGCGAGCTTCAGCTTTCTGCGGGTTTCTCCAGTCTGGAGCGTTTCATTCTTGCAGCGTCCGTCACCCAGCGCAATTTCCGTGGCATGGGTCAGGAACTGAGGACATCGGTCAATTACTCGACTTACTCGAAGTCGGTGAACGTCGGTTTCACCGAGCCTTATTTCCTGGACAAGAACATCGCTGTCGGCGCGGATATTTTCCGTCAGGATGTCAACAGCTTCAATTACATCTCCGGCAACGACCGAAACACCATCTACAGTCAGGTACGCACCGGCTTCCAGCTGCGGGCGGGTATCCCGGTTACCGAATATCTGTCGATGGCCCTGCGCTACGGCCTGTCGTTCGACAATGTGACGCTGGATCAATCGACCTATTACAGCGACCGTATCACGCCAGGCCAGTTCCAGTGCGAGCCGCTGCTGGCAGGGCAGTATCTGTGCGATGCCATCGGCAGGCGGACGACATCCACCATTGGCTACTCGCTCATCTATGACACGCGCGACAACCGCATCCGTCCGACACGCGGCCACAGCCTGACATTCAGCCAGGATTTCGCCGGTGTCGGGGGAAGCGTCCAGTATCTCCGCAATCGCATTTCTGCCGACAAATACTGGCCACTGGGCGGGGGGTTCATCTTCTCCCTTCGCGGCGAGGGCGGGTATATCAAGTCGTTCGAGAAGTCGCGCAGCGCGAGCAGCGATCCGATCCGCCTCGTCGACCGCTTTTTCCTGGGCGAACCACAGATGCGTGGCTTCGATATCCGGGGCGTCGGCCCGCGGATCATTCGCAAGCCCTATATCTATGACGAGCAGGGCAATCCCACGGGCGTCAACGAAAGCCGGAGTACCTGGTCGGACGACGCGCTGGGCGGCCGGGCTTATTATCTCGCCCATGCCGAAATCGAAATTCCGCTGGGCGCCGGCGCGCGCGACATGGGCCTGCGTCCCTCGATCTTCGTCGATGCGGGTGCCGTATTCGGCGTGCGTCGGCCGACCTACGAGAATGGCGGTCTGCTCGACCTGCCGCAGCTTGTCACCTTGCCCATCTATGACGCAAATGGCCTGCGCCAGTGCCAGAACACGACGGACGGCACACTGGCTTCGATACCCAATGGCGCGAGCTGCCCGACCGGCACCACGCTCTACGGTCCGCAAGTGGGTGGCTTCCGCGAGTTTTATCTGGGCGATACGCCCAAGCCGCGCGTGTCGGTCGGCTTCGGCGTCAACTGGAATTCGCCCTTCGGTCCGTTCCGAATTGATATCGCCAAGGCGCTTATTACGGCAGAAGGCGACGACACCAAGCTTGTAACTTTCAATATAGGGACTCAATTCTGATGCGTAATTCCATTCTTCCGGGGCTCGCGACGGCTTCGGGCCGCCGTCCTGCTTTCCGCCGCGCCTGCAGCCGCACAGGTCAAGCAGGCCATCGCTGTGGTCAATGTCGAGCAGGCGATCGGGCAGTCGTCCGCGGCCCAGACGGCCGGTCAGCAACTGCAGGTGACCTACAAGACCAACATCGACCAGCTCAATACGCGCCAGGCAGCGCTTCAGGCCGAACTGAAGCAGCGGCAGGACGCTTTCCAGGCTGCAGCGACGGCAGCGGGCCAGAACCCCACGCCGGCCCAGCGGACCCAGCTCCAGACCCAGTATGAAGAGCTCCAGCAGCGCGCCCAGGCAGCGCAGGCCGAGCTCACGCAGATCGGCCAGCCGATCCAGCTCGCGCGCGAATATGCTCTCGAGCAGATCGGGGCGAAGCTTGACCAGGCGATGCGGTCGGTCATGACCAAGAACAAGATCGACCTGCTGCTCAAGGCCGGTGCCGCCGAGGCCTTCGTGCCGGGCGCTGATGTCACCAATCTTCTGGTTCAGGAACTCAACGCACTGGTGCCGTCCGTCGGCATCGTGCCGCCGCAGGGCTGGCGGCCCGGTGGCCAGCAGGCTCAGCAGCCCGCAGCGCCCGGTACGGCTGTCGCACCCACCCCGGCGGCGCCCGCCACCGGCAACAATCGCCAGCCTGAAGGGCGCTGATCGACCATGGCGGCCGACGGGGAGAGCGAGGGCGAGATGAGCGGTCTGGACATCCGCCGGATCATGGCGGCGCTACCGCATCGCTATCCACTTCTGCTCGTCGACCGCGTGGTGTCCATGGTTCCCCGAACCTCGATCCACGCGGTGAAGGCCGTGTCGATGAACGAACAGTTCTTCCAGGGACATTTCCCTGGTCGTCCGATCATGCCGGGCGTGCTGATCGTCGAAGCCATCGCGCAGACGGCGGGCATTCTGGCAGTTGAATCGCTGGGGCTCGCCGGCAGCGGCAAGCTGGTCTACTTCATGGCGATCGAGGGCGCCAAGTTCCGTGCGCCTGTGGAGCCGGGCCATCTGCTCGACCTGCATGTCGAGTTCACCCAGCTGCGTGGCGCGGTCTGCAAGTTCACCGGCAAGGCGAGCATCGCCGGCAAATTGTGCGCGGAAGCGCATTGCGTGGCGATGATCGCGGATCCGCCGAAGGACTGAAGCGCTTAACAGCCAGCGCGCAAGCCCTTGCCAGCGTGGCCTGTTCCCGCTATGGGCCGCGCTTCCATATGCCCCAGACCGGTCGGAAACCGGTCATTTTTGGAGCCCGACGCATGAAAAAAGATACGCACCCCGACTATCACTATATCACCGTGCAGATGACCGATGGCACGAGTTTCCAGACCCGCTCGACCTGGGGCAAGGAAGGCGACACGATGACGCTGGACATCGATCCCACCTCGCATCCCGCATGGACGGGCGGCCAGCGCCAGCTCGATCAGGGCGGTCAGGTTGCGCGCTTCAACAAGCGCTTTGGCGGCCTCACGCTCAAGAAGGGCTGAGCCTTTCCGCATCCGCGGCATGAGAGCAGGGATTGGGTGTCACCATTTCCCAAAGACGGAAAAGGGCCTCGCATTTGCGAGGCCCTTTCCTTTTGTGTCGCTCGGATGGCCCTGGTTCAGGCAAACATGATCTTCGTCTTGCGACGACGCATGGTGGCGCCTGCCAGCGCGAAGCCGCCGATCATCATGGCCCATGTGGCCGGCTCCGGAACGACCCCGGTGAAATCCGGCTTTCCGAGGAAGAGGTTCGGGCCCCAGTAACCGTCCGTCGTGTCGTTCTGAACGAAGTTCAGGAAATCGGGCGTCGAACCCTCAAGCCAGCGATTGTCGTTATACTGGATGCTTGAGTCGGTGTAGAAACCGATGTTGTTCCAGGTATAGTTGTTTCCCAGGCTCACCCCGGAGATAAGATACTCACCCGGCAGCAATGTCAGCTCGGGGATCGTCACATAACGGAAGTGACCGACGATCGGATAGGCATTGGTGACGACCGCGGACGCGAGCAGCGTTCCGGTGCTGAGACAGCCGGCGGTGTCGCAACTGTAGAGCGCGACCTGATTGTCCTCCACCTGACCGTTGAACGGGTCGGCATAATATCCCAGCCCGCTGACCGTCACAGTCTCCAGGACCGTGAAGCTGTTCGCGAATATCCAGTCGCCGTTGTTGAAGGAATTGGTCGCGGTTTCGAATTCCCAGGCCGGTCCGGCATGGGCGATTCCCGACATCAGCGTGGTGGCCGCCAGAGCGGCCCAGATCGTGCTTTTCATTGTCCACTCTCCCACATCTATGGCGCCATGCACCATGCAGAACGCCTACAGGCGATCGAGGTTCGATCGTCTGAATGCGCGGCCCGGTTTCGCGGACGTTGTCGAGTTGTCGGTCTTCCCCACCACAAGACTCGGCCGTCTTGTTAACCGTGTTAATTATCCTGTGCCGGGTGAACTTGCAAATATGATGGGAGCGCGTCCGGGTGCGGCACGATCTTCCTTCGCCGGCCAGTAGTGGTTCACGGCACGACGACCTTTCCCGAAGCCAGGCGCGGCGCGCACGAAAAAGCGCCCGAACGGCGGTGACCGTCCGGGCGCTTTCAATGTGATTGGCTGAAGATGCTTAGCCGAGATCTTCCGTCGTGAAGTCCTCGCCCTGCACCTTCGCCAGCGGGTCGTCTCCGATCGCGGCTTCGGCCGGCTGACGCAGCTCCGCCTCATGCTCTTCGGCCGCCGTGTTCGGCGCCACCAGATGCGCTTCGTTGGCGACACGCATCGCAGCGCGCAGCGCAGCGTCGCGGCTGTTGGCGGCGATGCGCATACGACTCATCGAGGAACCCGTGCCGGCCGGGATCAGACGCCCGACGATCACATTCTCCTTCAGACCGATCAGGGTGTCCTTCTTGCCCTGAACCGCAGCCTCGGTGAGGACGCGGGTGGTCTCCTGGAAGGAGGCCGCCGAGATGAAGCTGCGCGTCTGGAGCGAAGCCTTGGTGATGCCGAGCAGCACCGGCTTGCCCTGTGCGGGCTGTTGCCCAGGCGTCAGCCGGGCATTCACTTCGTCCATCTCGTCGCGGTCGACCTGTTCGCCCGCCAGCAGGGTGGTGTCGCCACCATTGGTGATCTCGACCTTCTGCAGCATCTGGCGAACGATCGTCTCGATGTGCTTGTCGTTGATCTTGACGCCCTGCAGGCGATAGACTTCCTGGATCTCCGACACGAGATATTCCGCCAGCGGCTCGATGCCGAGCACTTCGAGAATATCGTGCGGATCGGGCGAACCGCCGATCAGGTTGTCGCCACGCTTCACATAGTCGCCTTCCTGGACGTCGATCACCTTGCTCTTGGGGATCAGATACTCGACCGGCTCGCCGCCATCCTCGGGGAGGATCGCGATCTTCCGCTTGGCCTTGTAGTCCTTCAGGAACTGAACGCGGCCCGAGACCTTGGCAATGATCGCATTGTCCTTGGGCTTGCGGGCTTCGAACAGCTCGGCGACGCGCGGCAGACCGCCGGTGATGTCACGAGTCTTGGCTGCCTCGCGAGAGATACGAGCCAGCACGTCACCGGCCTGCACCTGCGCACCATCCTCGACCGAGAGCGTGGCGCCCGGTGCAAGGAGATAGCGCGCAGCCTCGCCCGACGCATCGTCGAGCAGGGTGAGGCGCGGACGAAGATCGTCCTTGGAGCGCGACGGTGCGCGGTATTCGGTCACCACGCGCTGCGTGATGCCGGTTGCCTCGTCCGCCTGCTCGGTCAGCGTCTTGCCGTCGATCAGGTCCTGATACTTCACGACGCCCGGCTTCTCGGTGATCACCGGCTGCGTGAATGGATCCCACTCTGCGATCCGGTCACCCTGCTTCACCTTGCTGCCATCCGCAAAGAGAATGGCGGCGCCATAAGGCAGGCGATGGACGGCACGCTCGCGGCCTTCCTCGTCGATGATGGCCAGCTCGCCGTTACGGGCAAGGGACAGGCGGCGCCCGTTCTTGTCCGTGATGGTGGGCATGTCGCGCAGCTCGAGCGTACCGTCTGCGACGGCTTCGAGGTTCGACTGCTCGTTGAGCTGCGCAGCGCCGCCGATGTGGAAAGTCCGCATGGTGAGCTGCGTGCCCGGTTCACCGATCGACTGCGCGGCGATGACGCCCACGGCTTCACCGATGTTGACCGGCGTGCCGCGTGCGAGGTCACGGCCGTAGCATTTGGCGCAGACACCCATCTTGGATTCGCAGATGAGCGGCGAACGGATCTTGATCGCCTGGACGCCGATGGCTTCGATCTTCGCGACCATCGCCTCGTCGAGCAGTTCACCTTCGGGGACGATGACCGAGCCATCCTTGCTGTCGACCACGTCCTCGGCCGTGGTGCGGCCCAGAACACGCTCGCCGAGCGAAGCGATCGTCGAGCCGCCCTGGATGATGGCCTTCATCTCCAGCGCCCGGTCCGTGCCGCAATCGATCTCGACGATCGTGCAGTCCTGCGACACGTCGACCAGGCGGCGGGTCAGATAACCCGAGTTCGCCGTCTTGAGCGCCGTGTCCGCCAGGCCCTTGCGGGCGCCGTGGGTGGAGTTGAAATACTCAAGGACGGTGAGGCCTTCCTTGAAGTTCGAGATGATCGGGGTCTCGATGATCTCGCCCGAGGGCTTGGCCATCAGGCCACGCATGCCCGCGAGCTGCTTCATCTGCGCCGGCGAACCGCGCGCACCGGAGTGGCTCATCATGTAGATCGAGTTGATGGGCTTCAGGCGACCGGTATCGGTGTCCTTCGGCATGGCGCGGATCTCGTCCATCATGGCCGCCGCCACCTGGTCGCCGCAACGGCTCCAGGCGTCGATCACCTTGTTGTACTTCTCCTGCTGCGTGATGAGGCCGTCCTGATACTGCTGCTCGTAATCAGCCACCAGTGCCTTGGTCTCGTCCACCAGTCCGATCTTCGAGTCAGGAATGATCATGTCATCCTTGCCGAAGCTGATGCCGGCGCGGAAGGCGTGGCGGAAGCCCAGCGCCATGATGGCGTCGGCGAACAGCACCGTGTCCTTCTGGCCGGTGTGGCGATAGACCTGATCGATGACGTCGCCGATTTCCTTCTTGGTGAGAAGGCGGTTGATCGTCTCGAACGGCACCTTGTGGCTCTTGGGCAGGCACTCGCCGATGAGCATGCGGCCCGGCGTCGTTTCGACGCGCTTCATAAACTCATTGCCGTGCTCGTCGACCTGCGGGACGCGGCTGACGATCCTGGAGTGCAGCGTCACGGCCTTGGCGAAGAGCGCCTGATGCACTTCCGCCATGTCCGCCAGCATCATGCCTTCGCCCGGCTCGCCTTCCAGCTCCATCGAGAGATAATAGAGACCCAGAACCATGTCCTGCGAAGGCACGATGATCGGCTTGCCGTTGGCGGGCGAGAGGATGTTGTTGGTCGACATCATCAGCACGCGCGCTTCCAGCTGGGCCTCGAGGCTCAGCGGAACGTGAACGGCCATCTGGTCGCCGTCGAAGTCGGCGTTGAACGCGGCGCACACCAGCGGGTGAAGCTGGATGGCCTTGCCCTCGATCAGCACGGGCTCGAAGGCCTGAATGCCGAGGCGGTGAAGCGTCGGCGCGCGGTTGAGCAGTACCGGATGCTCGCGGATCACCTCATCGAGGATGTCCCAGACTTCCTTGCGCTCCTTCTCGACCCACTTCTTGGCCTGCTTGAGGGTCATGGAGAGACCCTTGGCATCGAGACGGGCGTAGATGAACGGCTTGAACAGCTCGAGCGCCATCTTCTTGGGCAGGCCGCACTGGTGCAGCTTGAGCTCCGGACCGGTCACGATGACCGAGCGGCCCGAATAGTCGACGCGCTTGCCGAGCAGGTTCTGGCGGAAGCGGCCCTGCTTGCCCTTGAGCATGTCGGACAGCGACTTGAGCGGACGCTTGTTGGCGCCGGTGATGACGCGGCCGCGACGGCCGTTGTCGAACAGGGCGTCAACGGCCTCCTGAAGCATGCGCTTTTCGTTGCGGACGATGATGTCCGGCGCGCGCAGCTCCATCAGGCGCTTGAGGCGATTGTTGCGGTTGATGACGCGGCGATAGAGATCGTTGAGATCGGACGTCGCGAAACGGCCGCCGTCCAGCGGAACCAGCGGACGCAGCTCAGGCGGAATGACCGGGATCACCTCGAGGATCATCCACTCCGGGCGGTTGCCCGAATCGATGAAGCTCTCGACGACCTTGAGGCGCTTGATGATCTTCTTGGGCTTCAGCTCGGACTTGGTCTCGGCCAGTTCCTTGAGCAGCGCATCGCGCTCGCCCTCCAGATCGAGGTCCTCGAGCATCTTCTTCACCGCCTCGGCGCCGATGCCGGCGGAGAAGGCGTCCTCGCCATACTCGTCCTGCGCGTCGAGCAGCTCGTCCTCGGTCAGCAGCTGATAGCGCTCCAGAGGGGTGAGGCCGGGCTCAGTGACGATGTAGCTCTCGAAATAGAGCACGCGCTCGAGCTGCTTGAGCTGCATGTCGAGCAGCAGGCCGATGCGCGAGGGCAGGGACTTGAGGAACCAGATGTGCGCGACCGGCGCTGCCAGCTCGATATGGCCCATCCGCTCGCGGCGGACCTTGGAGACGGTCACCTCCACGCCGCACTTCTCGCAGACAATGCCCTTGTACTTCATGCGCTTGTACTTGCCGCACAGGCACTCATAGTCCTTGATGGGACCGAAGATGCGTGCGCAGAACAGACCGTCACGCTCGGGCTTGAACGTGCGGTAGTTGATCGTCTCTGGCTTCTTGATCTCGCCGAAGGACCAGCTGCGGATGCGCTCAGGCGATGCGATGCCGATCTGGATCTGGTCGAACACATCCGGCTTGGCGACGGGGTTCGCGAAATTGGTCAGTTCGTTCATGTCTCAATTCCCTCTTGAGGGCTGAATTTCGGTCAAGGGTGAAAAGAGGGCACCGGCTTCGGCAGACAGTGCCCGCTTCCCTTATTCCGCGGCCTCGGGCAGTTCGCCGTCGCCGTCCTCGTCGCTCATGTCTTCCAGCGCTGCCAGCTCCACATTGAGGCCGAGCGAGCGCATTTCCTTGACCAGCACGTTGAAGCTCTCGGGGATGCCGGCCTCGAACGTGTCGTCACCCTTGACGATCGCCTCATAGACCTTGGTGCGGCCGACCACGTCGTCGGACTTCACCGTCAGCATTTCCTGCAGCGTGTATGCGGCGCCGTATGCCTGGAGCGCCCAGACCTCCATCTCACCGAAGCGCTGGCCGCCAAACTGGGCCTTGCCGCCCAGCGGCTGCTGGGTGACGAGGCTGTAGGGGCCGATCGAACGGGCATGGATCTTGTCGTCGACCAGGTGGTGCAGCTTCAGCATGTAGATGATGCCGACAGTCACCTTGCGGTCGAAGGCGTCGCCGGTGCGGCCATCGAACAGCGTCGACTGCCCCGAGGGATCGAGCCCGGCCAACTCCAGCATGGCCGATACGTCCGCCTCGCGGGCGCCGTCGAACACAGGCGTCGCGATCGGCACGCCCGTCACCAAGTTGGAAGCCAGCTCCACGATCTGCTCGGAACTGCGCGCCTCGATCTCCGCGGCGTAATTGTCGCCATAGACCGTGAGCAGCCGCTCCTTCACCGCTTCCGGCATTTCGCCACCGGTCACGCCGGGATTAGCCTCGCGCCAGTCCTGCAGAGCTTGCTTGATCTGCTGGCCAAGACCACGCGCAGCCCAGCCCAGATGCGTCTCGAAGATCTGTCCGACGTTCATGCGCGAGGGCACGCCGAGCGGGTTCAACACGATGTCGACGGGGGTGCCGTCCTCAAGGAACGGCATGTCCTCGATCGGCAGGATGCGCGAGATGACTCCCTTGTTACCGTGACGGCCGGCCATCTTGTCGCCCGGCTGCAGCTTGCGCTTCACCGCGACGAACACCTTGACCATCTTGAGCACGCCCGGGGGCAGTTCGTCACCGCGCTGCAGCTTCTCGACACGGTCCTCGAACTTCTCGACGATCAGCTTCACCGCCTCGTCATACTGCGCCTTTACGGCTTCAAGCTGCGTCTGGCGCGTGTCGTCCGCCACGGCGAACTTCCACCATTCGTGGCGCTCGACCTCGGAAAGCAGAGCCTCGTCGATCTCGACGCCCTTCTTCACGCCCTTCGGGGCCGCCGTGGCGACCTGCCCGATCAGCATCTCGCGCAGACGGTTGAACGTGGCGCGATTGAGAATGGCGCGCTCGTCCTCGCGGTCCTTGGCGAGGCGGTCGATCTCCTCACGCTCGATCGCCATCGCGCGCTCGTCCTTGTCGATGCCATGGCGGTTGAACACGCGCACCTCGACGATCGTGCCGGCAACGCCCGGGGGCAGGCGGAGCGAGGTGTCGCGCACATCGCTGGCCTTCTCGCCGAAGATCGCGCGGAGGAGCTTTTCCTCCGGCGTCATCGGGCTTTCACCCTTCGGCGTGATCTTGCCGACGAGAATGTCGCCCGGCTCGACCTCGGCGCCGATGTAGACGATGCCCGCCTCGTCGAGGTTGCGCAGGGCTTCCTCGCCGACATTCGGGATATCGCGCGTGATGTCCTCGGGCCCGAGCTTGGTGTCGCGGGCCATTACCTCGAACTCTTCGATGTGGATCGAGGTGAAGACGTCATCCTTCACGATCCGCTCGGAGATGAGGATGGAGTCTTCGTAGTTGTAGCCGTTCCAGGGCATGAACGCGACGAGGCTGTTGCGGCCCAGCGCCAGTTCACCCAGCTCCGTGGACGGACCGTCAGCGATCACGTCTCCGGCGGAAACATGGTCGCCCACCTTCACCAGCGGACGCTGGTTGATGCAGGTGTCCTGGTTGGAGCGCTGGAACTTCATCAGCGTGTAGATGTCCACGCCCGAACGGCCCGGCTCCACATCCTCCGTGGCACGGATGACGATACGGGTCGCGTCGACCTGATCGACGATGCCCGAGCGCTTGGCCGCGATGGCGGCGCCGGAATCGCGTGCCACCGTCTCTTCCATGCCGGTGCCGACGAACGGCGCCTCGGCCCGCACCAGAGGCACGGCCTGACGCTGCATGTTCGAGCCCATGAGCGCGCGGTTGGCGTCGTCGTTTTCCAGGAACGGAATAAGCGAAGCGGCAACCGAGACGAGCTGCTTGGGGCTCACGTCCATCAGCGTGATGTGATCGCGCGGCGCCATCAGGAACTCACCGGCTTCACGCGAGGAAACGAGTTCCTCGACGAACTGACCGTCCTCGGTCAGCTCCGCATTGGCCTGCGCGATCGTGTGCTTCGCTTCTTCCATGGCGGACAGATAGACGACCTCGTCGGTCACCTTGTTGTCGACCACCTTGCGATAGGGCGTCTCGATGAAGCCGTACTTGTTGACGCGCGAGAAGCTCGCCAGCGAGTTGATCAGGCCGATGTTCGGGCCTTCCGGCGTCTCGATGGGGCAGATGCGGCCATAATGGGTCGGGTGAACGTCGCGGACCTCGAAGCCGGCGCGTTCGCGGGTGAGACCGCCCGGCCCGAGCGCCGAGACGCGACGCTTGTGCGTGATCTCGGAGAGCGGGTTGGTCTGGTCCATGAACTGCGAGAGCTGGGAGGAGCCGAAGAACTCGCGCACGGCAGCCACAGCGGGCTTGGCGTTGATGAGGTCATTCGGCATCACCGTCGAGACGTCGACGCTCGACATGCGCTCCTTCACGGCGCGCTCCATGCGCAGCAGGCCGACGCGATACTGGTTTTCCAGCAGCTCGCCCACCGAACGCACGCGGCGGTTGCCGAGATTGTCGATGTCGTCGATCTCGCCCTTGCCGTCCTTGAGGTTCACCAGCTCCTTGACGACTGCAAGGATGTCCTCGCGGCGCAGCGTGGTGATGGTGTCCTCAGCGTCGAGGCCAAGGCGCATGTTGAGCTTCACGCGGCCCACGGCCGAGAGATCATAGCGCTCGCCGTCGAAGAACAGGCCTTCGAACAGGGCTTCGGCCGTCTCGCGCGTCGGCGGCTCGCCGGGGCGCATGACGCGGTAAATGTCCGACAGCGCATGGTCGCGATCCTCGGCCTTGTCGACCTTCAGCGTGTTGCGAATCCACGGGCCCGTGTTGACGTGATCGATATCGAGCAGCTCGATGCGATCGATCCCGGCTTCATCCAGCTTGGCGAGATTCTCGGGGGAAACCTCATCGCCCGCTTCGATATAGATCGCGCCAGTGGCCTCATTGATGAGGTCATAGGCGCTGTAGCGGCCATAGATTTCCTCGGTCGGGATGACGAGCGATTCAAGGCCGTCCTTCTGTGCCTTGAGTGCCGCGCGCGGACTGATCTTCTGGCCCGCAGCGAACACCACCTCGCCGGTCTTGGCGTCGACGATGTCGAACATCGGCTTCTGGCCGCGCCAGGCTTCGGCTGTGTAGGGGATCTGCCAGCCGTTCTGGCCGCGGACATAAGTGATCTTGTTGTAGAACTCGCCGAGGATATCCTCGCTGTTCAGGCCGAGCGCATAGAGCAGCGCCGTTACCGGCAGCTTGCGCTTGCGGTCGATGCGGACATTCACGATGTCCTTGGCGTCGAACTCGAAGTCCAGCCAGGAACCGCGGTAGGGGATCACGCGGGCAGCGAAGAGATACTTGCCAGACGAGTGGGTCTTGCCACGGTCATGGTCGAACAGCACGCCAGGCGAACGGTGCATCTGGGACACGATGACGCGCTCGGTGCCATTGATGATGAACGTGCCGTTCTGCGTCATGAGCGGCATGTCGCCCATGTAGACGTCCTGCTCCTTGATATCGAGGACGGAGCGGGTCTCGGTGTCGGCGTCCACTTCGAACACGATCAGGCGAAGCGTCACGCGCATCGGCGCTGCATAAGTGATGCCGCGCTGACGGCACTCCTCGGTGTCGTACTTGGGATCCTCGAGCTCGTAATGAACGAAGTCCAGCTCCGCCGTGCCGGCGAAGTCGCGGATCGGGAAGACGCTGCGCAGAGTCTTCTCCAGGCCGGACACATAGCCGATCGCGGGATTGGAGCGCAGGAACTGCTCATAGCTCTCCCGCTGCACTTCGATCAGATTCGGCATCTGCACCACTTCGTGGATGTTGCCGAAAACCTTGCGGATGCGCTTCTTGGCGCTTTCGCCGGCCGTGGAGGGGGGGAGAGCCTTGGTTGCCATGCCTGTCCTGCCTGAATTGGTCCCAAAAATCTTCGCATCACAGCGAACTTCAGCCGCGCGGTTGCTCGATCGCCCGGTAGGGGCGGCTCAGCCACGCAAAAAAGTGCGGGCCGGGGCTGTCCGATCCGCACTGCAGCGTCTGGAGGACCTGTCACTCGCCCCATACTTGTTGCTTGCCGTACGCAAAGCGGCATGCTGGCCCGGGCGAGGGCAGGCGACTCATTCGGTTCGGCCAGCGATCTGGCGAACCCGATGAATCGTTCAGAGGGGCGATATAATCCTATTCGGCGCGAGTGCAAGAGCCCGCAACGCTTTGCGGGCTCTGAAGCTCCCTACGAGCCGGGGCCCTGCTTGCGATAAAGGACGCCGCACAGAACCCGAGCACCGCTGTTGCCGGTCGGGTCCGTCTTCATGTCATCGGGATCGGCATGCACGACGAATGAGGCGCCATCGAGATCGAAAAGCGCGGTGAGCGACGTGTGTGCCGTGAACTTCAGGGAAGCCTCCCCGCGCGCATCGGCGGTCAGCATTGGCAAGTCGCCCTGATGCGGGCCGGCCGGATTCTCGGTTCCGTGCTGCGCACTGGTGGGGTTGAGATGCGGTCCGGCAGACGTGAAGTCCGGCAGTTTGCATTCGCCGATCGTATGGATGTGCATGCCATGATTGCCGGGGGTCAGCCCGCCACGCACGGTGATCGACCCTGCGAGCGCTTCACCTTGCGGGTGCAGAGTGACCTTGCCCATCGGCAGGCCGGTGTTGTCGTAGAGAATCGCTTCTGCGTAAGGCACGGGCGGCGGAGGCGCGCCGGGAGGTGCCTTTTGAGCGCAGGCCGCGAGCGCGAGCAGGGCGATTGCCGTTGCGGCGTGAGGAAGCGAAGAAAGTCGGGCCATCTGGACCTCTCTTGTTAAGGCACACAGTTCAGTCAACGGACAAGCCTATAGAGTTGTTCTGGTAGCTCAAGTGTTACCGCGTCAGAGCAGCGCGATGAACCGCTCCATACCGGCTGCTGCGCGCTGCGATGCAGCCAGGAGGTTGGCATGGAAATCGCCTGCGCTCTCATGGTTGGCGTCGTCGGTCGTCGCCTTGATGCCTGCCCATGGCAAGCCGAGATTGCCGGCATATTGCGCAACGGCCGCCGTTTCCATGTCCACCACGTCCGCATCGAGCGCGGCGACAAGATGTGCGGCATAATGCGCGTCCTCGATGAAGGCGTCGCCGCTCGTGATGCAAGCCTCCGGGAGCCCGGTGCCGGGATCGGGCATGGCGTGATAAGGTTCGACATTTGCCGGCCCCATCGGCCACTCACCCGGCGGATAATGGACGAACGCGTCCGCCTTGCGCGCGCCATAGTCGTGCTGGATCGCGCGCGCGAGGTAGAAGCAGTCGCCCTCGATCTGGCTGAGCTTGCCGGCCGTGCCGACCGTCATCAGCAGATCGGCACCGTGACGGGTGTGCAGCCGGGCCGCGGCCTGCCACATAACCGGTGGCGAGGCGGCAGACTGCAAAGCATATGAGGCCCGGTCGTCCCGCCGGATGCTCTACTTGGACAAAGGCTATAAAAGGCTATAAGATGCCAACGCGATCGGTGCCGACCTCGCCAAACGGCAGATCGAACCCGTCATTCCGGGCGCTCAAGCCGCCGGGGCGACGCGGCCTTCGACTGGGGGCTGGCGTTCGGGCCTGCGGATCAGCACCGAGATGGCGATGATCGCGAGGAACAGGATGAACGGGCAGATCGCCGCGATGGCATAGGTTCGCACGGCGGGAATGCCGCTGGCGAGGATCGCGCCGCCGATCAGCGGGCCGACGATGCCGCCGATCTTGCCGATTGCCGAGGCCCAGCCGCCCGCACTCGCGCGGATGGCGCTGGGATAATAGAGCGCCAGCTGGCTGATGATCGCGGCATGGCAGCCGCCCACCAGCATGCCCTGCACCACGATGGTCGGCAGCAGCATCGCGCGGGGGATCCATTCCATGCCGACGGCGACCGCCATGGGCACGATGAGCAGCGTGCAGGTGGCTGCGAATTTGAGACCATAGCGCGCTGAAAGGCGCATGATCACCACGCCGGAAATGGCGCCCAGCAGCGCACCGATCGCCGAGACATTGGCGGCCGTCTCGCGCGCCACGTCCATCCGCTCCAGCACGAGCGGGCCGAAAGCGGACTTGAAGAAGATGCCGAGTGCGCTGGCGCCATAGCCGATCCAGATGATCGGCGTGAGCAGCCGCAGATTGCCCACGAACAGATCGCTGAAGCGGAAATTGCGATCCTGCTTCTTCTCGTCGCCGAGCACGAAGCGGTCGCCGGGCTGCACATCCATGGCAGGGTCGAGCCGCTTGAGCGTGGCGCTCACCAGCTCGGGCTTGATGCCCTTGCTCACCAGGAAGCGCGGCGACTCGGGCAGGAAGATGGCGATCGCGATGGCGCAGACCACCGAGCCGATGCCGCCGGCGAAATACACGCCTTCCCAGCCATAAAGCGGGCCCAGCCAGTTGGTGAGCGGGGCCGCGGTCGCACTGCCGATGCTGAAGCCCATCATGATGAAGGCCACCACCGTCGCCCGCATCTTGGGCGGGACGAACTCGACATTGAGTGCCCAGGCCAGCGGCAGCGCGCCGCCGATCGCCAGCCCATCCAGAAAGCGCAGCGTGAGCAGCGCGGGATAATTGGTCGCGAAGCCGGTGAGGAAGGTGAGGATGCCGAAGGCAAGCGTGCACATGACGATGGTGGGGCGGCGGCCGATCCGGTCACCGACATATGTGAAGATGAGGCCGCCCACCACCATGCCGAGCGTGCCGGCGGAGAAGGCATTGCCGATCTGCACATCCGACAGGAGCAGCTCTTCCTGCATATAAGGCGCGGTGAACGACATCATCATCATGTCGAGCCCGTCGAACAGGGTCACGAGCCAGGAGAGGCAAATCAGCAGATAATTGAACGGTGTGAGCTTGCGACCGTCCAGCAGTGTCGCCAGATCGATCGTGCGAGCCGGTCTTGTCATGGCTCTCTGGTCTCCCTCTCCGCGCATGGCAGCCTGCGCATCGGAACGATAACAGGCGGCTCGTGCATTTGGCTACAGAAATAGCTAAGCTTGCTCTAATGATTAGCAAGCTTTCTAATAGGGCTGCAGGCGCGAGTCGAGTCGCGTGATCGGAGGGGAAACGAATGGCCGAGGAACAGACGCCCAAAATCCGTGAAGTCCGCCAGTCGGAGGATCGCTTCCTGGCATCCGACGTCTTCGAGACGGGCGGCCGGGTGCTGCCGCGCGCGAATGGCACGGGAACGTGGATGGAGCCGGCGCGCGAGATCCCGGTCTATCACACATGCGACGTGCTGGTGGTCGGCGGCGGCCCGGCGGGCACGGCGGCGGCCTGGGCGGCGGCGCAGGCGGGCGCGGACGTGGTGCTCATGGAGCGCTATAATCATCTGGGCGGGCTCTCGACCGGCGGGCTGGTGATCTGGATCGACCGGATGACCGACTGGACCGGCCGGCAGGTCATCCAGGGCTTCGCCAATGATGTGCTGGGGCGCTTGCCCGCGGCCGGCCTGGCCGGGCCGCCGCGCGCCGACTGGGGTTCGCGCGATCCCAAGAAGGCCAGCTACTGGGGCCAGCGCACCGCGGCCTTCCATGGCACGGTCTGCTGGTCGCCCACGCTCGATCCCGAGCGGCTCAAGCTCATCAGCCAGGAAATGCTGCTGGGCGCGGGCGTGCGGCTGGTGTTCCACAGCTGGGCTGCGGTGCCGATGGTGGCCGATGGCAAAGTCGAGGGCGTCGTGTTCGAATCCAAGGCCGGGCGTCAGGCCCTGCGCGCCAAGGTGGTGGTGGATACCACTGGCGACGGGGACATCTTCGCGCGCGCCGGCGCCGAGTTCGACACCGACATCGAGGAAGGCGACGTCCATCACAGCGCCAACACCGGCTTCATGCTGGGCGGTGTGGACATGGATCGCTGGCTGGCGTTCCGGGGCAACGAGCCCGAGCAATATGCCGAATTCGCGAAGCTGGGCCGTGAGCGGCTGGGCTTCTTCCAGCCCCCTTATGTCTCCTGGCGCAACGATATCGCGCTGTTCCTGGGCCCGCGCCAGTCCGGCCTTTCGGCGCTGGATGTCGACGACCAGACCGAGCTGGAGATCCGTTCGCACCGCTTCATGCAGACGCATTGCGAGTTCTTCCTGGAGCATGCGCCGGGGTTTGAGCAATGCTACATGCTGCAGAGCGGCTCGCAGCTCGGCGTGCGGCACACGCGGCGTCTGGGCGGCGTCGGCAAGGTGCTGCGCAGCCAGTGGGCGGACGGCATCGCGCTGCCGGACGAGATCGGCGTCAGTCCTTCGGTCAGCCTCAAATATCCGGTGATCTCGGTGCCTTATGGCGCGCTGGTGCCGCGCAAGCTGGATGGCCTGCTGGCCGGCGGCAAGCACATCAGCTGCGATGCCAACTCGCACGGCTTCATGCGCGAGATCCCGCAATGCTGGCTCACCGGACAGGCCGCGGGCGCTGCAGCCGCGCTCTCGGTCGGCGCCGGCGTCCAGCCGCGCGCGCTTGATGTGCGGGCCCTTCGCAAGGAATTGCGCCGGCAGGGCGTCTTCCTGCATGATGAACCCGATGCGATGGCGCAGCCCGCGCAAGCGGAAGCCGCGGCCGTCGCGCGCTGAGGCGCGGACAAGAAGAGAGGCGAAGAAGACCAGATGGCGGATGTCGACGCGGCGATCGAGCGGCAAGGAATGGGCTGGACCAGGCTGGGGGAACCCTCCGGCGCCTGGACGTCCGAAAGCGGCGGCGGGTCCGAAGGCCTGACGCGGCGGCTGAGCCCGGCGCAGATCGACGCGCTGGACACGGCAGTGCGCGCGACCGAGGGCCGCGCCGCGACGGACGTCACGGCCGATGATTTCGGCGCGCCGGAGCTGCGCGCGCTGATGGCGGCGGCGCGCTACGACATCATGGCCGGGCGCGGCGCAGTGCTGCTCTCCGGCATCGACATCGGCCGATACGATCTGGAGCAGTTCAAGCGCCTGCATTTCGGCCTCGGCACGCATCTGGGCATGGCTGCCGAGCAGAGCCCGCGGCACGACCGCATCGGCCTTGTCCGCAAGGAGCCCAATCCCGACCGGCGCGGCTATCTGACCGACACCGAACTGGGCCCGCATACCGATTATCACGAGATACTGAGCCTTGCCTGCGTGGTCGCATCGGAGGAAGGCGGGGTGAGCGGCTTCGTCAGCGCTGCCGCCGTTTACGAAGCGCTGCGCCGGGAGCGGCCGGACCTGCTCGACGCGCTGCTGGAAGGCTATCATTATCCCACCAGCCTGGAGACGGTGACCGACTACAAGGTGCCGACCTTCTCGGTGGTGGATGGCCATGTCGCCATCTACAATTATGTGATCTACATTGCGCAGGCAGCGCAGATCCGGGGCGAACCGGTGCCGCCCCGACTGGTGGAAGCGCTGCGCTGCCTCTTCGCCATCGCCAAGCGGCCGGAATTCATGGTCTCCTTCATGCTCCAGCCGGGCGAGATCGTCTTCTGGCATAATTTCCGCGTGATGCACTCGCGCACCAGCTTCAGGAACAGTCCGGGACGGGAACGGACTCTGCTGCGCCTGTGGCTCCACGCCCACGAGACATTCCCCATGGCGCGGGGCTATCACGAGATCGGCCGCATTCTCGACCGCCAGCATGGCGAGGGCTGGTCGATGCTGGTGAACACGGACGAGAGCCTGCGCGCCGTCTATGAGCTGGTGAACGGTCAGGGCTGATCGCCCTAGGCAGTCTGCCGGAACGAATGGCGGCGTAGCCCGGAGGCGCCGGCCGGCCTGAAGTGAGTGCGTCAGCGCCGCAGATCGCCCGGTTCAGGCCCGTCTTTCGCGCAGGATATGCTCGAGGTCCTTGAGCGCGGCGGCGGCGGTGGCGCGCGGGGCCGAGCCGCCACCGCTCACCATCAGCGTGCCCAGATCGTCCGTCTCGATGCGGATCGCCTTTTCGCTGCCCTGCACGCGCGCGAAGGGATCGTCGCCCGGCAGCGCCTGCAGCGTGACGCCGGCGCGCCACATGTCGCCATCCCGCCGGGCATGGCCGATGAGCTTGGGCACGAGCCCGGCCGCGCGCCAGTGGCGGACCTGCGCCTGATCGACATGGCGGATGCCGGCGACCGCCATGTCGTCGATCGAGAGACGGGCATCGAGGCCGAACAGGGCCATGATGAGCAGTTTGGCGGCGGTATCCCACCCGTCAATGTCGAGGCTGGGGTCCGCCTCGGCGATGCCGGCCGCCTGCGCTTCGATCAGCGCTGCCTCCAGGCTGATGTCGCGCGCCATCATGGCGCTCAGCAGATGATTGGTCGTCGCGTTCAGGATGCCCTCGATGCGCAGCACGCGCGCCCCGGCCAGCGCATGGCGAATGACGTCGACGGTCGGCAGGGCGGCCGCCGCCGCGCCGCTGACGGCAAGCGCGACACCACGCGATGCCGCAAGATCCCGCAGCGCCACGCCCTCGCGAACCAGCGCGCCCTTGGACACAGCAATGACATGCAGGCCGCGCTCCAGCGCCGTGCGGATATAGGTGAGGGCCGGGCCGCCGGTGCGGATGTCCGAAGGGCTGGCCTCGACCAGCGCATCCGCCCGGGCCGTCGCGAGGAAGGCCGGGAAATCCGGCGCCGCGCCGAAAGACGCGGGTAGCGCCGGCAACCCCTCGGCATCGATCGCGGCGCCTTGCGCGCGCAGGACGCCGGTGAGGCGCACGTCCAGCCCATGACGATCGCGATAATGGTCCCGCCGCTCCAGCAGAAGTTCGGCCAGCGCTGCACCCACGGCACCGAAGCCGGTCATGGCGATGTTGAAGCGTTTCACAGGGAAGCTCCGGGGTGCGAGACTTTGCTACTGGACAACCTCTTTCCTAGCAGCCCCTTGGGGCGGGCATTGCAACGCCTCGTGCTGGCCCAGCTCAACCCAGGAATCGTGACGGATCGTGCAAATTACGGCGTCGAGTCGACTGTATAATGAATCCCAGCGCGATTAATCGCGGAAATGGTTAGCTTCACTCCTTTGAAGCCAATTATTTGAGGAAATGCCGTTTCCAACGGGAATATATATTCCTCCGTAAAGGCGGGGCGAGCCATGTCATTGATAAATTCTCTGTAAGATAGCCTAAGGGAATCTTTGGTTGAACCAAGGAATATCACCTGCTGCTTTATCGAATCTGATGTCGGCTCGATAAACTCGCTTGCTCGATATGGAATGGAATTCTTAAGTTTTTTTCCTCCCTGCAATTCGTTGGCGCCGTAACGATCAAATGATCCATCACCGTCGTCGTCATAAAGGCAGGCATCGTACACTCCATTAAAAAACGCCTCCAAATTTGGAGATCGGCAAGCCTTAAGTTTAGTTTTGCTTTTAATGGCAATAAATTTGTCACCCGGCGCAACGGTAACAGTCGCAAAAACATTTTTTCCACTGAAACCAGAATCAATGACATAGGCTGGAATTATCGTCATCTTGGTTTTCTCATAGATAACGTCGCCAACGGTGGCAGTAGACCTCTCCCCGATGTTAGGTAGAACTGAATTTCGAATAGTTTGGGCTGATGCGTTTCCGCCAATCAGGCAAAACATTGCTACGAGAAATCTCCACATTGTGCCCCCCAACACAGATTGCATTATGACGATGCCTTCGCAGATAGCACATTGCAACCCAATTGCCCGCACGTGTGCTCTGATAGTTCCCAGCACGATCGGTCGCCACGCAGGAGGATTGCCAAATTACTGAATTGATTGGCGCGCCCGGCAGGATTCGAACCTGCGACCATTCGCTTAGAAGGCGAATGCTCTATCCAACTGAGCTACGGGCGCCCGGCCACGCCCTTAGAGCATTTTCCGGCCGGATGGAAACATCTGACGGGGTGGAAAGATGCCCGCGGGATGGAGTCGGGCGATGGCGGCAGTAGCGGTGTTTCCCTGTGGGGCGCGTGCCGGGAAACCGGCGCCTGCGCATGATTGCTCCCGGGAGCGAGACGCGGCATAGATGAGGGATGGCTGTCGATCCTTCCATGCACCGCCCCGTCCATGTCGATGCCAGCGTGCTGCATGGGCGGCAGCTGCGTTATTATGACGTGGTGATGGCGGCGTTCGTCGCCATCCTGCTGCTCTCCAACGTGATCGGGGCGGCCAAGCTCGCCACGCTGGGCGGCTTCACCTTCGGCGCGGGCATCCTCTTCTTTCCGCTCGGCTATGTGATCGGCGACGTGCTGACGGAAGTCTATGGCTATGCGCGCGCGCGGCGCTGCATCTGGGTAGGCTTCGGCGCGATGGTCTTCATGGCCTTCATGAGCTGGGTCGTGGTCTCGCTGCCGCCGGCCGACGGCTGGGACGGGCAGGGCGCCTATGATGCGGTCTTCGGCCAGGTGCCGCGCATCGTGCTGGCGTCCATCCTCGCCTTCTGGGCCGGCGAACTCACCAACAGCTTCGTGCTCGCGAAGATGAAGATCCTGACGCGCGGGAAGTACCTGTGGACCCGCACGATCGGCTCGACCATCGTGGGGCAGGGCGTCGACAGCCTGATCTTTTATCCGCTCGCGTTCCTGGGGATCTGGACGAGCGAACAGGTGCTGCTGGTGATGGTGACCAACTGGGCCCTCAAGGTGGGCTGGGAAATCGTGCTGACGCCGGCGACCTATTTCTTCGTCAATCTCTTCAAGCGCGGCGAAGGGCTGGACGTGTTCGACGAGCGCACCGCGTTCACGCCGTTCAAGACCGGGGTCTGAGAACGGCAGGATCGGCGCCGATCAGCCCGAGAACTCACGGACGCTCGGGCAGGCCCCTGGCGAGGACGCGCTCCGAAAGGGTGCGGCAGTTCGACGGGCCACTCGCGTCCACCGCCGGTCCGCGCTTGTCGACGAGGCCAAGCGCGCCGCCGATCGAGCGGACCACCGCGCCGGCCACGCCCCCGCCGTCGCCCTTCCGTCCAGCAGCGAGATCCAGCGACGGGGCGGACAGCGTGCCTTCCAGGCCGAGCGGATCGACCATCGGCAATCCGCTGGACTCGCGGGATGCGCCACCGATCCTCAGTGCGATGCGCTCGCCATCGAGATTGATCGTGCCTTCGCCCCGGCTGCGCGAGACCTCCGTCTCGACGAGGAAGGGTGCCGCGGTCAGCATGCCACCACGCGCCCGGAAGCCGATGGCGATGCAGCGCAGCGGAACGGGGGCGTCGCCATCGCCCAGCACAGCGCCGATCGCCTTGCCCATGTCCTGCGCGAGAACGGCCGCGATGGTGCGGGAAATCCGCCCTTCGCCGGCAGCGAGGCCGACATGCCCCGCGCTCTTCGAAAGCGCGGCGCGGATCGTATCGCCTCGGCCGGAGAGCGCGATCCGCGCATTCACCGGCGCGTCGATCTGCTCCGTCATGTCGAGCAGGGCGCCCAGCCGCCCGCCGCGCAGCCTGAGATCGAGATCGAGCCGGGGCGACTTCCCCTCGCGATGATCCACGAGCAGGCGGCCGGTCAGGCGGCCACTGCTGAGCCCTGCCTCGACATCATCCAGCTGCAGCACCTTGCCCTGCAGGCTGATCTTGCCGCGCAGCGAGCGGAAGACGGAGGGGGACTTGAACAGCAGCCGGGCGGCCGTGAAGCGGATCGTGCCGTCCGTGGGGCCGACCTTGGTGAGATTGATGCGGGTGTTCGGCAGCACGCGCGGGCCGATGCGCGCCTCCAGCGCAGCCTGTGCCGCGAGGCCGGCATCATCGGCGAGATCGTCGAAATCGAACTGGCTGAACGCGATGGTGGCATCGATCTTCGAGCGGCCCTCGCGCTTCAGAATCTCGGCCCGGCCGGTGAGGCGCGAGCGGCCCACGCTGCCGCTCAGCCGATCGAGGAACCAGTCCTGCCCCTGCCGGCGCACGCTGGCGCGCAGATCGATCGGCTGCGTGCCGAACAGGCCAGCCTCGATGATGTCGTCCAGATATTTGAGCGATGGCGCGCGTGCGGATATGGTCATGGCCATGTCGCTCGTGTTGAGCGCGCCCTTCATGGTCCCGCGTGCATCGAGTTGCAGCAGGGGAGAGGAAAGGGCGAGCTGGAAGGGATAAGCCGCGCCTGCGGGGCGGCCCGCGATCGCGGCGCCCTTCACGCTCGCCTCAATCGGTTCGCCATGGAAGCGGCCGGTCGCGCGCGCGGCAAGGCCGGTGGTCGCACCTGCCTCGATGGTGCCGGCGATCTCCAGGCCTCGCCTTGCGTCCCGCAGGGTGAAGCGGCTGTCCGTGACGACGAGATCGGCCAGATCGATGGACGATGCGCCGCCGTTGCCCGCGCGCTTGCCATCGCGCTCGCCGCTCCAGTTGCTGCGGCGGTTCTCGTCCCGCACCAGCGCGAGCAGGGCGCCCCGCGCATGAACGCCCCTGATCGCGCGGCCGCTTCCGGTGAGCGCGGGAATGAGCGCGACGCGGACCCGCACATCCTGCGCGCGCAGCAGGTCGCCCGGGCCCGCCCAGTCCGGCTGGGCGATCCGCAGGCCGCGCACGACGAGCGTGGGCGAGAAGGAGAAGAAAGGCTCCCGGCCAAGGGACTCGATGCTGACCGGCGCATTCAGCTCACTGGACAGTTTCCGCTCCAGCCAGCCCTTCGCCATGCCGACCGGAAAGGCACCGAGGAGAAGAACGAGCAGCAGGAGCAGCGATGCCGAGGCGATGGCGATCCATCGCACCCGTCGTGAGCGCGTCATGCGGCGCCAGCCTTCACGCCCGGAAGAGACGAAGCGGGCGGTGAAAGCGTTGAAGTCCATGGCCCTACAATGCCATGTGGGTTCGCATGGTTCCGCGAAGGCTGCGCTTGCCGTGGCGCCGGGCCGAAGCTCAGTCGCTCGGGCCGGGCCCGTAGAGGGGCCGAATCTCGATCTCGCTGGGCACAGGCATGGGGTTGGGGCAGCGCTTCACCCAGGCGACGGCCTCATCCATGTCCCGGATCTCCCACAGCCAGTAGCCGGCCACCAGCTCGCTCGTCTGCGCGAATGGCCCGTCGATGACGGTGCGGTCCGCGCCGTCGAAGGCGACGCGCTTGCCATGCCGGGAGGGCTGGAGCCCCTCGGCGGCGAGCAGGATGCCCGCCTCGCGCAGGTCATCGTTGAAGCGGCCCATCGCCTGCATCATGTCGGCTGTCCATTCGGGCGGCGCACTCTCCGCCTCGCTCTCGGCGGTCGCCTTGACCAGCACCATGACACGCATACTTCCTCTCTCCGATCGCGCTTCCAGCGGGTTCCCTATGTGTCGAGGACGAACCGCGCTCCGGCCTCGGCGTGGATGATCGTGCTGTCATAGATGGGCAGCACATTGGCATGGACATCGACGACGAGATCCAGCTCGGTGCAGGCAAGGACGACGGCCTGCACATCCTCCTTGGCGATGTCGGTGAGCTCCGACTTCATGTAGCGCTCGGCATCGCGCGTCACCTTGCCGGCGGCCAGTTCGTCATAGACCATGCGGTCGATCCGCTGCGCCAGCTCCGCGTCGGCGGGAAGCAGGCTGACACCGCCCGCCGAGACGAGATGCTGGCGATAATCCCGGTCCATCATGACATTGCTGGTCCCGACCAGCGCGACGGACTTCGCCGCGTCCGCCTTCAGCCGGGCACCGATCTCGTCGATGATGTGGATGATCGGGATATCGACCGTCTCCTGGATCTGCGGCACGACCTTGTGCAGGCTGTTCGCGCAGATCATCAGTGCCTGCGCGCCGCCTGCCTCCAGCCGGCGAGCCGCGCCCACCATATGGCCGGCCCCACAGGCCCAGTCATTGGCCGAGGCGCAGCGCGCCACATCGGCGAAATCCAGGCTATCGATCAGCAAGGTGGCGCTGTGCAGCCCGCCCAGCTCGCGCTGCACGGCGCGGTTGATGAGGTCATAATAGCGGGCGGTGGACGTCCAGGAGATGCCACCGATGAGGCCGAGTTTCTTCATGGCGCCCATTGTTCGACGAATGCGGGAGGAATGGCAAGCCGTGCGGGCATGCCGCCGGTCGCGCCTGTGCCCGCGTTGGCCGGTCGGTCAGTGCCCCAGCGCCTTCACGATATCCTCGACCATCTTCTTGGCGTCGGCGAGCAGCATCATCGTGTTGTCCATGTAGAAGACGTCATTGTCGACGCCGGCATAGCCGACGCCGCCCATGGAGCGCTTCACGAACAGCACGGTCCTGGCATTGGCCACGTCGAGGATCGGCATGCCGTAGATCGGCGAGGACTTGTCCGTGCGGGCCGCGGGATTGGTGACGTCGTTCGCGCCGATGACGAAAGCGATGTCGGTCTGGGCGAAAGCGCTGTTGATATCCTCAAGCTCGAATACTTCGTCATAAGGCACGTTCGCCTCGGCAAGCAGGACGTTCATGTGACCGGGCATCCGGCCCGCGACCGGGTGGATCGCATAGCGCACATTCACTCCCTGGGCCTTGAGCATATCCGCCATTTCCCGCAGCGCATGCTGGGCCTGGCTGACCGCCATGCCGTAGCCCGGCACGATGATGACGCTTTCTGCCTGCTTCATGAGGAAAGCGGCATCCTCGGCCGATCCGCGCTTCCAGGGGCGCTGCTCCTTTGCCTCGCCATCGCTGCCGCCGGACGATTCCGCGCCGAAGCCGCCGGCAATGACGGAGAAGAAGCTGCGGTTCATCGCCCGGCACATGATGTAGCTGAGGATGGCGCCCGAGGAGCCGACCAGCGCGCCGGTGATGATCATCGCGCTGTTTTCCAGCGTGAAGCCCATCGCGGCCGCTGCCCAGCCCGAATAGCTGTTCAGCATGGAGACCACCACCGGCATGTCCGCCCCGCCGATGGGGATGATGAGCAGGAAGCCGATGACGAAGGAGAGCGCCAGCACGAGCCAGAAATCGAGCGGATACTGCCCGTGCCAGAAGCCGAAGGCGAAGACTCCGATCGCCAGCAGGATCGCGAGATTGATGAGATGGCGCCCGGGCAGCAGGATCGGCTTGCCGGACATCGTGCCGGCAAGCTTCAGGAAAGCGATGACCGACCCTGAGAAAGTGATCGCGCCGATGGCGACGCCCAGCACCATCTCGATCCGGCTCGCGCCCTGGATAGCGCCTCTCGCCTCGTCGATGATGCCGAAGGACGCGGGATTGAGGAAGGCGGCGACGCCGACCACGACCGCCGCCAGCCCGACCAGGCTGTGAAAGGCCGCGACGAGCTGGGGCATCGCCGTCATCGCAATCCGTCGCGCAACTACGAAGCCGATGGCGCCGCCGATGACGAGCGCGAGGCCGATGCGGGGCAGGGCGACGGCATCATGCGTGGCGATGGTGGTGCCGACCGCGATGAACATGCCCAGCATGCCGAAGCGATTGCCCGCCCGGCTGGTCTCCGGGCTGGAAAGTCCGCGCAGCGCGAGAATGAACAGAACGCCCGAGATAAGATAAGCGAGCGCGACCAGCGGCTCGATCGGCAATCCGGAGAGCATCACTTGCGCTCCTTCTTCTTGTACATCGCGAGCATGCGCCCGGTGACCGCGAAGCCGCCGAAGATGTTGATCGACGCCAGTACCACGCCGACGAAGCCGAGCCATTGCCCGGCGGTGCTTTCTGCCTCGGCGGCGGCGATGAGCGCGCCCACGATGATGACCGAGGAAATCGCGTTGGTGACCGCCATCAGCGGCGTGTGAAGCGCGGGCGTCACGGACCAGACGACATAATAGCCCACGAAGCAGGCCAATATGAAGATGGAGAGGATGGCGATGAAATCCATGGGCAATCTTCTCCTCGCTCGTCCATCGCGCGCCCTTCGCGGCGGCTTGTCTCCTGTCCGGCGGCGCGCGTCAGGCTGCGCCAGCCGGTGAATCCCTCAGTTGCCGGCCGCCGCCGCGCGGTTCAGCCCGACAACCGCTCGTTGACGATCTGGCCGCCCTGCGTCAGGCGGATGCCCTTCACGATCTCGTCCTCGTCCGGCAGGTCCGGTGCGTTGCGCTCCTTGTCCCAGTAAGCCGAGAGGAAATTGTAGAGATTGCGCGAGAACAGGGCGGCGGCGTCCGCAGCCAGGCGGCTCGGCACGTTGCGATGGCCGACGATCTTCACGCCGTGCCGCTCGACGATCTCGCCCGCCACGGCGCCCTCGACATTGCCGCCTTGCTCGACCGCGAGATCGACGATGACGCTGCCGGGCCGCATCGTGGCGATCTGCGCATCCGAAACGAGGCGCGGGGCAGGGCGGCCGGGGATCAGCGCCGTGGTGATGACGATATCCTGCCGGGCGATATGCGCGGAGACCAGCTCGGCCTGCGCCTTCTGATACGCGTCTGACATTTCCGAGGCATAGCCGCCCGATCCCTCGCCCTCGATGCCGGCTACCGCGTCCACGAAGACCGGCTTGGCGCCGAGCGATTCGATCTGCTCCTTCGTGGCGGCACGCACGTCCGTTGCACTGACCTGCGCCCCCAGGCGCCGCCCCGTGGCGATCGCCTGCAGCCCCGCCACGCCGACGCCCATGACGAACAGCCGGGCGGCCGAGATCGTGCCGGCCGCCGTCATCATCATCGGGAAGGCGCGGCCATATTCGCTCGCGGCATCCAGCACTGCCTTGTAGCCCGCAAGGTTCGACTGGGAGGACAGGATGTCCATGGACTGGGCGCGCGTGATGCGCGGCATGAACTCCATCGCCAGCGCTTCCAGCCCGGCGGCGGCATAGCCATCCACCCGCGCGCGCTCGCGCAACGGATCGAGCGCGCCGACGAGCAGGGTGCCGGGCGCCACACCGGCCAGCGTCGCCGCATCCGGCCCCTGCACGCACAGCACGATGCCCGCGCCCGTGACGGTCGCGGCGCGATCGCCAAGCGCGGCCCCGGCCGCTTCATAATCCGCATCGGTAATGGATGCCTGGAGGCCGGCGCCGGTCTCCACCATGACCTGCGCACCCAGCGCCGCGAACTTGCGAACGGTTTCCGGGGAAGCGGAGACGCGTTTTTCCCCCGGAGCCGTCTCGCGAAGAACGGCGATCTTCATGAGCGAAGCGGCCGGGCCGGCGCGATCAGGAAATGATCAATATGACGAGGAGCGCCAGAATCGCGGTGATGATCGAACCCCACTTCATCAGGGCGACAAAGCCCGTGAAGGTGGAGTTTGCCTGAGTCATGTCCTGCTGTGCCATAGGTTCGGTCATCCCTGTTTCATCTCTCCCGACCTGTCTTAGCGGCAAGAATTCGCGCTCTCAAGCCGATTGAGGACCCGTTTGCCGGCTGACGAAATGCCCCGATCGGCTTGCGCTTAATCCGCTCTTTACCTGCCGTCTTTATCAGCAGCCCCGGGGCACGTGCAGGAAGAGAGAATGAGCGACGCGGAAAATCCACTTCTCTTGCTGGTCGACGACGAGCCGGCGCAGCGGCGCCTGAACGTCGCGATGGCCGGCCGCGCCGGGTGGCGGACGATCTGCGCGAACAGCGCGGAGGATGCGCTGGCCGCGCTCGGCACGCGCGAAGGCATGCGTCTCTCGGCGGTGATCGTGGACGACTGGACCGAAGGGCTCGAGGCGACGGCACTCATCCGCGCCATTCACGAACGCCGGCCGACGCTTCCCGTGCTCATTCTTACCGCCAATGGCTCGGCCGCCAAGGCGGTGGAAGCGATGCGCGCGGGCGCCCATGACTTCCTCATCAAGCCGATCGCACCGGACAGTCTCCTTGCCGCGCTCCAGGCCGTGCTCAGCCATCCCACATCGGCCGGCGAGCTGCGCCCGCTCACCGAGAAGATCCGCGCGCCGCTCGGATTCGACGAGATCGTCGGTTCCTCGCCGACCTTCCGCGCGGCGCTCGCCATCGCGGCCAAGGCAGCGCGCGCCCGCGTGCCGATCCTCATCGAAGGCGAGAGCGGCGTCGGCAAGGAAGTGATCGCGCATGCGATTCATGCCGCAAGCCCGCGCGCGCGGCTGCCGCTCGTCACGGTCAATTGCGGCGCCATTCCGGCGAATCTCGTCGAATCGGACCTGTTCGGCCACGAACGCGGCGCGTTCACGGGCGCGTTCGACCGGCATGTCGGCAAGTTCAGCGTCGCCAATGGCGGCACCATCTTCCTCGACGAGATCAGCGAACTGCCGCTCGAAGCGCAAGTGAAGCTGCTGCGCGCGCTGCAGGATGGCGAGATCCAGCCTGTGGGCGCGCGCATGCCGAGCCAGGTGGACGTGCGCGTGATCGCCGCGACCAACAAGCGCCTGATCGACGAAGTGGAAGCAGGGCGGTTCCGCGAGGATCTCTATTACCGGCTCAACGTCGTCCAACTCACCATCCCGCCGCTGCGCGAGCGCGCAGGCGACATTCCCGCCCTTGCGCGCCACCTGCTGGACCGCATCGGGGCGCAGCCGGGCATGCGCAGCCTCGGCATCACCAGCGATGCGCTGGGCCTGCTCTCCCGCCATGACTGGCCCGGCAATGTCCGGCAGCTCCACAACACCCTGTTCCGTGCCGCCGTGCTCTGCGAGGGCGACGCGCTGACCGCCGCCGACTTCCCCCAGCTCGCCGGCCAGATCGAGAATGTCGCGGCCCGGAGCGACCGCCGGGGCGTGACGCCCATCGTGCGCAATGCGCAGGAAAACGGCATCGGCGTGACGCTGTACGAGGCCAACGGCCATCTGCGCGCGCTGGCCGATATCGAGGCGGACGTCATCCGGCTCGCCATCGGCCATTATCGCGGCCGCATGACCGAAGTCGCGCGGCGCCTCGGCATCGGGCGCTCGACGCTGTACCGCAAGCTCGCCGAACTGGGGATCGACACGGCGGCCTGACCGCCGATTGAACGCTCAGGCGTCGATCACGTCCTCGTCGACCTGCGCAGCGTTCTCCTGGATGAAGGCGAAGCGATGGGCCGGGTTGGTGCCCATCAGGCGATCGACCAGATCCTTGACGCCCGCGCGTTCCTCATATTCCTGCGGCAGCGTGATGCGGATGAGGCTGCGTTTGCCCGGGTCCATCGTCGTCTCGCGCAATTGCTGGGGGTTCATCTCGCCCAGACCCTTGAAGCGGCTGACCTCAACCTTCTTGCCCCGGAGCGGCCCGGCAATCAGTGCCTCGCGGGCAGCGTCGTCCGCCGCGTAGACGCTCTTGCCGCCCGAGACGAGCCGGTAGAGCGGGGGCTGCGCCAGATAGAGATGGCCGCGCTTCACCAGCTCGGGCATTTCCTGGAAGAAGAAGGTCATGAGCAGCGTGGCGATATGCGCGCCGTCGACGTCCGCGTCGGTCATGATGACGATGCGTTCGTAACGCAGATTGTCCGGATTGCAGTCCTTGCGCGTGCCGCAGCCGATCGCCTGGATGAGATCGGCGATCTCCTGATTGGCGAGGATCTTCGCCGAGGTGGCGGACGCGACGTTCAGGATCTTGCCGCGGATCGGCAGGATGGCCTGCGTCTTGCGGTCGCGCGCCTGCTTGGCGCTGCCGCCGGCGCTGTCGCCCTCCACGATGAACAGCTCGGTGCCCTCCGGATCGTCGGACGAGCAATCGGTGAGCTTGCCGGGCAAGCGCAGCCTGCGGCCCGAGGTCGCCGTCTTGCGCTTGATCTCCTTCTCCTGCCGGCGCCGCAGCCGCTCGTCCATCCGCTCCAGCACATGGCCGAGCAGCGCCTTGCCGCGATCCATGTTGTCGGTGAGGAAATGGTCGAAATGGTCGCGCATCGCCGCTTCGACGAGGCGCGTGGCTTCCGGGCTGGTGAGGCGGTCCTTGGTCTGGCTCTGGAACTGGGGATCGCGGATGAAGACGCTGAGCATCAGCTCGCAGCCCGACATGATGTCGTCGGTCTGGATATCCTTCGCCTTCTTCTGCCCGACCAGCTCGCCGAAGGCACGGATGCCCCGGGTGAGCGCGGCGCGCAGGCCCGCCTCGTGCGTGCCGCCATCCGGCGTGGGAATGGTGTTGCAGTACCAGCTTGTCGAGCCGTCCGACCAGAGCGGCCAGGCGACCGCCCATTCGACGCGCCCGAGGCTGAGGCCATTGGGCCCTTCCGGGAACTCCTGCATGCCCCGGAAGAATTCGGCGGTGGCGCATTCGCGCGTGCCGAGCTGCTCGCGCAGATGATCGGACAGGCCGCCGGGAAACTGGAACACCGCTTCGGCCGGCGTATCGTCGGTGATGAGGATCGGATCACATTTCCAGCGGATCTCGACCCCCGCGAACAGATAGGCCTTCGACCGGGCGAGGCGATAAAGCCGCGCCGGCTTGAACTTCAGCTCGTGGAAGATCTCGATGTCCGGCGTGAAGCTGACGGTGGTGCCACGCCGGTTGGGTGCCGCGCCGACCTTTTCCAGCGGGCCGAGCGGCAATCCGCGCGAGAAGCGCTGGCGATACAGCTCCCGGGCCCGCGCGACCTCGATCTCGGTATCCACCGATAGCGCATTGACCACGCTGATGCCGACGCCGTGCAGGCCGCCGGACGTGGCATAGGCCTTGTCCGAGAACTTGCCGCCGGAGTGGAGCGTCGTCAGGATCACTTCCAGCGCGGACTTGCCGGGGAATTTCGGATGCGGATCGACGGGGATGCCGCGGCCATTGTCACTGATCGTCAGGCGATTACCCGCGCCCAGCGTTACCTCGATCCGGGTGGCATGGCCGGCGACCGCCTCGTCCATCGCATTGTCCAGCACTTCGGAGGCGAGATGATGCAGCGCGCGCTCGTCCGTGCCGCCGATATACATTCCGGGACGGCGGCGGACGGGCTCGAGCCCCTCCAGCACCTCGATCGCGGAAGCATCATAGGTTTCGGGTGTGCGTGCGCCCTGGCCGCCGAACAGATCGTCTGACATGGCCGAGCTATAGGAGGAGCGGAGTCACCAGCGCAAGCGCCGCGGCCATAGGGGCGCAAGGAAGGTTGGGCGGGCGCGCATCCTCTCTCTTCCGGCAGGCCGGGCTACACGCCTCAACGCAAAACAGCCTCAAAATTGCGTTAAGTGCAAGTTATTGTGTTTCCGGCCGAAACTCTCCCCGCCGATGGTCGTTTCGCTCTCGCCCAACATATGGAGGGAGCATATTATCATGAAGACATCATTGTTTGCGTCATTATCGGCCGTGCTGATCGCTGGCTCGGCCGTGCCGGCGCTTGCACAGCAGGGAGACGCGACCCGGGACTGGACCGGGCCATATGTGGGGGGATCTCTGGGACTGAGCTGGCAACCGAATTTCGACCGTGACACGCTGGAACGCCTGACCTTCGATACGAATGGCGACGGCAATTTCGGCGACACGGTCTTCACGCCCACGGGTGGCGATGCGTTCAGCCCTGGCTTCTGTCGCGGCCGGGCCTATGGCGCGACGCCCGGCTCATGCGGCGGCGATAAGGACAAGCGCGTCGCCTGGTCGATCCATGCCGGCTATGACATGCAGTTCGGCAACATCGTGGTCGGCGGTATCGTCGAAGGTGGCCGCTCCATGATCGGCAATGCCGTCAGTGGCTTCAGCACGACGCCCGCCAGCTATGTGATGGCGCGCCGGATCGACTGGGACGCCAATGCCCGGCTGCGCGCCGGCTATGCGCTCGGCACCGGCACGCTCGTCTACGGCACCGGCGGCCTTGCTTATGCCAAGGTGAAGAACAACTTCGCCACCAGCAACACGTTCAACAGCTTCACCGAGAGCAACACCAGCGCGGATGAATGGGGCTGGACGGCCGGCGGCGGCGTGGAACAGCGCATTACCGACAATTTCTCGCTCGGCGTGCTGTATCGCTACACGCGCTTCAACACCGACGGCCACACGGTCCGCGCGGGCCAGGGCTCGCCGGCCTCGACCACCAATCCGTTCGTCATCACGCCGGCGGGTTATACCGACATCCAGCGCACCAACGACGTGTTCGATCACCAGACCGTGCGCGTGACGGCGAGCTATCGCTTCTGAGGCAAGCCGCGCCATGAGGGGTAGGTGGAGGGCTGAGCCTTTCCACCTCCTCCAGCGGGCAAAAGAAAAGGGGCCGTCCAGCGGCCCCTTTTTCATGTTCAGATGCGGGCGCGCATCAACGCACGCGCGGGCCACCATAAGGCAAGGGCGGGGGCGGGCGGCGGGTGCCGCGCGGAAGTTGCGCCTGATAAGCGCGCCCGCAATGCTCGACGCAATAAGGGAAGCCGGGATTCACCTTTTCGCCGCAGAAATGGAAGTCCGGCTCCCCCGGATGGCCGAGCGGCCATTTGCAGATCCGCTCGTTGAGATCCAGCAGGCTGGTCTTGTCGGCGATCTCGGCGCTGGGCTTGGCCGGCACGAGCCGACGCGGCGGAGCGGGCGGAATGGGCTGCTGCATGTCGCCCGGGCCCTGCCGCAGGAAGCCGCCGGGGCCCACGGATACGATCCGCGGCTGGGGCGGCGGCGGCGCCGCTTCGGAGGCGGCGACGGGTGCGGGGGCAGCAGGCTGCGGCGCAGGCCGCGCTTCCACCACCGGGGGTGCCTTGGGCTGGGGCCGCGCGGCGCGGCTTTCCTCGACCGGCGCGGGCTCGGCCTTGGCTGGCGCGGCGGCGGCCTTGCGGGCCTGCGGCGTCGCGGCAGGCTTGGCCGGATCGGTGGCCTTGACCGGGGAGGGGCGGGCCTGAAGCCCCAGGCGATGGGCCTTGCCGATCACGGCATTGCGGCTCACGCCGCCCAGTTCCTCGGCGATCTGACTGGCGGTCATACCGCGTTCCCACATCTGCCTGAGCTGCTCGATGCGTTCGTCTGTCCAGGACATGACTATTCCTTCTCGTGAAGCAGGCCATATGGGGGCGAGCACTCAAAAGGTCAAATGACCAGTGCATGGCGCGCGCCGCCCGCTGACCGGTTGCCGATCGAAACGGGACGCGATAGGGGCGGTGCATGGCCGACCAGAACCCGCTGCCCTCTTCCGCATCCCTCATCCGGCACGAGCCCGGCGTTCCGGTGATCCGCAACGTCAACTGGGCCGGCATGAACGCGCTCTACATGAAGGAAGTGCGCCGGTTCATGAAGGTCCAGCTGCAGACCGTCTGGGCTCCGGCGCTGACGACCCTGCTGTTCCTGGTGATCTTTACCGTCGCGCTGGGGCGCGGCGGCCTGCAGGTCATGGGCGTGCCCTTCGCCGATTTCGTGGCACCCGGGCTCATCATCATGGGGATGGTGCAGAACAGCTTCCAGAATTCCACGACTGCCCTGCTTTCCGCGAAAGTGCAGGGCACCATCGTGGATTATCTGATGCCGCCCATCTCCTCGGGCGAACTGCTCTTCGCGCTTGTGGCCTCGTCGGTCACCCGATCGCTGTTCGTGGGGTTCACCATCTGGGTCGCGATGATGTTCTGGCCCGGCGTCAATGTCATGCCCCATCATCTCTGGGCGGTTCTCTTCTTCGGCATCGCCGGATCGGCCATGCTCGCGCTGCTGGGCATCCTCACCGCCATCTGGGCCGAGAAATTCGATCATGCCGCCGCCGTCGGCAATTTCGTGGTGGCGCCGCTCTCGCTGCTGTCCGGCACATTCTATTCCATGGATCATGTGGCGCCGGTCTTCCGGGCTATCAGCCATGTGAACCCGTTCTTCTATGCCATCTCGGGCTTTCGCTACGGCTTCCTGGCAGCGGCCGATTCGCCGCTGGCGGTCGGCGTTGCGGTGATGCTGGGGCTCAATCTCGCGCTGGCGCTGATCTGCTATCGCGGGCTGAGGCAGGGCTGGAAGATCAAGGCCTGAGCGCAGCCAGCGATCGCCCGCAGCGGGCGGCGCTTCATCCCTGCCGAATCAGTGCCAGCGACTGGCGCCCAGCGCATAGCCTCCGTCGGCCTTCCGCTCGAACAGCGCATCGATCGCCGGATGATCGATCGGATCCCCGGTCTCGTCCGCCACCAGATTCTGCTGGCTGACATAAGCGACATAGCTGGATTCGCCGTTATCCGCGAACAGATGGTAGAAAGGCTGGTCGCGGGGCGGACGGGCGGCCACCGGAATCGCCTCATACCATTCCTCGCTGTTGGCGAAGACCGGATCGATATCGAACACCACACCGCGAAAGCCGAACATGCGGTGCCGCACTGTGTCCCCGATCCGGAAACGGGCATGCGCGATGCGTGGCGCCGCGCCGAGCGCACCCGGAAGGGCCGCCGCAAGCTCGGGAGGAATGGCGTTGCGCTTGTCGTTGGGCGATTGCTTCATGTGACATGATTTAGTGCGGCTTCGACCAAGCGCAAGTTTTACCGCGCGGGGCGCTTGGCAAACCGAAGATCATCCGCTAACAGCGCGCGCTCAGCATCCGCCGGACGGGCCGCCAGGCGCGTCATTCACGGCAACATGCCTCTGCGGAGAGGTGGCTGAGTGGTCGAAAGCACCGCACTCGAAATGCGGCATACGGGCAACTGTATCGAGGGTTCGAATCCCTCCCTCTCCGCCAAATTACTTTTCGGGTTGCAGGCAGCCGTCAACACCTTGAACGGTAAGGACATTTCAGGGGTTTGAACACCCTCATTCCAATCATATTCGAGATGAGAGTCTAACGTCAGTTTCAGCACGATACGCTTGTCCTCGAACGTGCCATTTTGCCATAGTTTCCAAGGGTTTCCGATGAACTCAAAAGCGGTTCGAAAAGTCGCGTCATAGTCTGGCGCGACAGTACCGCAACGCGCCGTCCTTTCCGCGACAATGAGCTTCTCGCGCTCCAGCTTTTCAATCTCGTGCTCGTATCTTTTGATGACGGTTGCGCTCTCTGCTGCCATCACGCGATCCAGCATCATCGAAATCTTCTTTTCCATTGCCGCGACTTCCAGACGAAGTGCTGCGCGAATCTGGTTTAATTTCGCGCTCGCCTCATCCCAGCGTTTGCGGAAAAGCTTGGAGAACAGATTGAAAAGTTCCTCGCTGGGCGTGAGCTTACCCAGCATCTTTTCGAAAGCGCCTTCGACAGTCTCCCGCTTCACAGACTTGCCAAACTTCTCACAGCCACGATGGCGGCAGATATAATAGGCGAACCGCTTGCCGTGCCTTCCACGGCTCCAGTTCGCAGTCATGGGATGGCTACAGCAGCCACAGGTCACAAATCCTCTCATCGGGAAATCAACATGCACGTCTGCCCGCGCAGGTGCGCGTGGTTTGCCAAACAGACGCTCCTGATTCCGCTGGTATGTTTCGAGCGAAATCACGCCTTCATGCTGCCCCTTGCGGAACGACACTTCCCAGACTTTGCTTTCGATATATCCCGCGTAAAGCGGATAGGTCAGAATGCGATTGACCTGCTCATTCGTCAGGTGGCCGTGGCGGCACAGCGGAAACTGCGGATGCGCTTCGAAGAAGCGTTTCAGCTCCGCTTGCGAGGTGAAGCGCCCACTGGCGAAACCTTCCAGCCCCTCGCCGATGATCGTCGCCACAGGCTCGTCACGAACAAGAATGCTTCCGCCGCCCGAACTGCGCTGATAGCGATAGCCGAGCGGAGGATTGTGAACCCAATATCCGTTGAGCATTCTCGACCGCATCCGGTTCTTGGCCTGCTCTCCGTTTTTGCGCCGCGCGTGCTCAGCGACGCTTGCAAGCAGATGCTCGACAAGCACGCTATCTGAATCCGTTCCGAACTCGATGGATGGGCTTTCGAGCAAGCCGCCAGCGGATGAAATTTCCGCTCGAAGCTTGATATGCGCCTCGATGCCACGGGCCAGACGCGAAATGTCGTCGATGATGACGACGAGATTGTCCTTGCGGTTCTTTTTCAGGAAGGCGAGCATTTGCAGCATTGCCGGACGACCGACCATCGAGCCGGACATGTCGTCGCTAAAAACGCGGACAATCTCATAGGAACGGAACTTCGCAAATTCGCGGCAGCGCGTTTCCTGACTATCGAGGCCATTGCCTTCGCGAGCCTGCTTTTTGGTGCTTACGCGGCGGTATATCACCGCCTTCTGCTGTGTGTTTATGCTCATGTCGCTAAATACTTTGCCCCTCTTTTGTAGGGCCTCAATGTGTTGATCGCGCCCTCGTCATCGAGGTCAACAGGTCCGTCTATGCCGGAAGACAAGAGATTAGCACAAGTTTTTCCACCATTGAAAGCATAGTTTGCACGCGCTGATAACGAAAGCTGGACCGCAGAAAAGCCGAACGCCTGTTCGATAAATGAGATTGCGATGGCATCAAGAAAGCGGATCAGATCATCTTTGCCAGTGTCCGAAACGTTCAGGGTCGCGATCTCCACGCGAAGCTCATGCATCTCTTCCATCGTTAGCGGTTTCATCAAACACCCTCCACCGCTTGCGCGGCGCTCAATTGAGCCATGAGAGAGATTGATTTATCCCGTCGCCATTCACCTGCCGGGGGAATAGCGGTCAACATGTTCGCATCGAGCCAATTGTTTTTTATGAACGCGAGCCACCGCGCATCTTATAATTTTTACTTCAAGGTTCACGCGTAGCGAGAAACCGAAGCTTATAGCTCAAGCATAACATGGCGCAGTTGTAAGATGCAAATTGTTGATTTATATCAATAATTGGTAATGTCTGAAAAACGTGTGGCGCGTGTGTCGGCATTTATTACAGTTGTACCTGATTATGCCTGCATCAAAGATGACGATACAGTGTGGACCTCCCAACGCCGATTATCCTCGCGGCTTCATCCTTCTTAACGCCGGAGTGAATTAAACGGCGGGCTTCCAAAATCTGATGAGCGTTCATTGCCGGAGTGCGGCCAAGCCTTATGCCTCTCGCCTTTGCCGCAGCAAGGCCTGCGCGAGTGCGCTCCACGATGGCGTTGCGCTCAAAATCCGAAAACACGCTCATCAAACGGAAGACGATCTCGCCGACATTGCTCGACGTGTCGATACCTTCGGAAAGCGAAATCAGATTCACGCCGCGCTCACGCAGTTCGTCGCCGATTTCCACGAGGTGACGAAAATTTCTTCCAAGGCGATCCAGCCGCCAGACAACGAGCTGATCGCCCGCGTTCAGCGCTGCCAGTGCCTTGTCGAGGGCCGGGCCGCTTGCGTGATTTGCCGCTAAGCTTGTCGGTGAAGATGCGCGCACATCCAGAAGCGCGCAGCGCGTCGAGTTGAAGATTCAGCGACTGGTCGTCAGTTGAGACACGCGCATAGCCAATTCGCACAGCTTCCGTTCCGCCGCCGATCAGGGCTTCGGCGGCTGTTTCAAAATTGGTGGTTTATGAGATGGTCCTTATCCCGTCCTTGTTGAGAACAGGAAAGACCAGTCTGTTGAATAAAACACTATCATCTTCCATCCCTGAACAAAAGCTGACGGGAGTCCCGAATTCCACCGTTAACGGGACCGCGATTTATGTTCCTGCGCTCTTCTGGACTTGTGTTTGTATCGCTGATTTTTTTCTCATCTCCCGCCATTGCGCTTGAGCCGGGTCAATGCGGTCCAGCCGCCGAGATACAGGCTGCCCTGAAGGCCGAAGGTCAGGTTCCGGTCGTGATCGGCAACCGCGTGACGACGCGCAAGGATCGGCCCGTCAATATCTTCACCGCAAACAGCAGCGGCGTGGGTTACTCACTTGAAGGCGACGCGCCACAGGGGCAAAAATCCAAAACAGTATGTGTCGGCGTCCGCTATCGCGATCTCCGTCTTAATGACATCAATTCCCCCGTCGTTCCTGCATGGGCGCTGATCGGCAATGACGTTCGGACATGCGTTGAAGCTTTACGACCGATCTAAGCTGATCGCGGAGCAAGACACTAAGGGAAAGTGGAAAACGCGGATCGCGGCCATTTCAAAACGAATGCGTGCATATGATCCGGAGTTCATACCCGATGACGCGCTGCTCCCGCTGATGCGCTTTCTCTTCCCGGAGGTTGAGAAGAATACCTCAGCCTATCTCGATAAATTCTTACAACGCGGAACATAAAAGAATGGATGATTTGACCGCCGAGAATGCGCCGGAGGATTTTGATCTTACCTGTTGGTACATCAATCAGCGCCGCGTCGCCGAACTGGTGAATAGCGTCCCTCACATCGCTGCCGGGAATGACCATTTACGCCATCTCGCGACCTTGAGCGCGTTCAAGGACTTGATGACGGACTGGCTAAAGATCACAAAACCGCCATCGCTCGGCCAGTTGCTTATGGCGGATGTGCTCCGAAAGGGTAGCTTTTTCACATTCTACACCAATTTCTTTTGCCGGGGTCTGGGCGAAGTCGGAAAGGCGCTGGAGAAAGGAAAGATGCCGGTCCCGCAGGCGGAAGCCTACGCCAAGCTCGATGACTTCCGCCCCGGTTGGAAAGTGACCTTCCGGTTCAGCCACGACCATTTCACTTCGAATTCGTCATGGTCTGAGTTGCAAGGGCAAAAGCGCCTTCTGATCGCCGGTGCCGTCACGCATATTGAAGGCAATGTGATCCACGCAATCCCGTGGATCATCGCCAATCCAGTTCCAAGCTGGACGAAGCCCAGAAGCCTAATTGGCAGTCAATGGGATAACAGGCTGGAAGTGTTCATCGAGCAGATCGACAACTTCTCGAAGGCCCATGACCTTAGAAGGGCGAGATCCAAAAAAGCTTTGGATGCGCTCAAGGACATTCCCGAGAAGGCAGTGAAGGAAGCCTTCGCCGAAATCATCGGCGAGGCCGCTGTGCCCAAGGACTGGGGCG
Source organism: Sphingobium lignivorans (assembly GCF_014203955.1). NCBI lineage: Bacteria > Pseudomonadati > Pseudomonadota > Alphaproteobacteria > Sphingomonadales > Sphingobiaceae > Sphingobium > Sphingobium lignivorans. Next base: position 1,747,863 of record NZ_JACHKA010000001.1, read on the forward strand.
GCGAAAAATCAGACCTGTTCACAACTAGCCTCACCATCGACAGCCGCAGGATATCGACTGCCTTTGCGTTCAAAGGACCGGCGAAATTTCATCCGATGAAGATGAAGGATTTGGGCGCGAACGGCGACCAGATCGACCGCCTGTTTTCCGAGCCTGCCGATCTGTTGATCCTTCAGCATTGTCACGAAATCGAGAACCCGGTGAGAGCGGCAATGCGTGCCTATGCCCAGCGAATGGGCGACCTGCGGACCTTCTGTCTCATTGATGGCTTCGACACGCTGCGTATTCTACAAGCCTACGGCAAATGTGGGCTTTGAAATATGCCTTCGAACAGAACAGGCGATCCGTCAGAGATCACACACCCATGATTCCGGCGGATGCTCAAGATAGCTGACGTGAACGTTGAAATGCTCGCCGACCGACTCCTTCATGCGCTCCATCGCGGCCCGGTTGCCATCGGTGATCTCAAATACCATTGGATGCGTTTTCTTACTGTTCGCGCTCCATAGCGGCGGAACCATCATATTCCCTTGGCATGATATCCACGCCAGCCGGTAGTGGGCGATTAGATCGGTGCGAGTCCTATTCCAGAATTCATCGTCATGCCCGCGAAAGCGCGATTGAGCATGACGGAGATTGTCCAGATGCTTTTCGCAATATCTGACGAGAGATGCGGGGACGGGCGTATGATAGCCTTCCAATACTTCGCCGTCGCCAAGCTCGAATGTCAGTTTCGCAATGAGTTTGCCGCCTGAAATCTTGGCGATTTTACTGCGGTTCTCGCCTAGCCTGTAGGGGCGCAGTTTTTGCCCCTTATAGGCGCTAAGATGCTCGATATACTCTGCCTGCCGCGCCTCGACACAGCAGCGGAGTTCCAGCGCGGCATAGAAAAGCGCGGCTTTCGTACCATCCAGCACGCGTTCCCGAGCACGGCGAAGATAGGACGATGCGGACACGCCATAGGTTTCAGGTTCTTGATGGGTCATTGAGTTTCGCTTCGAGCGCGACGATCCCCGCGAGCAGATCATCGAAGGTTGGCGGATCGACCATGAACATTTCGGCCATCGCCGCGTAATCCTGTTTCAGCTTGGCCACCGTTTCATCGGACGGCGTGAGGCGTAGCGACCCGAACGTCGCCGTTTCATATGACGCCGACTTATCAGTAAACATCAGGCTCTTGTTCCGCACAACCAGTTCAAGCAGATCAGGCCTCGCCAGTGCTTCATCTGCGACACCGCTCCCCGCGAGCATCAGCGTGTCGTAATAGTGCCGAGACATGCCATCGCGCAGCTTGCCGTTGTGATGCAGAGCGTGGAGGATCGTCGCCTTCTCCCAGAAGGTGCGGATGACAGCCAGCGTGGCAAGTTCGCACGCGGCATCAGGCAATTCGTCAGGAAACACTTCCGCCAGATAGGGCCTGACGCTTTTCGTTTCCGCAGGCTCCGTTTCGCCCCGCGCCCCAAATTCGAGCTTTATTCGGGGCTTGATGTAGGCACTGTAATTTTCAGTGACTATCAGATGGCCGGCCTCTGTTGTTATCGGAATGCCCTGCTCTGTCGTTATGATACCGCTCTGTATCGCGCCGGGATAGTTGAACAGCAGCGTTTGCGCGTCGGTGTCCTCGGGATCGAGCGTGATGCTCCATCCTTCCGCCGTGCCCAGCGCGGCTTCAATCTCCCGCGTCAGCACGGGCATGACGACGGTTGCGACATATTGCTGCGCGGCCTGTTTCAACGCCTTCGAGCGCCGGTCGCGTTCCTTGCCACTAACGCCATCTTCCATCGGCGAGTTCACATCGCACACGAGCGGAGCCGTGCGGGCGATGGTCAGGTCTATATCTTCGGAAAAGCGGTGAATTATGCCGTAGGCTTTGGAAAGCGACGTGCCGCCCTTGAATGTCAGTTGCCCGGCGAGGTCCGGGCAGCTCGCCAGCCGTTTGAGCGTCCAGCAGACCCAGAAATCCTTTTCGATGATGACAGGCGTGAGATTGAGGCGGTTGGCGGCTTCCTCGATATAGGCTCGGCGATCCGCCGCCGCTCTGTGGGCGAAATCATCCATTCTTTGCCGCTCCGATTTTCAGCACGATATCGCCCATCCACCCCGGCATTTGCGGGCGCGAGGCGATAAGCGCCTTCATATCGCGGTCGTCGAGCCGGTCGGCGAAGCGTTGGATGGTGTCGGCGTCGATATTGTTTCGGCCTAAATGCGCCATCGCCTGCACAATCGAATTGGCGCGGTCGGATGCCTTATCGAGCAGCGGCGCGCGCGCATGCTTCAGTGCAAGCGTTCGGGCCTGCCACCTTCTTGATCCGCGAAGGTCCGGTTGTCGCATAGGTGGCGCGAGCGGGAACCTGAGTCGAAAGCCCCAGATTGTTCGCGGCAGTAGCGCCCGAGACGAACACCTTGTCCCGGCTCTGCGTGGATACGGCCTGCGCGAGGCTATCCGCATCGGGACTTAGCGCCCCGAGCTTGGCATGAAGTCGCGGATAGTCATATAGGCCGCGCCCGATGCGCCGGATCGCGCTCGATTTTGTCAGGCGTGAAAGCGCCACATCGACCGCGCCTCGTGCGCCAAGGTCAATGAAATCCCGAGGGGTGAACACCCACCCACGGCCCTTGCCGCGTATGCGGTTCATGATCTTGTCGGCTATGGCAGACATGGTTTCGCTCTCTTTTCCTGTTAGATAATACCACAGATATTTCTAACAAGAAAGCTTCATGAAAATGGCGATAAAAGTCTGATTTTAGACGACTATTGGAGGTTTGTGGCCATATAGTACCTCCGAATCCTTAGGTGCATCACGATAGCAGCCGCCATCATTTGCCGCGCCGGAGAGGTCATTCGGGGGAAACGTCGAGTTCGGAATTATCGCCCCTTCTCCCTGTCGGAGGCAGGACCATCCCATCGGTTCTTGCATGGGGTTTTTCCCGCGAACGCGCCGCCGTTCAAGGCTTCTCCCTTCCGCGCTTCGCTTGTGCAGGTCCGAACCACAGGTGGCTTCGCCATCCTTTGATCGGCGGCTTATCCGTTCGCTCCGCCTGTCTCCCCATGAACCGAAGGAATGGTCCTTCGGAGCAACAGACAGGAGAACGAAATGCCCGATACCAATTCTAACAACCGCCCGACCCACCGGCTCTACACGGTCAATGGCGAGAGTGATAACGCCCGCTGGACCGACATCGGCGTTGCATGGGCCACACGCGACGGGAAGGGCTTCACGCTGAGCCTCAATGCCCTTCCGCTCAACGGTCGCGTCGTCATGCGCGTCAACGATAGCAAGGAAGAAAGGAAGGGGCGCCGATAGCGCCCCTTTATCGTCGCTATGGGGACGGACGGCGGTTTGCGCGTTCGGCTTGGATCATCGCGAGCAGCGATTGCGCCGAGGCTAGGTCCGACTTGGCGGCGGAAAGACCGAGCGTTGCCTGCTGAAACAGCGCGGCAAGCTGAGCGTCGGATTTCTTTGCCAGATCGCCTTTGGTCATTTTGAACATGGATTCCTCCTGTTTGTCTTGCGCCGCTCCCGATGGGCCGCGTTGAGGAGGAAAAATCAGTCCGCATGAATGAGGTGCATTGCCCGCAATCGAAACGGACGTGGAGAAGGCTGCTCACACGCCTTGCACCCATCACCATTCATCGGGCGATACGAACGTAACCAGCGACCCGACGGGGCGGAAAAGACACAGGTAGAAAAACGGTTAAAGGGAAAAGCGAAAAGACCAGAGAAATGTCGGATGTAAGGCTCAGGGTAAGCCTATTGCGCCAATACAGATGAAGAGAAAGTAGCCAAATTTGATTGGCTCCGTGATATCGAGCTCCAAAGCATATTCCGATGATGTATGATTGTAATTTACAATACGGCACTCTGTTGCCATCTTTGATATAAATGAGATATAATATTTTTGTTAATATTAATCCACTAATGTATCGTCACAGTTATATTCAATGCATTATAAACGGTCGCGCTCGTCCGGAAATGTCCTTTTTATCATTTTGCTCGCAGTCGCTCTCTTCGCAGCACTTTCGTATACGGTCACAAGCTCGACACGCGGAGGCGGTAAAAGCTCCTCAAAAGAAAAGGGGCTAAGTGATATAGCGGTTATACAACAGTATGCCGCATCAATTAATAGCGCGATTTCAAGATTAATGATCAGTAACGGGTGTGATGAAAGCAAATTGAATTTTTATTCAGATAAATTTGTCTATTCATCGGATTATATGAATAATAGCTCTCCAACAGACAAAAGCTGCAATATTTTTGATTCCGCAGGAGGAAACATTATTTGGCAGAAGCCTCCAGTATCGTCGCAGGTTCTAGGGGGTGTAGAGTATGCTTTTTCAGCTAATAACAACTTTAATAACATTGGATTGCCCGCTTGCGATAGAACAGAACTTGTCATGTATATAATAATAATCGAAGAAATGTGTATTTCCGTTAATGAAAAAATCGGAATTTTCAACACTGGCGGCAATCCTCCTCAAACAGCAACCACAAATGTTCCAATTATACCTAATTCTAATTATCGGGCCTTCAAGGGAGTATTTTCTTGCGGATCTTTATTGGGCGCTGGCACATCAGCACCAGAAATATCTGGTCGGATGCATGGCTGCTTTTATCATTCAGCTTATAATAAATATTATTATTATGAAATACTCATGCCACGATAGAAACATGTAAAGCGGTTGTCACAAAGCTCGCTAACGCCCCAGTTCGGGGCCACGAGACGTGAGCCGAATACGAACCGCGCCGTCCCTGTCGAATTGTTCATCGCGCGTCATGCGGCGATAATGGGCTGCGTCCCGATAGAGACCGAGCAACTGCCGCGCTTGGCGTTCGCGCTCCTGCGCGATTTGCGATTGCAGCCCTTGGCGTTCCTTCAACTGTGACTGAACAAGATCGTGACGCTGGGCGCGATCACGTTGCAGCCCGAAGAAGGCTTCCATCTCATTTTGTTTGCGCACCTTGAAATAGCGTCCGGTCAGAATGTCCCAGACCCCTTTTGCGCCCGTGCGCACTCGGGCCGAGCGTTCCCGTTGTTCGCCTTGCAGCCGTTCACGCTGCATCCGGTCGAGCTTCTGCCGCTCGGCCTTATGCGCTTCCTTCATCACCCGCTTCTGCTCGTTGAGCGGCTTCATCGCATTGACGGCAATGCGCTTGGCTTCCGAGATATAGCGTGACAGTCGCTGTGCGACCGTTGCGCCGATATGGCGGACGGTATCGGCGACCGACCGCAACTCTTTCGGATCGCCGAGGCGAGCGGACACTTCCTTGGTTTTCTTGTCCACCATCCGCGCGATGGCGAAGACTTCGCCTTCAATAGATACGGCGACATGACCGCGCCTGTCGCCTTGCGCCAGAAACAGGCCGCGCTCTTCCAGAGCCTTGGCGAAGGCAGGACCATTATCCGACATCGCCCAGCATTCCTGAATCGTTGCCTTGACCTCACGGGCATCAAGGCCAGCCCGTTTTGCCTGCTGCCATTCGGCAAGTGTGAAATTGCGCGGATCGCGCAATCTGGAATCCCGAAAACCTTCCGGTATCTGCCAGCCGTTTTCGAGATAGAGTTCCTTGGCGATGGCGTTGAGCGTCCGCTTGAAGAACGGCAGCGGCTTTGCGGTCATCGTGTCCGCATCAATCCGCGACCATACCGCATGATCATGACGGCGGCCTTCCTTCTCATGGAAGACGATCATGCGCGGCTGACCCTTGAGGCCCAGCCGTTCTTCGATCATCTCACACGCCTTCTCGAATACCTCGACCCGAACGGACTCCGTGGACGGCGGGTTGAGCGACACTGAAAACAGGAACTGCTTGCACTTCGTGCCCTTGGACAGGGCATAGGCTTCCTTCATCGCACCCATGAGATCGTCGGACACGAAGCCGCTGACCTCGTGGATTTCGACATGCTCGTTCTCTTCGGTCTTCATTAGGTGAAGGCCAAGCTGTTTCGCGCCGCTGCGTTGGGATGCCTTGAGGATCATGGTTCAACCTCAAGGTTCAGGGCTTGGATCAAGAGGCTGCGGATTTCATGGACTTCGGCAAGCGCTTCCATCAACGCCGCTTCCGTGTCCGGCGTAACGGGTAAGCTGCCCGTATTTGCTGAACGCGCGAGCTGGTTCAGATTAGACGACAGCCGCGACTGACCGAGCTTGCCTAAAACCTGCGCCAAAGCCTGATGGTCCTTGACCGGAGCCTTGCCTCGCCGACGCGGGGGTGGATTATCGGAATCGAAAAGGCGGGACTGGATATAGCCGCCAAGCGACATATCCCCCGCATCGCGTTCCAATTGAGCGCGTTGCTCAAAAGTGAGCCGGAGCGAGAATGGGGCTGGGCGCTTCGTCGCCATTCCGCCCCCCTCTTACGCTATCTTGCGCCTCCGCCCGACAGCCGGACGGCTATCGCACGGGGCGCTTCCATCCTTCCGTTCATTGGTGTTCTGGGCTTGTTTGCAACCGAGGCTCGAATGCTGAAGAACGTCGTTCCATTTCTTCAGCATTTCGGTAAGATGGTTCGAACCTGCTCCCAGCAGGTCCGCCACTTCATCATCAGACGCTGGTTTGTGCCAGATCGAACGATGGTGTCGTTTGCCAGATCTGGGGATCGGCGCCCCCGTAGCGTTTACGAGACCGTGCGCGTCGTCCGCAACGGAAGATGATCGAAATAAGCGGAAATGACTGCCTGCTCATCGAATGACGCTTCGGCGCGGGCGCGGGCGGCGCGGCCCATCGCGATGCGGGCGTCCGGGGAGAGGGCAAGGAAGCGTTCGAGTTCCGCGACAAGCGCGTCCCGGTCCCGAGGCGCGCAGATGAAGCCGGTTCGCCCGGGATCGACTGCGTCCCGGCAGCCCGGCATGTCGGTGGTGATGACCGGGCGACCGGTGGCGGCTGCTTCCAGCAGGACGCGCGGCGTCCCTTCCCGATACCATGAGGGGAGCACGACGCAGTCAGCCGAGGCTAGCGCCGGGCGGACATCCTCGGTCTGGCCCAGATAGTCGATCACGCCTTCGCGCACCCAATCCTCGATCTGCGCGAGAGGAATGCCCGATCGACTGGCGGGGTCCAGCGGACCCAGCAGCTGGAAACGCGCGTTCGGATGGCGGGCACGCACGGCGCGGGCAGCCTCGACGAAGAGACCGACGCCCTTGTCCCACAGCAGTCGGGCGACGAGCAGGAAGACGGTCGACGAGCCGCCCTGGGGCATGGGCTGCAGGGCGAAGCGCTGCAGGTCCACGCCCGAGCCGGGCAGGAGCCGGGCGCGATCCCCCTCGACCAGCCCGGCATCAAGGAAGATCGCGCGGTCATCGGGGTTCTGGAAGAAGACGGCGCGCGCCCGGGCGAAGGCAAGGCCGTACAGGCCGCGCACCAGCCGGTTCAGGGCGCCGGTATCGTTGAAGGCGGGCCCCAGCCCGGTGACATTGGGCACGAAGGATATTCCCAGCTGGCGGCAGGCGAGCCCGGCGTAGATATTATTCTTGATCGTGTAGCCGAAGACGATGTCCGGCCGCTCGCGGCGCAGGAAGCGATGGATGCGCCACAAAAGCGCCGTTTCCGCCAGTGGAGACGTGCCGTTGCGGTCCATCGGCAGGGGCTGGACGCGGCAGCCCATGGCTTCCAGCCGATCGCGATAGCCATCGGGCGGCGCGAGGACCACCACGTCGCAGCCATGCTCCAGCAGGGCATTCAGTAACCCCTGCCGGAAGTTCGCGATCTTGAAGCAGGTGTTGCCGGTCAGGACGACGCGCAGCTTCATGTCACGCTCCGTAATGGCCGCGATACCATTGGACGAAGCGCGCCACGCCCTCGCGCATGTCCGTGGCGGGCCGATAGCCGGTGAGGCGCTCGAGCAGGCTGCAATCGGCCCAGGTCGCCGGGACGTCGCCCGCCTGCATGGGCAGGAGATTGCGGATCGCCTTGCGGGCCGTGGCGGCTTCCACGGCATCGATGAAGTCCGACAGGCGCTCCTGGCGGGAATTGCCGATATTGACGATGCGCCATGGCGCCACCGGCGACAGGCTGTCGCCTTCCACAGCCAGCGCGGCGCCGGGAACGGCATCCATGAGCAGGCGGATGCCCCGCACGAGATCACCGACATAAGTGAAGTCCCGCCAGATCTCGCCGTGATTGTAGACGTCGATCGGATCGCCGTTCAGGATCGCCCGCGTGAACTTGAACAAGGCCATGTCTGGTCGGCCCCACGGGCCGTAGACCGTGAAGAACCGGAACATGGTGATCGGCAGGCCGTGGATATGGGCCCAGGCATGGCCCATGGCCTCATTGGCCTTCTTGGTGGCGGCATAGAAGGAGAGGGGCCAGTCGGCCTGATGGTCCTCGGCGTAGGGCAGAACGGTGTTGGCCCCGTAGACCGAGCTGGTGGATGCCATGAGCAGATGAGCGGGGCGCGCCGCCAGCGCGGCTTCCATCAGATTGAACGTGCCCACCATGTTCGCATCGACATAAGCGCGCGGGTTCTCGATCGAATAGCGCACGCCCGCCTGCGCAGCGAGATGGATGACGACGTCCGGCCGCGCGGCGGTCAGGGCCGTGCGCAGCGCCGCTTCATCTTCCAGCAATGCCTCGGTCCCGGTGAAGGCGGGGTGCTGGCGCAGGATGCGGTGGCGGCTCTGCTTGAGCGCGACGTCATAATAGTCCGTCAGCCCGTCATAGCCGCCGACTTCCCAACCTTCCTGCAGCAGCAGTTCCGCGAGATGGAATCCGATGAAGCCGGCGGTGCCGGTGATGAATGCGCGTTTCATGTGGTCTGTTCCGGATTAGTGGAGGGCCTGGCGGAAGAGAGGCGCCAGCCGCAGCGAGCCTCTCGTCGAGAGATGATCCTCGTCCGAATACCAGCCACCCTCATCATCGCCGGCGGGGCAGTGCCCATCGCGCTCGCAGAGCAGGACTGTGGGATCCACCAGCACCACGCCGGGGCGCCCCTGCGTCGCGAGCTGCAGGATGCGGACGGTGTTCTGATACCAGGCGGGATGCCCGAGGCCGCGTTGCGGCAGGCATGCACTTGTGGGATGGCCGAAACGGAGGGACCGGCCCATGCAGCCGGCGATCTCCGACTGCGCTTCAGGCCGCGGCATCGGCACGACGATGCGATCGGCACGCGGGCCCAGCGCTTCGAGCGTGCGGGAGAGCTCGCGGAAGAGGAACGAGCCCCGCAGCTTGTCATCGGAGGCTGGCGAGCGGCGAAGATCGTCCAGCACCGAGCCATACCAGCGCGCGCTGAGCACGACGGTGCTGAACCGCGCGCCGGAGAGGGACGTGGAAACATTGTCCAGGAAATGGCGGCAGAGGAGGTTGACGCGTCCGTTGCGGGCGGCGCTGTCCTGCAGGAACGGTGGACAGGAGAGGCGCGCGAACACCTCGAGGTCCACGCTATTCTCCGCGGCGATCTTCCGGAGCGGCGGGATCAGGTCCGTCGCGTGGGAATCCCCCAGGAGGAGCATCGGCCTGGCCTTCGGGACGCCAGCCCCGGGCGCGGGGAAGCGACAGGTGCCACCGGGGGGCGCCGCCGTCGCCAGCACGCCATTGAGGCAGACTTCCACTTCTTCGGGATCGTCGATGCGGGCCATATGCGCGCGGGTCGCGGCATCCTGGACCATACGCGCGCCGGGGGCGGACAGACCGATGACGCAGCCCAGCGCAACGATGCCGAAGCCGACGAACGCGACGATGCGCGCGTTTCGCCGCCAGGCATCGGTCACCGGCGTCGTCTGAAATCCGCCCGCCCGGAAGGGCTGCTCCACGAACCGCCAGCTGAGCACCGCGAGGAGGATGGAGGCCAGCACGAGGATGGCGGCTTCCCCGGGCGAAGGGGCGCGCATCGCCACGTAGACGAAGAAGGACAGGAGCGGCCAGTGCCAGAGGTAGAGCGAATAGGAAATCTTGCCGAAGAACACCATCGGCCGCGCCGCCAGCACGGACTTGACCGCCGACTGGATCCCGCCGCCGCCCAGGATGATCATGGCGGTGCCTGCGCAGGCCAGAACGAGGTTCGCATTGGGCGTCCGGCCCGCGACGCCCGGACTGAAAACCGCCCAGAGTACCAGTCCGAGGCCGGTGAGCAGCAGGCTGTGCCCAAGCCGGGAAGGAACAGTCCATCGCAAGCCGATCAATGCCATGACGGCGCCGAGGAGCAGCTCCCACGCGCGGAACGGCAGGAGGAAGAAAGTGTGGCTGGCGCCAAAGGGCACGAACCGCACCACCAGCTCGGCAGCGGCCAGCGAAATCAGCAGGGACCCGACGAAGACCGGCAGGAGCAGGGAAGGGAAGCGCCGTTTCAGGAACAGGAAGAGCAGCGGAAAGAAGATGTAGAATTGCTCTTCGACCGCGAGCGACCAGGTGTGAAGCAGGGGATTGAGCGCGGCTTCGCTCTCGAAATAGCCCGAGCGCGCCCAGAACACGAAATTGGCAAGGAAAGCGGAGGCGCCGGCCAGGCTCCAGCCATAGTTCTGGAAATCGAGCGGCAGGAGAATGAACCAGGCGGCCAGCGTGGTCGCCAGCAGCACCGCGAAAAGCGCGGGCAGCAGCCGCAGGACACGGCGAAGATAAAATGCCGCGAGCACTTGCCCCGTCGGCCGGTCGTCACCCGTCAGAATGCCGGTGATGAGATAACCCGAGATGACGAAGAAGATATCGACGCCGAGATAGCCGGAGGCGAAGCCGGGCAGATGCGCATGATAGCCGACCACGGCCAGCACCGCGATTGCCCTCAGCCCGTCAATTTCCTTTCTGTACTTCATATCCTCCGCTCCAGGCGCGATGCGCCACGGCTTCCTGACCGGCTTTCCGGGGGGTGATTGTTTCGAGGCTTGATCCGCGCCGTGCCTGGCAGGCTTTCGCGGTGGTCCGTCCGGAGCGGACGTGTCGTCAGGCGGTCAGGGGCTTGCGGAAAACCATCTCGAAGCTCTCGCAATAATCCTTGTCCGCGACATATTGGACGGTGCCGACAAGCCGCCACAGAAGGTAGAAGGGCAGGAAGAAGCTGAAATAAGTAGACCGGTAGGTCCGACGCTCGGCGATGACTTCCAGCCCTTGCGCGAGCGCCAGCCGGCGGATCTGGGAGGGCAGGCAGCGGTTATAGAATGCGGGAAAGCCATCGCCCTTCTTGTGAGGAAACACCGCATGCATCATCCGGCGCTTGGCCTCGTTGGGCAGGCGAAGATTGAGCTGGGCGAAGGCGGCCCTGCGGCAGGGGAGCCGGACGAAGCACTTGCCTCCCGGCGCGAGCAAGGCGGCAAGGCCGGCGATGGCGGCGGCGTTGTCGGTCACGTGCTCCAGCGTGCTCCGGCACACGATCAGATCAAAGCGCCCGAACTGCGCCGCGTCCGGCGCGCAGATGTCGAGCACGGCCGTCTCCGAATAAGTGGACGGCGGGGCGTTTTTCAGTTCTTCAGGGTCAAAGTCGAGACCGACATAGACCTTCCCGCCGGCATCGAGGCCGGCGATATAGGCATAAGGCTTCTTGCCGCCGCCCACATCGGCGACGCTATGGGCTTCCTCGAACATGGGCTTGAGTTCGTTCGGCGCGAGCGTGCCGATTTGCCGCGGCGGATATGGAACCAACCGGTCGAACTGCCGGGCGAGCCATGAATTTGCCGCGGCAAAACGCGAGATGATGCTTGCCATGGGAATGCTCCTTGAATTCAGGTCGGGTTTCCGGCGGCACACGACGCGGCGAACTGCGCCCAGAAGATGGCGCGACGCTCCTCGAGCAGGCCGGCTTCATAATCCTGCGCCGTTTCCCAGTTGGTCCGCGCACTGCGGGCCATCCATGCCGTATCGTCCACGCGGCGGCGCAGAAGGGTGGCCAGTGCCGGGATATCGCCGGGCGCAATGAGGTCTTCACGGGGAAGCAGTTCGGGAATGCCCGCCACGGTCGAAGCCAGCGCGGGGCATCCCCGGCTCATTGCTTCGATCAGCGCCCTCGGCAGGCCTTCCTGCAGTGAGGGCTGCAGGTAGATGTCGATATCGTCCAGCCAGCGCCGGACGGGGTCTCCCGACGGCAGGGTTCCCTCGAAATGCACGATGTCCTGGACACCATTGCGGACTGCCTCCGCGCGCCAGGGGGCGGGGTCGCCGCCCCCCAGGATGTGCAGGGACAGGGGCGGCAAGGCAGTACGCGCCTGGGACAGTGCGGCCAGCAGGGTCTGGATGCCCTTGAAGCGCCCGCGCAGGGTGCCGATCAGGCCGAGCCGGAGAGGCCGCGCGCGCGCTGCCGTGATGCGGGCCAGCCGCCGTTCCAGCACCTCTTCGGACAGGTCGGTCAGGATCACGTTGGAGGCGGCCACCACATGCGCTGCTCGCGTCGGGTAGCGGCGCTGGAGAAAGTCCCGCGTAACGTAGAGCGCATAGTCAGCCTGCCGGACGACCCGCTTCGTGCGCGCCCAGGCGACCGGGGCATAAGCGCGCCCCGCCAGATTGCCGTAGTTCCACAAACCGTCCCAGGGACACGCGACCATCTCGACAGCCCAGGGTTTGCCGAGCGCGCGCGCCGCGGCAATGGCCATGAGGCCCATTTCACTCGGGAGCCTCCCGATCACGGCATCATGGCGAGCGACGAGCCCGCGCATGCGCCGGCGCGCGGCGGGCCGTGCCAGAGTCAGGCCTCGGGGGCTCGAGAGGTTCGGAAACAGCTCGAAACCGACGCGCGGAGCGGACGAGAGCTCCAGCTGGGAAAGGGTCTTGCCAGCCGGGATGTCACCTCGCCGCGCAGCCACTGTGAGCGTGTGGAAATGTCCCAGATAACGCTGCCAGAGGCTGGCTTCGAACTGGCTCTCCGACCACACGCTGTCATTGGCGACGATGAAGCGATGATCATGCGCGAAAATGGCTTTCATGCTGTTCGACGCGCGGCAAAGAGATAGACGAGGTAGAGGAGCGCGAGCCGCTGGCTTCCGTCCACCAGGCTGATCGAGTTGGGTTGTGTCATGCTGAAGGCGATCACCACGAGGGTCGTGACCGCGAAGGGATTGTCGGGGTCGCGCATGATCCACCGGGTGAGAGCGTGCAGCATCATGCCGAACAGGAGGTAGACCAACACCACGCCGGGCACGCTGAAGTTCCAGTAAGCCTCGGCGACGCCATTCACCGGATAACCGACGCCGCTATAGCCCTCCATGCTGCCCTGATTACCGAACAGCAGGGCGGCGGCGTAAGCGCCGGCGCCGCGGGGCTTGTCGGGCCAGATGGCGCGCGGCACCCAGAATGCGGCCGCCGAGACATAGGTCGCGCCCCACAGATGACCCTGGACGGTCGGCACCAGCGCCGCGACCGCGAGATCCGTGTCGCGATCGCGATTCTCCCGCTCTTGCGCGGACATCGCAAAAGCGGTGTCCGGATCGAATTGCGTCAGGGAGGAAAAGTCGACCTCGCCCTGGTTGCCGCTGCGCCGGATCTCGCCAAGCACGCCGAGCAGCAACAGGGCGGCGAGGCCAGCCAGCAGCGCACCTGTTTTGGGGAGCTTGTGATTGTGATAGATCCAGACGGCAAGCAGCATCGCGACCGGCGCGAAAAGCCCGGACCGGCTTCCCGTGGCGACGAACTGCATGACTGCCGCCAGCGCGAAGGCCGCGATGAACAGCGGCTTGCCCAACGTCTGCGGGCGATAGGCATACCACAGGATGAGGATGATCGGCAGAAAGGCGTTGAGCACCAGATAATGGCCGACTTCGGTCCGCATCCCGAAGCGGCCGCCCGCCAGCGTCGACATGTGCGCGACGATCCCGCCCTGCAACTGGAGGAACAGCAGAACGATCGCGAGACCCACACAGAACAGCAGGGCGATCTTCCACCCCTCGATGCGCAGCGGGGGGGACATGCGAGGCCGCTTCCCTTTCCGTGCCACCAGCGCAAAGCCGGCATAGGCACTGACGATACCCAGCAGCTGGAGGAGGCTGAGCTTTACCCGGGCTTCCATGACATGCGTGTCGGACCAGCCGACCAGCAGTGGATGATTCAGCGCCGTGATATCCGGAAACCACATGGCGACGGGCGCGAGCAGAGCCTCCGGACGGCCAAGTATCTCGAAGAGGATCATGACCGTTGCGGTGAGGACAAGCGGGTGCAGCCAGCCGACAGGCGTGCCGGCGAAGCGGCGCACCAGGAAGGGCAGGAGCATCAGGGCCTGGGTCAGGAAGTGCGCGAAGGCGATGGTCAGGGCGAGTGCGGGAAAAGCGATGCTCTGTCCGGCAGGCGCGGCGAGTGCGGGCAGCATCCGCCAGAAGATGAAATAGATCATCACGAGAAGCCGCGCCGTGTTGGAAATCGGCACGAACGGATTCTGCATGGGCGCATGTGCTGCCGCCCCCGGCATGGCCGGCATGGCGAGGCTCGTCATGCGCTCCGCACCGCCGGTTTGGCGATGCTCCAGGCCGCAAGGTCGAGGCCGGTCAGTGCCGCGAGGGCGGCGTTGTCAGCGGCGAGCCGGCCCCGCAGGGACTCGATCGCGCGCGCGTCTTCCGCCGGCATCCCGCGAGACGTGCGGTACTGAAGCGCACCATATCCGCGCTTGAGGACATCCCGGAGCGCAGCGGGCGGGCGTATCCGCGCGTTGAGATAGCGCGCCGTCGCCTGCAGCCGCGACATGCGGATGCTCTCGGTGCGATTGCGCGCGGCCTTCTCCATCCGTGGCATCGTCGAGGGATCGAGGCCCAGCCAGTCCAGCAGACCGTCCACCGTGCCATTCGGATCCCTGACCATGTCCTCCATGACCAGCAGCTTCAGCCGGTCCGGGCCGAGCGCTTCGAGCCATGGGGCGACGTGGAGGATGTAGCGGCTGTACGTCACCTCGCGCTCGAGCACATAGGCGCTGCCCGGGTGCCTGCACCAGTCCGGCATCAGGGGCGTGCCAGAATCCATCAGTTCCAGATAACGCGCAAAGGACAAGCCCGGGCGCAGCCGCGCGAGATTGTTCAGCGTATATTGGAAGGAGCTGTACACCCGCATCGCCGGCTCGCGCAGGACGATGATGGCGCGCGCGTCTGCCATCCCCGAGATGACGTCCCGTGCCATAGGATCGAAGACATAATGGGTGGTGCCTTCCATCCGGATCGGGGCGTCCGCGTCGGCGGGGGCGAACAGTGTCTGATAGGCCTCCAGGCCGTCCGCCGCCGCATTGGGCCGCCGGGACAGGGGATGGGCGGGATCCGTTAGGAAGAAGGGCTCCTTGACGCGGCTTCCGCGCACGTCGGGATGCCGGGCAAGCCAGTCGAAAAGCGAGCTGGTGCCGCATTTGGGCGCGCCCAGGATGAACAGGTTGGGCCTCATCTCGACGCTCCCTCTCGCCGCGCTCGCGCCGCGATGTCCCGGAACAGGCCGGCATAAGCCGCGCCGATCCGGGTCGCGGAGAAATCCTGCGCGCGCGCTTCGCCTGCGTTTCCGAGGCGAATGCGCAGGGCGGGATCGTCGACGAGGCGCTGAAGGGCAGCGGCGAGGGCCTCTGCATCGCCCGGCGGCACGAGCAGGCCGTTCCGACCGTCCGTGATGATTTCCGCCGGGCCGTGCGGGCAATCCGTCGACACCACCGGCATGCCCATCGCCATGGCTTCGACAAGGACATTGCCGAACCCTTCCCACCGCGAGGAGAGGACGAAGATGTCGGCCTGCCGCATGTGGATGAACGGGTCGCGTTGAAAACCGAGGAACGTCACCCGATCGGCGATCCCGAGCTCTCTCGCCATGTTTTCCAGGGTCGCGCGCAGCTCGCCCTGACCGAGCACGTTCAGCTGGATGCCTTCTCCCCGCAACTGCGCGAAAGCCTGCAGGAGCGTGGGATAATCCTTCTGCCGGGTCAGGCGCCCGCAGGCGAGAATGGTGCATACCGGCCCCGGCGCATGACGCGGCCAGGCCAGCGCGGACGCCATCTGCGCCGGCAGAGGCAAGCCCACATTTGGAACCACATCGATCTTCTGCGCGAGCTCCGGCACGATGCGTCGCAGCTCATCCGCAACGCCCTGCGACAGGGAGATGACGCCATCGAAAGCCGGGAAACGCCGCCGGATGAGCGCCAGCTCGAGCCGATCGCGCAAGGCAGCGTCCTGCTCGTGCGAGACGGCGAGGGAGTTCTGGATGGACAGCACGGCCGCCGGGCGATGCCGTGCCCGGCGCAACGCGGCGAGTGCGGACAGAGCAGGGCTGACCATGACCGGGCAGACGACATCGGGCCGCCGCCGGTCGATCAGGTCCGCCAGGGGCCTTGAAGCGCGCACGAGCCGCAAGGTCGAGGAATTGATCCGGCCGGTATCGAGCACGACCACCTCCGCGCCCTCCGGCAGGAACTCGGCATAGCTGCCGGGCCCACGCGCGACGGCATAGACCGGCCTGATGCCGGCCGCGAGCAGCCCGGGCGCGAGACGCACCGCGTTCATCTCCGCCCCGCCGCCGCCAAGCTGCGGAAGGAAGAACAGAACCTCGAAGGGGGTGGGTTGGTGGTTCATGGGGTGATTGCTGCCGTTAGCGGGCGAGGCCCAGGTAAAGCTGACGCCAGGCCTGTGCGACCTGAGCGGAGGAGAAGCGGGCTTCGGCTGTCGCGCGCCCCGCCCGGCCCATGGCCGTGCGCCTGTCGGGATCAGCGGCAAGCACGCGGAGCGCCTGCGCGAGGCCCTGCCAGTCGTCGGCACCGGTCACCAGGCCAGCGCCGGTCCGCAAGAGCATCTCGTGCGCCGAAGACACATCGACGGACACGACCGGAGTGCCGCAGGCCATCGCCTCGATCATGCAGCGGGCCAGGCCCTCGCGCTCCGAAGCGACCAGGACGATGTCGGCGGCCGCAAGCCAGTCGGCGACATCGGGCCTGAAGCCATGGAACAGGACGCGCTCCGAAAAGCCAAGCTCCTCCACCACCGCGGCGCAGGTCCGGGCGTAAAGCTCGGTTTCGGGCGCAAAGTCGCCGACCATGTGAAAGCGGACCGGAAGATCCAGCAGTTGCGGAGCGACGAGCCTTATCACTTCAAGCTGGCGCTTCTTTGCGAACACACCGGCCGCCATAACGATGGCGATCTCGCCCGGAGCGATGCCCAGCTTTGCTCGCAAGGCTTTCCGTTCCTGAACGGTGGGGGGACTGAACGCGTCGAGATCCACGATGCTACCGATCGTGTGGCGCCGATCCTGGGCAATCGGGAGCCGGTCGCCCACGAAGCGGGCCATGTCGTCCGAAAGGGTCACCAGCGCATCCAGCTTGCGCACGGCGCGATGCCAGTGGTCAGGATACTGTTCCTCGGGTGGCTTGGTATCGCGGAGCGTGAAAGCGAGGGGGCGGCGGGTCATTTGCGCGACCGGTCTCAATATGCGCAGCGCGCGGATATCGTTTGCATGCAGGACGTCCGCACGCCGGGCAGGCGCCACCGCGCGGGCAGTCGTCAAGCCGAGTTGCCACAGTCGACGGGAAGGCCGCGCTTCTTCATCGAACGCGAAAAGCTTCACCTCGGCCCGACCCGCGCGCCACCTTGCGGTCCGCGCGGTCTCGCGATTGGTGAGCAGGGTCCAGCGGAAATCGTTAGCCAGCGCTTCGAAGATGCGGGTGGCACTCTCCATGCCGCCGTTGGACCCGCGGCCGGATTGATACGCCGCGAACAGGATGTGGGGGGAACTCACGTCTTGCGGTCCGTTGTTCGGGATCAGATCCCGGCTTCATCCGGGCGCCGCAACACCGCGATGCTCACCTTGTATGGGCGGAACAACCAGAGGAACCGGTGGGCTCGGGAACGCCATTTCTTCGGGTGATAGAAAGGAAAGAGCGATTTCAGGAAGTTCTTCAGAAGGAGGGACATCTCCGCCTTGGATCGCAGGGATTCCTGGAGATAAGTCATCGACGAGACGATCTCTCCCTCCACGAGCGACAGTTCGGGAAACATCATGGCGATCTGCGCGGGGCTTGGCCGCAGACCGGTGTCGATCGGATCCTTATGGTGCGGGTAGCTATAGGGCACCGTTGCGATCAGATAGCCGCCGGGCGGAACGATGAGGCCACAGGCGCGCGAGAAGACAAGCGGGTCCGTCAGATGTTCGAGGATATTGCAGCAGAGCACCACGCTCGCACCCTCGGCCGCGATCTTCTCCCGGAAGGCCTCGGACAGCACGTCGCCGACCAGATCGACGCCGGGTGCCGCCTTCATGTCGCAATGAATGAACCGGAATCCCTTGGCTTCAAGGGGAGCAATCAGGGACTCGTGCACATGCGGCTGCATGACCCTGCGGAAATAGTCAGTGGACGATCCGATGTTTAGTATCGTCCGTTCGCCGACATTCGGGAGCGCTTCGATCAGAGCGCGGACACGGTCTGCTTCTTCCGGGCGCATGTCAGTGGTGCCCTTCCGGCGCTACAGTTCCGGGCATTGGCGGGCTGGCGTCCAGCACGACATTGAAGTTGTTGCGGCGCACGCTCATGGCGCGATGCGCAAGCCGCTGGAGGGGCGGCACAGGACTCAGGGCTTTCACCAGCCTCGATCCCGTCGGCATGGGGACCAACCGAACCTGGATATCCCGGTAGCCGGCGCGCTTTGCCAGATTGCCGAAATTCAGCGGAGTCCACGTATGAAGATGCTGGTAGTCATTCTCGCGCCACGACCGGTGCATCCTCGCGGTCGGCATCTCGCAGGGAACCACAAGCCGAATGAGCCCGTTCGGCTTCACCACCCGGGCAATGGCCACAAGCACGTCCAACGGATAATCCACATGCTCGATGGCATGGAAACTGATGGCCAGATCGAAGCTGCCGGGCGCCAGTTCATCCAGTGAGGAAACCACGTCAATTCCCCGTGATCGGGCAACTTCCGCGGCAGATTCGCCAATTTCCACACCGGCGCGGTAGGAGGCCGGCAGGCGTTCCAATATTCCGCCCGTGCCGCAGCCGAAATCGACCGTGCGCGCATCGGGGCGGGCGACATCGCCGAACAGGGTGGCGCGTTGCATCTGCACCCTGTCGGTCGCCGCTTCGCCGCGCTGTGCGAGAAAGTGATCCCCACCTTCGCCGGAATAATGTGCGTTCGTCATATCCATTCCCTTTCAGACCGGTGGTCCTTCAGGCCGCTGATCGGAAGCAGGCCCTGAGCACCAGCCAGCTGGCGCCCCAGATGATTACGGCAGAAATCGCTTGCGCCATCGCGGCCCCGACCATGCCGAGGGACGGCACGGCGACGATCAGGGTCAGCAGGAAGGCGCCGATCGCCCATAGGTAGATACCCAGCAGCCGCGTCGGAGAAATGAAGGCCTGGACGAAGCCGCCAAATGTGGCAGCCGAGAGCATGATGGTCGAGCCGATGACCAGGACCAGGAGCGCTGGCCCGCCAGCGGCGAATTCCGGACCGAAGGCCAGCCCCAGGAAAAAGCTGCCGAGCAGCCAGGTCCCCAGAATGATGACGCTGCCTGGCACGAGACCCATCAGGGCCAGCCGGGTCAGCAATGCGCGGGCGCGTGCCAGGTCTCCGGTTGCGGCCAGGCGAGAGGTCTCGGTGAAGGTCGCGCTGGAGATCGCGGCGATCACCTTGCTCATCGGCCCCACGACCTGACGGAGCACGCCGTAAACCCCGACTACGGCCGTGCTCCAGAAATAGCCGAGGACGAAAACGTCCATGCGCGTGCGCAGGCTGTTGATGGTCGAGGTGCCCCAGGTGGTCCAACTGTAGCTGATGAACTCCGCCATCATGGGGCTGCGCTGCAGGTCCTCGAGCCTGAAAGAGGGCAGGACACCGTTTCTCCGCAGGAGGCGAAAGCCCAGGAAAAAATGGAGGAGGTTGGTCAGGGCCAGATTGGCAGCGAAGGCGACCAGATAATGTTCCAGCGGCGCATCGTTCATGAAGAGAAGGCCCGAGGCGATCAGGTTCAGCGCGGCGCCGATCACCTGCAAGAGACTGACCTTCCCGAACGCATCGAACAGCCGAAACACGCCGTTCATGGCGGATATTCCCGAGAGAAACACGGTGAGCGTATAGGCTAGCAGGTAGGGCAGATAAGGCTTGAGCGCCGGATTGAGCGACACGAACCACGGCAGGGCGATCAGCGCGATGATGCCTCCGGCCGCACCAGCCAGAAGATCCAGCGCGATCGCGATTCCGGTCACGATGTTCAGCCGCTCCGGCATGCCATCGGACATCGCCTGCGTACATAGCCTGATGCAGGACTGCTGAGTGCCGAAGGAAACAAATCCGCCCAGGAATGCGACATAAGCCTGAATGAGGGTGAGAACCCCAAGGCCTTCCGCGCCGAGAGCCCGTGCATTCAGCCAGACGGTTGCGAAAGTGATCAGCGTGGCGGAGCCAGTGCCTCCGAGCAGTATGAGCAGATTGCGGCGGATCGTGCGGACGAGCGTCTCAACGGTCATTTGCGGTGTGGCCGGAGGCGTTCTCAGGCATTCTGCACCTCCATGATCCCGGCGAAATAGGCCACTGTGCGCGCCAGTCCTTCGTCCAGTGGGACGCCCGGTTCCCACTGCAGGGCCCGTCGGGCGAGGCCGATGTCCGGGCAGCGCTGGGTCGGGTCGTCCTGGGGCAGGGGATGGAAGGAAAGGGTGGAGCGGGAATTGGTGAGGGCGATCACTTTCTCGGCAAGCTCGATCATGGTGAACTCGCCCGGATTGCCGAGATTGACCGGGCCGGTGAAACCCTCGGGACTGTCCATGAGCCGCAGGAAGCCTTCGACCAGATCGTCCACATAGCAGAAGGAGCGGGTCTGGGTGCCGTCACCGTAGATGGTGATGTCCTGCCCGCGCAGGGCCTGCACGATGAAGTTCGAGACCACCCGCCCGTCATTGGGGTGCATGCGCGGGCCATAAGTGTTGAAGATGCGCGCGACCTTGATGTCGAGTCCGAGCTGGCGATGATAATCGAAGAACAGCGTCTCCGCGCAGCGCTTGCCTTCGTCATAGCAGGAGCGGATGCCGACCGAATTCACATTGCCCCAGTAATCTTCGCGCTGGGGATGGACGGTGGGGTCGCCATAGACTTCCGAGGTCGAGGCCTGGAAGATCCGGCAGCCGAGGCGCTTGGCCAGCCCCAGCATGTTGATGGCGCCATGGACGGACGTCTTCGTCGTCTGCACGGGGTCATGCTGGTAATGGATGGGCGCGGCGGGGCAGGCGAGATTGTAGATCTCGTCCACTTCCACATAGAGCGGGAAAGTGACGTCGTGCCGCAGGAACTCGAAGCGGGGATTGGCATGGAGATGCTCGATGTTCCGCTTGGTGCCGGTGAACAGATTGTCGACGCACAGCACCTCGTCGCCCCGTTCCAGCAGCCGGTCGATAAGATGCGAGCCGAGGAAACCGGCGCCGCCGGTCACGAGGATGCGCTTGCGGGAATCGTAAAGGCGTTTCTGGGACATGGCCTGCTCTTTGGTGCGGAGGATGATTGCGTGCGTGGGACGGCGCGGTCGCCGGGGGGCGAGCGCGACGGTCGTGACAATGACGGCCGGTCAGCAGGCGTTCAGCGGCCGATGCCTTCGTAGGCGCGGAAGCCGGCCGCGATCGCGTCTCCCGGCTCATAGATATTGCGAAGGTCGGCCATCAGCGGGGTGGCCATCGTGTCCGCCAGCCGCTTGAGATCCAGGGCGCGGAACTCGTTCCATTCGGTGAGGATCAGGAGGCAATCCGCCCCCGCCGCGGCGGCATAGGGATCATCGAACCAGGCCACGCCCGGGAGCATGGCCGCTCCTTCCTTGCGGCCGTGCGGGTCGACGATGCGCACCGATGCGCCCGCGCCGACGAGGGCCGGCACGATGGTGAGCGACGGCGCGTCGCGCATGTCGTCCGTTCCCGGCTTGAAGGTTACGCCCAGCACCGCCACCGTCTTGCCGTTC
Organism: Sphingobium lignivorans; assembly: GCF_014203955.1. Classification (NCBI taxonomy): domain Bacteria; kingdom Pseudomonadati; phylum Pseudomonadota; class Alphaproteobacteria; order Sphingomonadales; family Sphingobiaceae; genus Sphingobium; species Sphingobium lignivorans. Next base: position 1,769,656 of record NZ_JACHKA010000001.1, read on the forward strand.
ACCGAACCGCCGCACAGGTCGAGCACCTTGTCGATCATCCGCCGCTTGGTCAGGTCATTCACCGCGATCACCGTCTCGGTGATCCGCTGCGGGACGCCATGTTCCTGACCGATACGAGCGAGCGCCGAGGTGTCCTTGGGGAAGCAGGAGCCGCCATAGCCCGGCCCGGCATGGAGGAACTTGTTGCCGATCCGGCCGTCCAGGCCCATGCCCCGGGACACGGCTTTCACGTCCGCGCCGACCCGCTCGCAGAGCGCGGCGATCTCGTTGATGAAACTGATCTTCGCGGCCAGAAAGGCATTGGCGGCATATTTGATCATCTCGGCGGATTCGAGGTCGGTATAGACGATCGGGAAATCGCGCAGATAAAGGGGTCGGTAGATGTCGCCCATGATCGCCTGGGCCCGCTCGCTCTCCACGCCGACGACCACCCGATCGGGCTTCATGAAGTCCTCGATGGCGGCGCCCTCGCGAAGGAACTCCGGATTGGATGCCACGTCGAACGCGGCTTGCGGGTTCGCGGCGCGGATCGCTGCCTCGACCTTGCGGTTCGTCCCGACGGGAACGGTGGACTTGGTGACCACCACGGCATAGCCGGTCAGGGCACGCGCGATGTCCTGCGCCGCAGCCATCACATAAGTGAGGTCGGCATGGCCATCGCCGCGCCGGGTGGGGGTGCCCACCGCGATGAAGACGGCATCGGCGCCGTCCACCGCCTCATCGAGAGCCGTGGTGAAGCGCAGCCGCCCGGCGGCGACATTGCGGGCCATGACGGCATCGAGGCCAGGCTCGTAGATGGGGACTTCCCCATTCTCCAGCATGGCGATCTTTTCAGGAACCCGGTCCACGCAGACGACGTCGTGGCCGAAATCGGAGAAACATACCCCGGAAACGAGACCGACATATCCCGTTCCGATCATCGCAATTTTCATGTCTTACCCTTGTCGTGAAATTCGATGGCTTCCCGGCACCGGTCCGCCACGCCGCGCGGCGCAGCGTTCATCGGACCGGGCACGGAGCCGGTGCTGGAGAAACATGTCGTGGGGCGCTCCCGGGCAGGAGAGCCGGGCAGCGGGCTGCCGGAGGGATCGTCCGCCCCACGGGGGCGGTCTGGCAGGCGGAAAGTTCAGTCCCCGGAGGACGGGGGTTCGCCGAACTCGCCTTGCAATTGCTCAAGCTCGGCCTTGATCGCTTCATATTCGGTCATCTTGCGCTCGATGAAGCGGACCGCGAGGTTCGCGCGATGCGCGATCCCCTCGGGAGTCAGCACGTAGACGTAACCGAGCTTATTCTTCGACGCCTTGAAGTTGGCGAGCTTGACATGGCCTTTGTCGAGCAGGGCGCGAACGCAGTAATTGACCGCGCCGAGGCTGACACCCAGTTCCTCGGCGATCTCGCGTTGCGAAGCATCCGGCCGCTTCTCGATAAGGCGGAGAATCCGGAACTGCGCTTCGTCGCGTTGACGATCGGCTTTGCTATTTGGCATGGTGCGGATCAGCCAGGAGCGGAGCAAAGCTACCGCACGGCGGGTGAATGAGACCCTTCCGCAATCTGTTCGTAAAGCGAGCAGGCTGAGCCCTCTCGTTCATGCGTGAACGCTAATCGATTCGCGCGGATTCGGAAAGCCCTTTTTCGCTTGAGCGACATTTTCTGTCAGGCTGCCTCCCGTTTGCGGTCCTTGCGGTCGCGCGAGCCGGGAAAGGCGCCATACGTTGCGTCGCCAAAGCAAATTGCGGAAAGGGAGTCAGCGCCCCGTCCAGGTCGGCGGCCGTTTCTCGATGAAGGCGGACATGCCCTCGGCCTTGTCCTGCGTCGAGGCGAGCAACTGGAACAGGCGCCGCTCGTTCACAAGCCCTTGCGAAAGCGAGGTTTCGAAGGCGACATTGACCAGTTCCTTGTTCGCGATCGCCGCGAGCGGCGGCATGGCGGCGATGGCCTTCGCCGTCGACAGCGCCTCGCCCAGCAGATCGGCCGCCGGCACCACGCGGGCCACGAGACCGGCGCGCTCGGCTTCAGCCGCGTCCATGCGGCGGCCAGTCAGGCACATTTCCATCGCCTTGGCCTTGCCCAGCGCGCGCGTGAGGCGCTGCGAGCCGCCCATGCCCGGCGCGACGCCGAGCGTGATTTCCGGCTGGCCGAATTTCGCGGTGTCGGCGGCAATGATGAAGTCCGCCATCATTGCAAGCTCGCATCCGCCGCCGAGCGCGAAGCCGGCGACGGCGGCGATCCAGGGCTTGCGCGTCGCGCAAACGCGCGTGCTCCACTCCGCATAGAGTTCCGCAGAATACATGTCCGGGCCGGACTTGTCGGCCATCTCCTTGATGTCCGCGCCGGCTGCGAAGGCCTTCTCGCTGCCCGTGACGACCAGGCAGCGCTGCCCGGGATCGGCATCATAAGCCGCCATGACGTCGATCAGGTCGGCGAGAACCTGGCTGTTCAGGGCATTGAGGGCCTGCGGGCGATTGAGCGTGACCAGCGTGACAGCGTCGTGTCGTTCCACAATGATCGTTTCGTAGCTCATGACTGCATCTCCCTTGGTGGCATGGGCGACCATTTCCTACCGACGAGCAACTGACCGGTCTTGCCCGCCGATGCAAGGAATGGATCGGCAAGGCCGGGGCGGCAAGCCCGGGAATGGATGAGCCGCCGCTGTCCTTGCCCTTGATGGCCGGACCGCGAACGAGCGCCGCCCGGCCAGCCATGAGCCCGAGGAGGCGCCTCGTTACAGGATATATTTGGAGAGGTCAGTGTCCTTCGCGATGCCGGAAAGCTGGCGCTCGACATAATCGGCATCGATGCGGATGTTCTCCCCTGCGCGGCTGTCCGCCTCGAAGCTGACATCCTCGAACAGCTTTTCCATCACCGTCTGCAGGCGGCGGGCGCCGATATTCTCGACCTGCTCGTTCACGCTGGCGGCGATCCGTGCGATGGCCCGGATACCGTCCGGCGCAAGGTCGACCGTGACGCCCTCCGTCGCCAGCAACGCGGCATATTGCTCGGGCAGCGAGGCCTTGGTGTCGGAGAGGATCGCGATGAAATCCTCTTCGGTCAGGCCCTTCAGCTCGACACGGATGGGGAGGCGGCCCTGCAATTCCGGCAGGAGATCGCTCGGCTTGGCGACGTGGAAAGCGCCGGACGCGATGAACAGGATATGGTCCGTCTTGAGCGGGCCATATTTGGTGGCGACCGTCGTACCCTCGATGAGCGGCAGCAGGTCCCGCTGCACGCCCTCGCGGCTCACCGATCCGCCGCGTACGTCGCTGACCGCGATCTTGTCGATCTCGTCGAGGAACACGATGCCGTTCTGCTCGGCCGAGGCGATGGCGACGCGAGCGACGTCATCCTGGTCGAGGCGCTTGTCCTGCTCCTCCTCGACCAGCTTGTCCCAGGCATCGGCCACGCGCATCTTGCGGCGCTTGCGCTGCTGCTGGCCCAGCGCCTTGGACATCATGTCCGAGAGATTGATCATGCCGACATTGCCGCCCATGCCGGGGATTTCCATCGGCATGGAGGGGCTGTCGGCGACCTCGACCTCGACTTCCACGTCGTTCATCTGGTTGCTCTCGATGCGCTGGCGGAAGGAGAGGCGCGTGGCCTCGCTTGCTTCCTTGCCGGTGAGGGCATCGAGCAGGCGGGCCATCGCCGCTTCGGACGCGGCGTCGCGCACGGCCTCCCGGCGGCGCTCGCGCTCCAGGCGGACAGCTTCCTCGACGAGATCGCGCACGATCTGCTCGACGTCGCGGCCGACATAGCCGACCTCGGTGAACTTGGTGGCTTCGACCTTGATGAACGGCGCATCCGCCAGCTTGGCGAGCCGCCGGCTGATCTCGGTCTTGCCGCAGCCGGTGGGGCCGATCATCAGGATGTTCTTGGGCGTGACCTCGTCGCGCAGTTCGGGGGGCAGCTTCTGCCGGCGCCAGCGGTTGCGCAGGGCGACGGCCACGGCGCGCTTGGCGTCGGCCTGACCGATGATGTGGGAATCGAGCGCCGCGACGATGGCTTTGGGCGTGAGATTGTCGTTCATGTCTGTCTCTTGTCTGTCGTCATCCGACGGGTGCGGGGGGCGGGGCGGGGATCGCGAAGGCGGCGTCGCCCGGCCCGAAAGCCCGCGCACGGGGGAAGGAGGGAGGGGTCAGGTGGTGCTGTCCAGCGTCTCGATGGTCAGGCTGCCATTGGTGTAAACGCAGATGTCGGCGGCGATGCCCATGGCCTTGCGCGCCAGCGTCTCGGCATCCGGCTCATATTCCTTGAGCGCGCGGGCAGCGGCGAGCGCGTAGTTTCCGCCCGATCCGATGGCGGCGATGCCTTCGACGGGCTCGAGCACGTCGCCATTGCCGGTGAGGATCAGCGTCGTCTCCTTGTCCGCGACGATCATCATTGCCTCGAGATTGCGCAGGTAGCGGTCGGTCCGCCAGTCCTTGGCCAGCTCCACGGCCGAGCGCATGAGCTGGCCGCCATGGCGCTCCAGCTTGCTTTCCAGCCGCTCGAAGAGCGTGAAGGCATCGGCGGTGGCGCCCGCGAACCCGCCGATGACGCTGCCGTCATGCAGGCGGCGCACCTTGCGGGCGTTGGGCTTCATCACTGTCTGGCCCATCGAGACCTGGCCGTCGCCGATGACGACGACCTTGCCGGAAGAGCGGACGGAGAGGATGGTGGTGCCATGCCAGACCGGCATGGCGCGGTGGTCGGAAGCGGTCATGGTCGGCGATATGGGTGAGTGATCGCTCCAGCGCAAGCGGCCGGGTATCCGCGTTTGATTGCCGTGCCCGGCGACCCGGGGATATCGGGGCCAGCGAAATCGAGAGAGACGCTTCGAAGGGGATGACAGGCGCGCGCCCGCACCTTATGGGCCCCGGCCATGCCGCCCGCCGATCCCAATGCGCCTCTGCGCCCCCTGCCGTTCCTGATCTTCAGTTCCCGCTGGCTCCAGCTCCCGCTCTACCTCGGGCTGATCGTGGCGCAGTGCGTCTATGTGTTCCTGTTCCTGAAGGAATTGTGGCACCTGATCCTCCACGCCTTCGAGTTCACCGAGCAGCAGATCATGCTGGTCGTGCTCGGGCTGATCGACGTGGTGATGATCTCCAACCTGCTCATCATGGTGATCGTGGGCGGTTACGAAACCTTCGTCTCGCGGCTCGGCCTGCAGGGCCATCGCGACCAGCCGGAATGGCTCAGCCATGTCAATGCCGGCATCCTCAAGGTGAAGCTGGCGATGGCGATCATCGGCATTTCGTCGATCCACCTGCTGCGGACGTTCATCGAGGCCAATGCCATCGGAACCGCCAATGCACGGGTCACGCCGGAGGGCGTGATGTGGCAGACGATCATCCATGGCATGTTCATCGTCTCGGCGATCGGCATCGCCTATGTCGACCGGATGACCCAGCACAAACACTGAGACGCGACGCGGGGAGAGAGGAACGCTCTTCGCGAATCTTCTACTCAGGCAGGCGCCAGGACAGCCGGACGTCTGTGTTCGCCGCGCTTTCGATGACCAGCCGGTCGGCGGGCACCTGACGCAGGACCAGCGCATCGCGCACCGCTTCGGCCCGGCCGTTGCGGCCCGCGACGACGATGGTGAGCGCCTGCCTGCGCCCGGCCCAGCCTGCGAGATCGAGGTTGCGCGTGCCGGCTTCATCCGGCTCGTCGCCCGAGAAGCTGATGGCCGGGAGCGGAGCGGGCGGCGGGATAAGCGCCAGCGTCCAGTCGGGGATGTCGATCGTGGCGCGCCGCTCCAGCTCCCGATAGAGATCGAGCCCCGCGCCGGCCATCGGCTTAGCAACCGCCGTCGCCCGGCGATTCCCTTGATCGACTGTCACATCCTCGCGCGTGACCCCGGCGACGAGTGCCAGCCGGTCGGCGGCGAGGCTGGCGCTGCGATTGAGTGCCTGCGCCCGATCCCGCGCCTGGGCGGCCGCGACCTGGGCGGTCTCGGCATTTCCGGTGCCCACCCGCACCTGATCGATGTTGACGTCGAGATCCCGGCGCAGCCGCTCGTCGAGACTTTCGCGGACCTTCTTGTCGGCGTCGGTCGTGTACTCGGCGGTGAACACGGTCGCGACGACCTTCATGGGATGGGAGCGGAAATCGGTCTCAAGGTCGCTGATCCGCGCGGTGCTGGGAAACTGGCGCTGGATCGCATCGCGGATCTGGCGCTGGGCAAGCGTTTCCCAGGCGATCTGCCGGAGCGTGAGCGCCAGCGGCACGGCGAGCGCGGTCATGCCGACGATCACGAGGATGCTCTGCAGTCGGGTGTGCGCGGGCGAAAGATGCGATCCGAAGCCATAGAGCCGGGCCATGAAGGCGGCGGTGAGGGCAATGGCGACGAAGTTGGTCATGAAGAGAAGAAACGCACCGCCGGCGATGGTCCAGTTCTTCATCGCCAGGCCGAAGCCGACCACCGCGAGCGGTGGCATGAGGGCGATGGCGATGGCCACGCCAACCACCGTTTCCCCCCGTCCCCGGATCAGTGCGTAGCTGCCCGCAAGGGATGAGAGGACCGCAACCAGCAAATCGAACAGATTGGGTTGAGTGCGAATCGCGATCTCGTTGGTCACGGTCTGCAGCGGTGATAGCGAGACGAATATGGCGGACAGGAGGATGGCGATAAGGGAGCCAGCGGCCAGAGCCAGACCGGCCCGCCGCATCTCATAGAAATCGAAGGTTGCGAGGGAAAAGCCCAGCCCGATGATCGGCATCATCAGTGGCGAGATCAGCATGGCGCCGATCAGGACCGCGCTGGAGGGCAGGAGCAGCCCGAGGATGGATATACCCGCCGCGATGACCACCATGAAAGCATAGCGGGATGACCAGCCGGCTTCCCCGGCGATCCGCTGCACAATCGCGTCATGCTCGACCGTCGTGATTGCCCGCTCGCGCCACCATGCCCACAGGGGGTTGGTCGAAGTGGCATAGATGTTTGACATGCGGGAGAGGCTCCTTGCGGACAATTTTGGCATTCCTCTAGCAGTGGGGGCGGACATTTTGCCAGTGCAGGCATCGAGGCGCTGCCAATGGGGGGCATGCCAGACACTGCGCATGCAGAGCCGAGGACCCGCTTGACATGGCGAACGTCTCTCGCCAAAGCGCTCGCTCCCGCGGTCAAGCGCCGGGCGCGTAGCTCAGTGGTAGAGCACACCCTTCACACGGGTGGGGTCGTAGGTTCAATCCCTACCGCGCCCACCACTTTTCTTCCTGAAGCATATCCGGTTGGAACAGTGGTGCGATGAGCGACGGCGGATCGCCGCCCTTCCAGCCTGAACGCGTGCTTACGCCTGAAATCTCCGCTATCGCTCTCGCGAACCTCAGCGGCAGGACAGGAGAACTCATGCCCGACGACGTGCGACAGGCCCTTGAGCGGTTCCAGCGTTTCGTGGAGCGGTTTCCCGCCGGCAGCGTGATCGACCAGCAGAGCGGGTTTTCGGTCGCGGATGGCATGCTGCTCGCCGGTGAGATCGAGATGAACGCCCGACGTTGGCGGGAGCCGGACGAGAACCCGATCGACTGAAGCAGTCCGTCGCACCTGTCTGCACGGCTTCCCGCGTCGTTGCGCCTGACGCGGCGTCGTGCCATCACCGCCTGCACATTCCTTCCGGTCCATGAGGTTTCCATGCGTCGAATGCTCCTTGCCCTCGCGTTCACGCTCAGCAGTGCCTCGATGGCGCAGGCACAGGGCGTGCCGGCGGTGAAGGAAATCCTCATGCGCTCGGTCGCCGTGCCGACCGTGGAGGGGCGAGGCAAGGTGCCTGAACTCGCCGAATATTATGCGGGTGTGCTCAGGTCCGCAGGCTTTGCGGCGGGTGACCTTGCGTTCGTGCCGATGGGCGAAACCGGCTATTTTACGGCGACCTTGCGGGGCAAGCGCAGCGACAAGCCGACGATCCTGCTCGGACATATGGACGTGGTCGAGGCGAAGGCTGCGGACTGGGAGCGCGATCCCTTCGTGCCCGTGGAAGAGAATGGCTATATCTTCGGCCGGGGCGCCGAGGACAATAAATATGACGTCGCGATGATGGTGGCCACCATGGCGCGGCTGAAGCAGGAAAAGTTCCGCCCCGCGCAGGACATCGTGCTGGTGCTCACCGGCGACGAGGAAACGCAGATGGCGACGACGCGTGCGGCTGCCCAGGCCTATCGCCATGCGGGGCTGGTGCTGAACGGGGATGCCGGCGGCACGCTGATCGAAGAGGACCGGCGGCCCGGCATGGTCTTCCTGCAGGCGGGCGAGAAAAGCTATGTCGACTTTTCCGTCACCATGACCGATCCGGGCGGCCACTCGAGCGCACCGACCGCCACCAACCCGATCTACCGGATGGCGCGCGCGCTGGCCCGGCTGGACGCGTTCCGCTTCCCTGCGATGCAGAACGAACTGACGCGGGCCGTTCTGGCGGCGCGGGTGCCTGTCGAGGCGCCGGAGACCAGGGCTGCGATCGAGGCCTTTCTTGCGGACCCGAGCGATACGGCGGCGGCTGACCTGCTGTCGGCGCGGCCCGAACTGATCGGGCAGATCCGCACAACCTGCATCGCCACCATGATTGAGGGCGGCCATGCGCCCAATGCCCTGCCGCAGACAGCCAGGGCCAATGTGAATTGCCGTGTGTTCCCCGGCGTGGCGATTGAGACGGTCCACAAGACCCTCGTCGATGTGCTGGCCGAGCCTGCGATGGAGGTGACGGTGAGCGACGACGCCACGGCATCGGATGCGTCCCCGTTGCGGCCCGACGTCATGAAGGCGCTGACGGCGGCGGCAGGCCGCCGCTTCCCGGGCGTTCCGGTCGTCCCGGTGATGTCGGCGGGGGCGACGGACAGCCTGCACTTCCGGGCGCTGGGTATCCCGAGCTACGGCGTCGGCAGCCTCGCCATGCGCACCAGCGACAGTTTCGCGCATGGCCTCAACGAGCGGGTGCCCGTGGACGGCATGGAGAGCGCGCTCGTTTACTGGCACGACCTGCTGACCGCGCTGACGAAATGACGGTCGGGCCGTGCCCGCGTCGCGGCCGGAGCGAGACAGCGAGGCGAGCGCGACGATGCGAGGGATGAGCCCGGGGGGCGGGACATGAGCCGGCGTTACGATGCCGTCATCATCGGCGCCGGGCACAACGGACTCGTCTGCGCTTATTATCTGGCACGCGCCGGCCTTTCCGTGCGGATCGTGGAACGGCGTGGCGTGGTCGGCGGTGCGGCGGTGACGGAGGAATTCCATCCCGGTTTCCGCAATTCCGTGGCCAGCTACACGGTGGGCCTGCTCCAGCCCAGGGTGATCGCCGACATGGGGCTGGTGGCGCGCGGCTATCGCGTGGTGGAGCGGCCGATCTCCAATTTCCTGCCTCAGGAGGATGGCCGCTATCTCAAAGTGGGCGGCGGCCTCGCACGCACCCAAGCCGAGTTCGGCAAATTCTCGGCCAGGGATGCCGCGGCTCTGCCCGGCTATCAGGCGATGCTGGAAGGCGTCGCGCAGGTCATGCGGGACATGGCGCTGCGGCCGCCGCCCAATGTCGGCGGCGGATGGCGCGCGCTGGTGGACGCTGCGGTGCAGGGGCGTCGGCTGTCCGGCCTGGGACTGGCCCGGCAGCGGGACCTGCTGGCGCTGTTCACCCGGTCGGCGCGCGACATCCTCGACGAATGGTTCGACAGCGACGCGGTGAAAGCCGCATTCGGCTTCGACTCCGTCGTCGGCAACTATGCCTCGCCCGATACGCCGGGCAGCGCCTATGTCCTGCTGCATCATGTGTTCGGCGAGGTGAATGGCCAGAAGGGCGCCTGGGGCCATGTGATCGGCGGGATGGGGCGGATCACCCAGCTCATGGCAGAGGCTTGCCGCGAGGCGGGGGTGGAGATCAGCGTTGAAAGCCCCGTCGAGCGCGTGCTGGTCGAGAGCGACGGAAGGGGCGGCGAACGGATCGCCGGCGTGCGGCTGGAGGGCGGCGCGGAGATCCCGGCGAGGCGCGTCATCAGCAATGCCGGGCCGGCCCTGCTCTATAACCGGCTGATGGACCCGGGCGACCTGCCGCTCGATTTCGCGCGACGGATGAAGTGCTTCAGGACCGCCTCGGGCACGTTCCGGATGAATGTCGCGCTGTCTGCCCTGCCGCGCTTCGCCGCCTTGCCGGAGGAAGGCGAGCATCATCGCAGCGGCATCATCCTGGCGCCCACGCTCGATTACATGGACCGGGCCTTTGCGGACGCGCGGGCACATGGCTGGGCGCGCCGGCCGATCGTGGAGATGCTCATCCCTTCGACGGTGGACGATAGTCTCGCCCCGCCCGGCGCTCATGTCGCGAGCCTTTTCTGCCAGCAGTTCGCGCCGGTGCTGCCGGACGGGCGCCGATGGGACGATCCCGCCGAGGAGCAGGGCGCGATCGATGCCATCTTCGGGGTGATCGAGGCCTTCGCGCCCGGCTTCCGCGCATCGGTCCTCGGCCATGATGCGTTGTCCCCGCTGGGGCTGGAGCGCAGGCTCGGGCTCGTCGGCGGTGATATCATGCATGGCGTCATGTCGCTGGACCAGCTCTGGGCCGCGCGCCCTGTGCTGGGCCATGGCAATTATCGCGGGCCGGTGCGCGGTCTCTACATGTGCGGAGCAGGCACGCATCCCGGTGGCGGCGTCACCGGCGCGCCCGGCCACAACTGCGCCCGCGAAGTGCTGCGCGATGGCCGCATGCGCCGCTGGCGGTCCGGGGCCTGAACGTGACCGTTAGCTGGCGGGCCCAGCGCCCATGGTCGGGGTTTCGTCTGCGCCGAGGCCGATGAGGGCGGCAGGGCTGGACAGGCTGGTTCGGGCAGCCGTGGCGAGACCGATGGCCCAGGCGGACGGGGAGGAGCCACGAGAGGCGCGAGGGCTGTATGACGGCGCCGTGATGCCCGTCCAACATGGCGCTGCAGTCTGGAAGATTACAAAGATGACGATACGTCCGTGTCATCTTCCGCTTCCGTGAACTTCGCGGCGCCGCAAATCAGGCGGACGCCAGAGCCCGTCCCGGCAAGCCTTTGCGGCCTGACCGGACAATGAAGGTCCTCCAATGAGAAACAGCCGTGCCTGCACCTGTCGCTCTCGACGGAAGCAGGCGTCCGGCAGGGCTGCCATGGCAGAGGGGGTGTAGGACAGGGGGAAATGGAGGGAGGTAGAGGGGCGGGGGAGGGTCAAATAAACAGGCGCGCTATTGCCACCTATGGTGGGATACGCCAGCATGACAAGGTGAACAGATACCGGACCGCACTTACTGTCTTACTTGTGGGCCTGGTGACGGGGTGCAGCCGCGCGCCACAGACCTATGCTGCAGATTGTCCAATCCCGCTTCCACATTGGGGACGGGAAAAGGATGGCGTCGGTCATCTCATGATGGTGCAGCCGGTCTACCTAACTTCGGACGGCTCGATACTTTGGAATAAGACGATTATCTCGGATGACACGCTCCGGCGCTACATGATGCAGATGAGCGCCATGAAACCGCAGCCGCAGGTCGTTCTTGATGTCGCCCCTTCTGCTGCCTGCAGCCGTGTAGCGGCCGTCCGCGCGATAATGGATGCCGCTCCGATGTGCAAAGGACCATATTCGCTCTGCAGCGAAGGGTGGAACTGGGAACAATGGCCCGAATTTGGGATATTGGCCTGCTGCCGGTTTGGTGGACACCGAGATAGGCTCATTTAGGCTACCCCAGCTTCTCGCTCGAAGTCGATAGGGCTGAGGTAACCCAGGGTCGAGTGACGCCGGGTCGGATTGTAGAAGCACTCGATGTAATCGAACACGTCCGCCTTCGCCTGCGCCCTCGTGCGGTAGACCTTTTTCCCGATCCGCTCGGTCTTGAGCGAGGAGAAGAAGCTTTCCATCGCGGCGTTATCCCAGACGTTGCCGGACCTGCTCATCGAACAGGTGACGCCGTTGTCGGCCATGAGCCGCTGGAACTGCTCGCTGGTATATTGGCTACCCTGGTCCGAGTGATGCAGCAGGGCATCGGGCTTTCCGCGTCGCCAGATCGCCATGATGAGCGCATCGGTAACGAGCTGGGCGGTCATCGTGTCGCTCATCGACCAGCCCACCACCCTGCGCGAGAACAGGTCGATGACGGCGGCCACGTAGAGCCATCCTTCGGCAGTCCAGACGTAGGTAAAATCTGCCACCCACTTCTGGTTGGGCCTGTCGGCCGTGAACTGGCGACCCAGAACGTTGCCGGCGATGACCGAGCGTTCGCCCTGATCCTTGGGCAGTCCACGGCGGCGTGGCCTGGCCCGCAGCCCTTGCGCTCGCATGAGCCGTTCGACCCGATGCAGACCGCAGGAGATGCCTTCGGCGAGCAGGTCGTGCCAGACACGCCGGGCGCCATAGGTGCGATAGCTGCCAACATGGCTGGCCCTGACCCTCGAGCCGATCACCTCGTCGTCGCGGGCACGCTGTGACGGCGCCCGGGTGAGCCAGGCATGGAAGCCGCTCCGCGAGACACCGAGCGCCCCGCACATCCATGCCACCGGCCAGATCCCTCGGTGCTTCGCGATGAAGGCGAACCTCATATCGAGTCCTTCGCGAAGTAGGCGGCGGCTTTTTTTAGAATGTCGCGCTCTGCCTTCAGCTTGGCCACTTCCCGGCGCAGACGGTCGATCTCCAACTGCTCCGGCTTCATCTGACCCTGCCCGGGAAGGCATGGCCAGGATCAGCGGCCAACTCCTTTACCCATTTGCGCAGCAGGTTCTCGTGCACATCCAGATCGCGGGCCGCCTGCGCAACTGCCACACCGCGCTCACGGACCAACCTTACCGCCTCAAGCTTGAACTCGCGGCTGAACTTCCTTCGTTGCATTGTGGGCCTCCGATAGGTGAAAACACCCTATCTCGGTGTCCACCAAACCGGCAGCAGGCCATATGACCTGCTTCCGTATGGCGCCAAACACTGATTTAGTTCGCACATGAGTGATATCGCCACGCGCTAGGACGAACTCGCGGAGACCTTCCTTGCCATGGCCCAACAGGCCTCAGTGCGCCGTGCTTCCGCGCTTATGAGGCTAAGTCCTAGTGGCTCGAATGATCGCTTTCCGCATCGTCTCCCGCTTTCTGGATCACAGCGTCGGCAATCACCCGGTCGCCGTTGGAGAAAATGAAGGTGAAGCTCATCTTGCCCGCCTCCAGCGCCGTGGGATTGATGGACCAGAGCATGATATGCTTGCCGCCCGGCGCCAGGCTGACGGTGGAGCGGGCAGGGATTTCCATATTCTCGATCCGGCGCATGGAGGCCATGCCATCCTGAGTCACGCTTTCGTGGATCTCGAGCCGGACCGCCTGCTCGGTCATCACGCCGCGCAGGACGATCGGCTCGTTGCCGGCGTGGATCTTGAAATAGGCCGCCGATGGAGCCTGCGGATTGGGGTTCAGCCGGACATAACCGCCATCCACATAGACCGCGGGCGGTGCCTCGCAGCCGGCCAGTGCCAGAGGCATCGCCATTGCCGCCATCGCCAAGAAGCCCGCGCGCATTCTCTCTCTCCTGCTGTCCCGACCCGTAACGCTGTGCTTCATCTATGCTGCGCCATGCCTTGTGCCAAGCGAAAGCCGCCCTATATCCGCCAGCGAAACACGGTTCCCGGGTCGGCGCCATGCGCGGCACGGGACGTGTAGACCGCTGAACACATTTGGGGTTGAAGAGGGCTGATATGGGTAAGGTTATCGGGATCGATCTGGGCACGACGAACAGCTGCGTCGCCGTGATGGATGGTGGAAAGCCGAAAGTGATCGAAAATGCGGAAGGCGCGCGGACCACGCCTTCCATCGTCGCCTTCGCCAAGGATGGCGAGCGACTCATCGGCCAGCCGGCCAAGCGGCAGGCCGTGACCAATCCGGACAACACGATCTATGCCGTGAAGCGCCTCATCGGCCGCCGGTTCGACGATCCCATGACCAAGAAGGACATGGAGCTGGTCCCCTATTCGATCGCGAAGGGGCCGAATGGCGACGCATGGGTCGCTGCGGGCGGCAAGGAGTACAGCCCGTCGCAGATCAGCGCGTTCATCCTCCAGAAGATGAAGGAAACCGCCGAGGCCTATCTGGGCGAGACGGTCACGCAGGCGGTCATCACCGTGCCGGCCTATTTCAACGACGCCCAGCGCCAGGCGACCAAGGACGCCGGCCAGATCGCGGGCCTTGAAGTGCTGCGCATCATCAACGAGCCGACCGCGGCCGCGCTGGCCTATGGCCTTGAGAAGAGCGACGGCAAGACGATCGCCGTCTACGACCTTGGCGGCGGCACGTTCGACATCTCGATCCTCGAGATCGGCGACGGCGTGTTCGAAGTGAAGTCCACCAATGGCGACACGTTCCTGGGCGGCGAGGACTTCGACTCCAAGCTGGTCGAATATCTGGCCGAGGGCTTCCAGAAGGACGAGGGCATCGACCTCACCAAGGACAAGCTCGCACTGCAGCGCCTGAAGGAAGCGGCCGAGAAGGCCAAGATCGAGCTTTCCAGCGCGCAGACCACCGAAGTGAACCTGCCCTTCATCACGGCGGACCAGAACGGTCCCAAGCATCTGGTGAAGACCATCACGCGCGCCGATCTGGAGCGTCTGGTGGCCGACCTCATCAAGCGCACGATGGAGCCCTGCAAGAAGGCGCTGGCCGATGCCGGCGTGAGCGCGAGCGAGATCAGCGAAGTGGTGCTGGTGGGCGGCATGACCCGCATGCCCAAGGTGCGCGAGGCCGTGAAGGAATTCTTCGGCAAGGAGCCGCACACGGGCGTGAACCCCGATGAAGTCGTGGCCATGGGCGCCGCCATTCAGGCGGGCGTGCTGCAGGGCGACGTCAAGGACGTGCTGCTGCTCGACGTGACCCCGCTGAGCCTCGGCATCGAGACGCTGGGCGGCGTGTTCACCCGGATGATCGATCGCAACACCACGATCCCCGCGAAGAAGAGCCAGGTCTACTCGACCGCTGACGACAATCAGCAGGCGGTGACCATCCGCGTCTTCCAGGGCGAGCGCGAAATGGCGGCGGACAACAAGCTGCTCGGCCAGTTCGATCTGGTCGGCATTCCCCCGGCGCCGCGTGGCGTGCCGCAGATCGAAGTCACCTTCGACATCGACGCGAACGGCATCGTCAACGTGTCGGCGAAGGACAAGGGCACCGGCAAGGAGCAGCAGATCAAGATCCAGGCGTCGGGCGGCCTGTCCGACACGGATATCGACCAGATGGTCCGGGATGCCGAGAAGTTCGCCGAGGAAGACAAGAAGCGTCGTGAGGCGGCCGAGGCGAAGAACAATGCCGAGAGCCTGATCCACACCACCGAACGCCAGATCGCCGAACATGGCGACAAGGTCGACGCGGCGCTCAAGGGCGAGATCGAGGCAGCCGTCGCGGCCGCGAAGAGCGCGGTCGAGAGCGGTGACGTCGAGGCCATGAAGACCAAGACGCAGGAGCTTGCGCAGGTCTCGATGAAGCTCGGCCAGGCGATCTACGAGAAGGAGCAGGCCGCGGCCGCTTCCCCGGGCGCCGAAGGCCCCGCGCAGAGCGACGGCGACGATGTCGTCGACGCGGAGTTCTCCGAAGTCGACGAAGACAACAAGGCATAAGAACGAAACATGGAACCGGCCGGCGCATATGATGCCGGCCGGTTCCTGACTTGGGGTCGCTTCGGGGCATGAGTAGCGAAATCGATTATTACGAACTGCTCGAGGTCGAGCGGACGGCGGACGCGGGCACGCTCAAGGCCGCCTATCGCAAGATGGCGATGAAATATCACCCGGACCGTAACCCCGGGTGCCAGGACAGCGAAGCCAAGTTCAAGGCGATCAACGAAGCTTATGATTGCCTGAAGGACGACCAGAAGCGCGCGGCCTATGATCGCGTCGGCCATGAGGCCTATCGCCAGCATATGGGCGGCGGGGGCGGCGGCGCCGGCGGATTTGGCGGCGGCGCGGGCTTCTCCGATTTCAGTGATATTTTCGACACGATCTTCGGCGGCGGTTTCGGCGGCGGCGGGCGTCAGCAGACACGGCGCGGTGCGGATCTGCGCTATGACCTGGAGATCAGCCTCGAAGACGCTTTCCACGGCCGCGAGACGACGATCAACATCGACGTGTCGGCGCAGTGCGATGCGTGCGACGGCAGTGGCGCGGAACCCGGCACGAGCGCCGAAACCTGCCCGACCTGCGCCGGCCACGGCAAGGTGCGCGCGCAGCAGGGCTTCTTCGTCATCGAGCGGACCTGCCCGAGCTGCCACGGCGCGGGCCAGCGCATCAAGTCACCCTGCCGCACCTGCCGTGGCGAAGGACGCGTGGACAAGGCGCGCTCGCTCGACGTCAAGGTGCCGGCCGGCGTGGACGAAGGCACGCGCATCCGCCTTTCAGGGCAAGGCGAGGCAGGACCGCGCGGCGCACCGGCGGGCGACCTCTACATCTTCCTGCATGTGAAGCGGCACCCGATCTTCGAGCGGGAGGGCACGAACCTGTTCTGCCGCGTGCCGATCAGCTTCACCATGGCCGCGCTGGGCGGCGCGATCACCGTGCCAGGGCTCGATGGCGTCGAGCATGAAGTCAGGATCCCGGCCGGCATCCAGTCCGGCAAGCAGCTGCGCCAGCGCGGCGCGGGCATGCCCGTGCTCAACGGGCGCGGTCGCGGCGATCTCGTCATGCAGATCGAAGTCGAGACGCCGACGCGACTCTCTGCCCGCCAGAAGGAGCTGCTGGAGGAATTCCGCGCGACCGAGACGGGCGAGGAATGTCCGCAATCGAGCAGTTTCTTCAGCAAGATCAAGGAAGTCTGGAGCGACTTGACCGACTGATCGCAGCGTCGGCGCGGCATTGCCTTTCAGGGAGATGCCGCGCTGTCGTTCGATCACTGCGGCCAGGATCGGCGACCTTGAAGCGTTTTATCGAGGCAGCGTGACCCGCGCGCCGTCGGGCGTGTCGCTCGCGACCAGATCGGCAATCGCCCGGCCCACGACATCCGGCGTCTTGAGCGTGGCCGGATCCTCGCCCGGATAGGCGCGGGCGCGCATGACCGTGCGGGTTGGGCCCGGGTCGACGATATGGGTGCGGATGGCGCTCACATTGCGCACTTCCTGTCCGTAAGCCGCGATGAGCACGTCCAGCGCGGCCTTAGATGCGCCATAAGCGCCCCAGTAAGCCCGGGGCGCGGCAGCGGCCACACCGGTCGACAGCCCGATGACACGCGCGTCGCTGCTTGCCCGCAGCATCGGATCGAACGCGGCGATGAGTGCTTGGGGCACGGCGACGTTCAGGGTGAGCTGCCGTGCGAATTCCTTGGCGTCGATCGCGGGCACCGCCGCGAGCGTGCCGAGCGTGGCGGCATTGAGCACGAGGATATCGAGTGCCGGCCAGCGGCCGCTCACGGCCTGCGCCAGCCGACCGATGCTCTCGCCGTCGGTGAGGTCCAGCGGCGCGATGGTCGCGCTGCCGCCCTCGGCATGGATGCGCTCTTCCACGGCTTCGAGGTCCTGCCCGGTGCGGGCGACCAGCACGACATGAGCGCCATCATGCGCCAGCGCGAGGGCCGTGGCAGCCCCGATGCCCCGGCTCGCGCCGGTCACAAGGGCGATCCGCCCGGCGAGGGGGCGGGTATCGGTCTGTTCTGTCATGAAGATTCGCTCCGGTTCAGACCACGCGCTCGTGGAGCAGTTCGAGTTGGTCCACCTCGGCCTGATCGTCGAAATCGGTCAGGGTCGTGGGATAATCGCCCGTGAAGCAGGCATCGCAATATTGCGGGCTCTCGCTGTTGCGATTGCTCTCGCCGATGGCGCGGTAAAGGCCCTCGATGGAGACGAAAGCAAGGCTCTCGGCATGAATGAAGGCGCACATCTGCGCCACGTCCATCTTGTGCGCCAGCAGCTTGCCGCGCTCGGGCGTGTCGACGCCGTAGAAGCAGCTATGCCGCGTCGGCGGACTGGCGATGCGCATATGCACTTCCTTCGCGCCGGCCTCGCGCATCATCTGCACGATCTTGAGGCTCGTCGTGCCGCGGACGATGGAATCGTCGATCAACACGATCCGTTTGCCGTCGATCAAGGCCCTGTTCGCATTATGCTTTAGCTTGACGCCCAGATGCCGGACCTTGTCGCCCGGCTGGATGAAGGTGCGGCCGATATAATGCGAGCGGATGATGCCCAGTTCGAACGGGATGCCCGATTGCTGGGCATAGCCGATCGCGGCGGGCACGCCGCTGTCCGGCACGGGAATGACGAGATCCGCATTCACCGGGCTCTCGATGGCGAGCTGCGCGCCGATGCCCTTGCGGACCGAATAGACGCTGTTGCCGTCCATGATGGAATCGGGACGCGAGAAATAGACATGCTCGAAGATGCAGGGGCGCGGTCGCAGCGAATCCCCGAAGGGTCGGTGCGAGCGGATTTCGCCGCCCTGCGCCACCACGATCAGTTCGCCCGGCTCGACCTGGCGAATGAACTCGGCGCCGACCACATCGAACGCCACGGTCTCGGACGCAAAGATGATTGCCTCGCCCAGCCGGCCCATGACCAGCGGACGGATGCCCAGCGGATCGCGGCAGGCGATCAGCCCCTCGCGGGTGAGGCAGATGAGCGAATAGGCGCCTTCGACCTGCTTCAGGGCATCGATGAAGCGATCGAGCAGCGTGCGGTAGCGCGACTTGGCGAGAAGGTGGATGATGACTTCCGTGTCGCTGGTCGACTGGAAGATGGCGCCTTCGCGCACCAGCCGCTTGCGCAGGTTCATCGCATTGGAGATGTTGCCATTGTGGGCAATGGCAAAGCCGCCCGACGCCAGCTCGGCATAGAGCGGCTGCACATTGCGCAGGGCCGTCTCGCCAGTGGTGGAATATCGCACATGGCCGCAGGCAACACCCCCGGCCAACTTGCGGATGATCTCGTCATTGTCGAAATTGCCGGCGACATGGCCCATGGCCCGGTGCGTGTGGAACTCGAAGCCGTCCCAGCTTGTGATGCCGGCGGCTTCCTGCCCGCGGTGCTGGAGGGCGTGAAGCCCCAGCGCGACCATGGCGGAAGCGCCTTCAGCGCCATGAACACCGAAGATGCCGCACTCCTCGCGCAGCTTGTCGTCGTCGAACGGATGGGTGGTCAGCATGGGGGTACTCGTTGCCAACGGGAGAGGCCGCGGCGGCGCGACTCTCTTCGAACGGCCATATAGGGAGCATGGAGCCCTTTGTCGCCCCATTGTAATAAAATAATGCAGCCGATCCGTGCGGATACGCGTCGAGCCGGGCCATTTACGGCGCGGGAAGCAGCGTTTCCGGGAGCTGGTGGCCCGGCCGCTGACCACGGATCTCGTTTGAACCGAAACCGGCGCGGACGCTCTGGCCAGCCCGCACCGACCATTCTAAAGGGGCCGGATGCACGCCTTCGCCAACCCACGCCGATTCCTGGCCATCGCGATGCCCCTGACGCCCTGGTGCTTCTGGGGCGGGATCGCGTTGATCCTCGCCGGATGCTGGGCCGGCCTGTTCCAGGCTCCGGCGGACTATCTGCAGGGCGAGAGCTTCCGCATCATCTATATCCATGTGCCCACCGCCTGGCTGGGCATGGGCGGCTGGAGCGGCATGACCATCGCGGCGATCATGCAGCTGGTCTGGCGGCACCCGCTCGCCGGGGTCGCCGGACGGGCCATCGCCGTGCCGGGGGCCGTGGCGACGGCGCTGTGCCTTGCCACCGGATCGATCTGGGGCCGGCCGACCTGGGGAACATGGTGGGAATGGGACGGACGCATGACCTCCATGCTCCTGCTGCTCTTTCTCTATATCGGCTATATCGCTCTGGCCCGATCCAGCGCGGATCGCGGCGATGCGGGCGGGGTGAGCCGGGTCACGGCCATCTATGCGCTGGTCGGCGCGCTCAACCTGCCGATCATCCATTATTCGGTGGTCTGGTGGAACAGCCTGCATCAGGGGCGGAGCATCACTCTGTCCGGCAGCAGCATTGCAGGTTCGATGCTCTGGCCGCTGGGCCTGACAGTGCTCGGCTTCACGGCCTGGTTCGCGGCGATCGTGCTGCTGCGCATGCGCGCGATCCTCGCCGAGAACCGCATAGAGGCGCGGCTGCGCCGCATGTCCCGGAGTTGACGGCATGAATCCCTGGCCTTTCATCATCGCCGCTTATGGGCTGACGGCGCTAGCCCTCATCGGCACCAGCCTCTGGGCGTGGCTGTCCGCGCGCCGGCTCGAAGCCCGGGCCGCGCAGCTCTCGGGACGGGGAGAATAGCCATGGTCGCGATCGCATCGAACCGGCGCGGGCCGAAACGCAAGCATCAGCGGTTGGTGCTGGTGCTGCTGGCGCTTGCCGCCATGGTCGCCGGCGTGCTGCTGGCGATGTCCGCGCTGCGCGACCAGGCGGCTTATTTCTATACCCCGGCCGAGGCCCGCGCCGCCACGGTCGAGCCCGGCAAGGCGATCCGGCTGGGCGGCATGGTCGAGGCCGGCAGCCTGCAGCGCGACAAGGACGGCGTGACCGTCCACTTCAGGCTGACGGACGGAGAGGCGAGCGTGCCGGCCACGTTCAGCGGAATCACGCCCGAACTGTTCCGCGAGGGCTCCGGCGCAGTGGCGGAAGGCGCGTTCGATGCGCAGGGCGTGTTCCGCGCCACCAACATCCTCGCCAAGCATGACGAACGCTACATGCCGCGCGAGATGGAAGGCATCAGCTACAATCCCGAAACCCATGAGGCGAAGGCCGACAGTGCGGCCGCCGGCAAGGGCGACGCGGGCCAGCCATGATCGCCGAGACGGGCCTTGCCGCACTGTGGCTCGCGGCCACGCTGGCGGGCGTGCAGCTGCTGCTGGCCTGGGCCGTGGTGGCGCGGGGCAATGAGGATGCGCGCCGACTGATCCGGCCCGTCGCGGTGGCGCAGGGCGTGCTCGCCTGCCTCGCCATGGCGTTGCTCATCATCCTGTTCCTGCGGTCCGACATGTCGGTCTATCTGGTGGCGGCGAACAGCCACTCGATGAAGCCGTTCATCTACAAGTTCGCCGGCGCCTGGGGGAATCACGAGGGCTCGATGCTGCTCTGGGTCGCGGTGATGAGCGCCTCCGGGGCGGCGGTGGCGCTGTTCGAGCGCGCGCTCGACCGGGCCACCCATTATGCCACGCTCGGCGCGCAGGCGGCGATCAGCCTTGGCTTCTATGCCTTCCTGCTGCTGGCCTCCAATCCCTTCACGCGGCTCGATCCGCCAGCCGTGCAAGGGCAGGGGCTCAATCCGCTGTTGCAGGACCCCGGCCTCGCTTTCCATCCGCCGACGCTCTATTTCGGCTATGTCGGGCTCTCGGTGGCGTTCTCCTTCGCGGTGGGCGCGCTGCTGACGCATCAGGTCAATGCCCGTTTCGCCCGTGCCGTCCGGCCCTGGGTGCTGGGCGCCTGGGTGCTGCTGACCTTCGGCATCACGGCCGGCTCCTACTGGGCCTATTATGAGCTGGGCTGGGGCGGCTGGTGGTTCTGGGATCCCGTCGAGAATGCCTCGCTCATGCCCTGGCTGGCGGCGACGGCGCTGCTCCACAGCGCTTCCGTGCTGGCCGCGCGCGATGCGTTGCGTGCGTGGACGGTCATGCTCTCGGTGGTGGCCTTCGCCATGTCCATGATCGGCACCTTCCTCGTGCGGTCGGGCATCCTGACGAGCGTTCACGCCTTTGCCGTCGATCCGACACGGGGAAGCTTCATTCTCGCGCTGCTCGGCCTTTACATCGGCGGCGCGCTCGTCCTGTTCGCGCTGCGCGTCCACACGGTGAACGAAGGCGCGCGGTTCGAGCCGGTCAGTCGGGAATCGGCGCTGGTGGTCAACAACCTGCTGCTGTGCGTGATTCTCGGCCTCGTGCTGGTCGGCACGCTCTATCCGTTGCTGACCGAGATGATGGGCGTGCGGGTCTCGGTCGGCCCGCCTTATTTCAATGCGGTGATCGGTCCGGTCGCGCTGTTGCTGATGGCGCTGCTGGTGGTGGGGCCACTGCTCCGCTGGCGGCGGGACGATGCCGGCGCGGTGCTGCGGCGCGCCCTTCCGGCAGTCGGCCTGGGCGTGCTGGCGCTGATCGCGGCGGTCGCGCTGCCATCTCCGACGATCGACTGGCTGCCGACGCTCGGGCTCGGCCTGGCGGCCGCCGTTGGCCTCGCCAGCCTGGCACCGCTCTGGAAACGCAACCTGCTGCGCACGCCGCTTTTCACTTATGGCATGGTGATCGCGCATCTGGGGTGCGCGGTGAGCCTTGCCGGCATGGCGAGCGAAAGCGCCTTTTCCGTCGAGCGGCTCGCCGCCGCCAAACCGGGAGACCGTTTCGAGATCGCGGGCCAGACCGTGCGGTTCGACAGCGTGATGCCGGTCGCCGGGCCGAACTGGACCGCCATGGAGGCCACGCTGACGGTGAGCCGTGGCAACCGGGTGATCGGCGTCGCGCGTCCGCAGGCCCGCTTCTTCGCCGATCCGCCCACACCCACCAACGAATCCGTGCAGATGACGCGCTGGAACGGCCAGCTCTACCTCGTGCTCGGCGAGCAGTTGGAGGACGGGCGCTGGCAATTGCGCATCTGGTGGAAGCCGTTCGTCACGCTGATCTGGGCCGGCGGCGGGATGATCGCGCTGGGCGGCCTGCTCGCGCTTATCGGCCGTGTCCGCCGCGAGCGCAGGCAGGGGCGGGCGCAGGCCCGGGAGGTGCCGGCATGAAGAAGGCGATGAAGCGCTCCCTCATCCTCTGGATCCCGCTGGGCGGCTACCTCATTTTCCTGATCGTCGCCTCGCTGGGCCTCAATCGCGAGCAGCAGACAGTCATCCAGTCGCGCATGATCGGCAAGCCGGTGCCGGTCATCGACCTGCCCGAGGCATCCTCGAGCCATCCCGCCTTCTCGACCGGCGACATGGCGGACGGCAAGCCGCGTCTGCTCAACATCTTCGCGAGCTGGTGCGTGCCATGCGCGGCCGAGGCGCCGCAGCTCCTGCAGCTCGCCCAGCGCGGCGTGCGGATCGACGCGGTGGCGATCCGCGACGCGCGGCCCGACGTCGACGCTTTCCTGAAGCGCCATGGCGATCCCTTCCAGCGCATCGGGCTGGATGCCCGCAGTGCCCTGCAATTCCATCTCGGCTCCTCGGGCGTGCCCGAGACCTTCGTGATCGATGGCAAGGGCATCATCCGCTACCAGCATATCGGCTATATCGGCCCGCAGGACATGGAGACGATCCTGCAGAAGCTGAAGGATGCGGAATCATGAGGCGGTTGCTGCCGATGGCCCTGCTGCTGGCGATGGTGAGCGCGATGTCGATGCCGGCACCGTCATTCGCGCAGACGGCCCTGCCGCCCGCGCCTTACGCCAACCGGCAGCTCGACGATCCGGCGCTGGAAGCGAAGGCGACGGACCTCATGCACACGATTCGCTGCCTGACCTGCCAGAGCCAGTCGATCGCCGACAGCGACGCCAGCATGGCGGCGGACATGCGCTCGGAGATCCGCGAGCGCATCGCGCGCGGGGAAGATCCGGAAGCGATCCGCGCCTGGCTGATCGAGCGTTATGGCGACTGGATCAGCTACAAGCCGACCGCCGAACCGATTCTCTGGCCGCTCTGGGCAGCGCCGATATTGATGCTCGGCGCAGGCGGTTTGCTGGTGCGAAGCCGCATGAAGCGCCGCCGCGGGAGCCAGCCATGACCGGTCTCGTCATTGCCCTGCTGCTGGCGACGCTGACGGCCGCCGCGATCCTCCTGTCCGCCCGCATCCCGCTGCGCGCGATCGCGCCGGTGGCGGCAGCGCTGCTGCTCGGGCTCGCCGGCTATGCCTGGCAGGGTCATCCGGGCCTCTTCGGCAAGCCGGTGTCGGCCGACACCGGGCAAGCCAAGTTCGACGAGGCCCTTGCCGAGAAGCGGCGCGAGATCGGCGAGCGGATTTCCTCGGCGACGAAATGGCTGGTCGTCTCGGACGCGCTGGCGCGCAGCGGCAATACCAAGGATGCCGCCAATGTGTTGCAGTCCGGGCTGCGCGAGAACCCCAGGGATCCCAATCTCTGGGTTGGCTTGGGCAACGCGCTGCTCGCGCATGGCAATGGCACGCTGTCGCCCGCCAGCGACTATGCGTTCCGCCAAGCGCTGACGATCGACCCGCAAAGCGTTTCCGCGAACTATTTCTATGGGCTGGCGCTTGCCGAATCGGGGCAGTTCGAGCGTTCCAGGGACATGTGGCTGAAACTGGCCGCCCGCTTGCCGGAAGACATGGAACTGCGCGAGGAACTGATCCGCAACGTGGCGCTCATCAATGCCCTGATCGAGCGCCGCGAGGCGATGTCCCGGGGTGGCGAGCAGGCGCCGTGATTGTGCGTTGCACCATGGGATTCGAAATGGTAGGGCGCCGCGCGATCAGGCAGAGGCCTGACGAGGGGAATGACCGATGACTGCGGTTCAGGCGGGCCAGTGACCACGCCCGATCAAGCGACGCCGGCCGACGGCGCTGGCGCAGCTGCGCCGGCGGAGAGCAGTCATGCGACCGGCCACGCGCGCGACGGCCTGGGCAAGCTCGTCATCGCGGCGATGGGGATCGTGTTCGGCGACATCGGCACGAGCCCGATCTATGCGTTTCGCGAGACCTTTGCGGGCCATCATCCGCTCGATCCAGACAGGCTGCACATATTCGGCGTCCTCAGCCTGATCTTCTGGTCGCTGATGATCGTGGTGACGATCAAATATGTCAGCATCATCATGCGCGCCGACAATAAGGGGGAGGGCGGCAGCCTCGCGCTGCTTGCTCTCATCAGCCGCCAGAGCGGCCACAAACGCTGGACCGGCCCGATCGTCATGCTGGGCGTCTTCGCGACGGCGCTGTTCTATGGCGACTCGATGATTACCCCGGCCATGTCGGTGCTTTCGGCCTCGGAAGGCCTGACGACGGTCGATCCCCGATTTGGTCCGATCGTGCTGCCGCTGGCCGTCGCGATCCTCATCGGCCTCTTCGCCATCCAGTCGCGCGGGACGGCGAAGGTCGGTCAGCTCTTCGGCCCGATCATGGCGGTCTATTTCCTGACGCTGGCGACGCTCGGCATTCTGCATATCGCCGCCAATCCCTCGATCCTGCTCGCCCTCAATCCCTGGTATGCGCTGCAGTTCTTCCTGACGGACAAGCTGGTCGCTTTCCTGGCGCTGGGTTCGGTGGTCCTCGCGGTGACCGGCGCGGAAGCACTCTATACCGACATGGGGCACTTCGGACGTAACCCGATCCGTGTTTCCTGGCTCGCCATCGTCCTGCCCGCGCTGATGCTCAATTATCTGGGGCAGGGCGCGATGATCATGTCGCTCTCGCCCGGCGCAGCAGCCGAAACAATCAAGAATCCGTTCTTCCTGCTGGCCCCCGAAGCGCTGCGGCTGCCGCTTGTCATCCTCGTCATCCTCGCCTCAATCATCGCCAGCCAGGCCGTGATTTCAGGCGCCTTCTCGCTGACCCAGCAAGCGATCCAGCTCGGCTTCATGCCCCGTCTCAAGATCACCCACACCAGCGCCAGCGCGCAGGGGCAGATCTATATTCCGGTGATCAACTGGGGCCTGCTGGTCATCGTGATCCTGCTGGTGATGTCCTTCCGGACCTCCAGCAATCTGGCGGCGGCCTATGGCATCGCCGTCACCGGCGCGATGTTCATCGACAGCTGCCTGCTCGTCGTGCTGCTGTTCTCGCTCTGGAAATGGAACCGCCTGCTCTCCGTGGGCGCACTGGCGGTCTTCTTCCTGGTGGACAGCGCCTATTTCGCCGCCAATCTCACCAAGGTGCCCGATGGCGGCTGGTTCCCGCTGATGGTGGGGCTCGTCATCTTCACGCTGCTGACCACATGGTCGAAGGGCAGGGGGCTGATGATGGAGCGGCTGCGCGAATCGGCCATGCCGATCCCGGTGTTCGTCGCCTCCGCAGCGAACAGCGCGGTTCGCGTCCCGGGCACCGCCGTGTTCCTCACGTCCACGCCGGATGGCGTGCCGCACGCGCTGCTCCACAATCTCAAGCACAACAAGGTGCTGCACGAGCGGGTGGTGCTGCTCACCGTGAAGGTCGCTGACCTGCCGACCGTCGGCCCGGCCAAGCGCTATCAGGTGGAGGATCTCGGGCGCGGCTTCTTCCGCCTGATCCTGAACTACGGCTTCATGGAGGAAGTGGACGTGCCGGCCGCGCTGGCGGGGGCCTCCGGTTGCGGCGTGCCCTTCAAGATGATGGAGACGAGCTTCTTCCTCGCGCGCCAGACGCTCCTGCCGTCCGCGCGGCCGGGGATGCGCATCTGGCGGGAGAAGCTGTTCGCCTGGATGCTGCGCAACGCGGAAAGCGCGATGGAGTTCTTCCGCTTGCCGACCAACCGCGTGATCGAGCTGGGAAGCCAGGTCGAGATCTGAGCCCGTCCCCCGGGACCGAAATGGCGCGGGCCGAATCGCTGGCCAGCGCAGGTGCGCGGTGCCAGAGTGCCGACAGGCCGGCTTTCCCGGCGGGGGGCGGGGCATGACGGCTGGGCAGGGAATGATTGCGACGATTTCCGCGACGCTTGACCAGCGGCCCATCAGTACCCGGCAAATCGCGATCCTGCTCATCGTCCAGTTCATCCTGATGATCGACGGGCTGGACATCCAGCTCCTCGGGCTCGTCGCGCCGGTGATCCTCGCGGAATGGGGCATCGAGCGCGCCGCCTTCGGTCCGGCGCTGGCGGCATCCCTGCTCGGGCTCGCGCTCGGTGCGGGCGGCGGCGGGCGGCTCGGCGACCTGTTCGGCCGCAAGCGCGTCCTGTGCGTGGCGACCTTCCTGTTCGGTCTGGCGACGGTGGTTGCGGCCTTCGCGCAGGATGTCACGCAGATGACGATCATCCGCTTCATCAGTGGCCTCGGCTTCGGCGCGGCGACGCCCTCGTCCGTCGCGCTGGTCGCCGAATGGCTGCCGCGTCGGGCGCAGGCGAAAGCGATCGCGTTCCTGTCGGTCGGCACGCCGCTCGGCGGCATGGTCGGGGCGCTGGCGCTGCAGCTCTTCCTGCCCATGCTCGGCTGGCGAGGCTGCTTCGTCGCCTGCGGTCTCCTGACGCTCGCGGTTGCCTTCATCGTGCTGGTGGCGCTGCCGGAGTCCGCCGCTTATCTGGCCGGAAAGGGAGAGAGCGAGCGCGCCGCCGACCTGCTGAAGCGCCATGCGGGCATCGAGTCGATCGCGCTCGCGACGCCTGCGTCAGCGCGCGAGATGCCGACCTCGCGAGCCCGGCAGGACAGCATGTTCGCGCGCCATTATCTGCGCCTCAATGTGGGGGCGTGGCTACTGTTCTTCTCCGCCCAGCTCATTGTCTACGCCTTCATTTCATGGATGCCGACGATGCTCACCACGGCCGGCTTCCCGCTCGCGCAGGCGCTTCAGGCGATCTTCGCCTTCAATCTCCTGTCGGTCATGGCCGCGCTTCTCGCGGGCTTCCTCGTCAATGCGCTTGGCTCGCGGAGGGTGGTGATGTCCGCGGCCCTGCTGGCGGCGGGATGCATCCTGCTGCTGGGACTGCGGCTGCACGGCCTCAGCGGCTTGCCGGATGCCGCGACCTATTGGGTCGTCATGGGCGCGGTCGGGGGCGTCGGAATTTTCGCGAGTACCGCGATCGCGACCGGCTATTCCGTGATCGCGCTCGGCTATTCCGAACAGGTGCGCGCGACCGGCATCGGGGTCGGGCTGATGATCGGCCGTTCGGGCGGCGTGATCATGGGGCTGATCGGCGGCGTGCTGCTGAGCGTGGCCAATGACCAGAGCTGGCCTTTCTTCGCGGTTGTCCTGTTCTTCGCGCTCACCATCCTGGCCGCCGCGCTTGTCATCAACCGGCATATCCCGCCGCTGCGCTGAGAGCCTGTCCGGTCAGGTCTGCTCGCCTGGATCGAGTGCCCGAAGATAGTCTGCGGCACGGGCCAGATCCGCAGGCGTATCGATGTCGATCATGCGGTCTGCCTGTGTTTCGACGATGAGCGCATCCCCGGCCAAAGCCCGCGCGCCGCGATCGCCCTGCAAGGCCTCGATCATCGGCAGGAAGGCGGCGGGGAACAGTGCGGGGGGCTGAGGCGGTCCGCCCGGCCTGCGGGAGAAGAGGGGCTGGCTCCCGTCCCGATCCCACTGCGTGACCATAGCAGCCAGATGCCCCGCATCGACAAAGGGCATGTCCGCCAGCAGGACGAGCAGGGCCGTCGTCCCTAGGCCGCGCGCGGCGCCCGCCGCGATGCGCAGGGAGGACGCCAGACCGTCTTCGGGGTGCGGATTGGGGAGCAGGACATAGCCGGGACAAGCCGCCGCCAGCCGCGCGTCCGGACCCGAGACGAGAAGATGATGCGCCGCCGGAATGCCGAGCCCCGCCTGGGCCGCCCACGCGATCAGCGGGCGATCCCCAAGCATGGCCAGCAGCTTGTCCTCGCGCCCGAAGCGCGATGAACGACCGGCGCCGAGCAGCGCGATGACGAGGCCGTCATTGCCCGGCACGCAGCGCCTTCACGATGCCCGCCGCGATGGACAGGGCGATTTCCTGGGGCCCCATGCCGCCGATCGGGACACCCGCCGGGCCATCGATGCGCGCCAGCGCCGCCCGGTCGATGCCGAGGGCTTCGAGCCGTTCCAGCCGGCGCGCCTGATTGGCCTGCGAGCCCAGCGCGCCGACATAGCCGGTGGGATGAAGCAGGGCGGCGGCGAGGGCGGGATCGTCGATCTTGACGTCATGGCTGAGCGTCACCACCGCCGCGCTGGCATCCGGCGCGAAGGCGTGGACGGCCTCGTCGGGCCAAGCATCGGTCAGGGTGGCATCGGGGAAGCGCGCGGCGCTCAGGAAGCGCTCGCGGGGGTCGTTGACGGTCACGCTGAAGCCGGTCGCGCGGGCAATGGCGGACAGGGTCTGGGCGATCTGAACTCCGCCGACGATGAGCAGGCGGCGCGCCGGCTCATAGACATTCACGAAATGGCCGGGCAGGTCGCCCGCGACGGTGCGGCCGGTTGCGAGATCGGTGGAAAGAGCAAGAGGCCTTGCCGCCTTGCGCGCCGCCTCGATCGCGCCGAACAGGGCTGGCGGAAACCCGTCTTCGCTCACTGGCTGCACGAGGACGCCGATCTGCCCGCCGCATGGCAGGCCGGGCAGCCACACGCCCGGATCGCTGCTGCCATAATGATGAACGCTTGCCGGTGCGCCGGCGATCACGCCCTCGGCGATGGCGAACACTTCATATTCCACACAGCCGCCGGAGATCGATCCCGCGAAGCGCCCGTCGCCAGCCACGAGCAGATGCCCGCCCCGGGGGCGCGGGGCGGAGCCCGATGCCTCGATCACGGTGGCAAGCGCCATGGGCTGGCCGGCCCAGTCGCGGGCGGCCGCGACGATCTCGTCAATATCGTTCAATGTCTGTCCAGTGGCTCTCGGATTCAGGCGGGGTGTCGCGCTCCGGGGGTGGGCTGCAAAACAGATTATTGCAAGGCTATGGACATTGACAACCGCCCACGCGCATCGGCATTCTCAATCATCAGCAAGGACGGGCAGGAGAGCGGGCATGGCCACCACATTGTCGATCAACGGGGAGACGCGGGAAGTGGACACCGATCCGCGCAAGCCCCTGCTCTGGGTGCTGCGCGAGGACCTCGACATGCCCGGGACCAAGTTCGGCTGCGGCATGGCCCTGTGCGGTGCCTGCACCGTGCA
The DNA here is from genome assembly GCF_014203955.1 of Sphingobium lignivorans. Lineage (NCBI taxonomy): Bacteria > Pseudomonadati > Pseudomonadota > Alphaproteobacteria > Sphingomonadales > Sphingobiaceae > Sphingobium > Sphingobium lignivorans. The sequence continues at coordinate 1,799,252 of NZ_JACHKA010000001.1, forward strand.
TGTCGACGGCAAGGCGGTGCGCTCCTGCACCACGCCGATCAGCACCGTGGCCGGCAAGCAGGTCACCACCATCGAGCATGTCGCGACTCTGCCGGTCGGCCGAAAAGTGAGCGAGGCCTGGACGGAGCTGGACGTGCCGCAATGCGGCTACTGCCAGGCCGGGCAGATCATGAGCGCGACTGCGCTGCTCAGCGCCAAGCCGTCGCCGAGCGATGAGGAGATCGATCAGGCCATGAGCGGCAACATCTGCCGTTGCGCGACCTATCTGCGAATTCGAGCGGCCATCAAGAAAGCCGCCGCCAGCGAAGGAGCGAGCGCATGACCGCCCCGCTCATGCTCGGCCGGCGGGCGCTGCTCAAGGCGACGCTGGTCGGCGGCGCCGTGCTTGCCTTCGACGCGCGGATCGCTTTTGCGGCCAATCCGGGAGACAAGGCCACGGTCATCAATGCCTATATCCGCGTCAACCCGGACAACAGCTTCATCATCGGGGCGAAGAATCCGGAGATCGGGCAGGGCGTCAAGACGATGCTGCCGATGCTCATCGCCGAGGAACTGGATGTCGACTGGGCGCAGGTGACGCCCGAGACGACGATTGCCGACGACAAGGTCTATGGCTTCCAGATCGCGGGCGGCAGCTTCACCACGCCGATGAACTACATCCCCATGCGCCAGGTGGGCGCGGCGGCGCGCGCGATGTTCGTGAAGGCGGCGGCGGCACAATGGAACGTGCCGGAGAATGCCCTTACCAC